>JBBECF010000161.1:0-15690 GCA_040881945.1 Dongiaceae bacterium | reverse complement strand
CCCGTTTGTCTATCGGCGCCGTCGGCTCAGCGCCGCGGGCCGCGCCCGGGCCGCGCCTCGGCTTCCGCCTCGGCTGCCTTGATCCCGTACTTCTCCACCAACCGGTACAGCGTGACGCGCGAAACGCCCAGGCTGCGGGCGGCGGGCTGGATCTTCTGGTTGTGCAGATCGAGCGCCTTGCGGACCAGGTCTCGCTCGAGGTCGTGACGCGCCGCCTCCAGCGTTGGGATCGAATGCGGTCGCTCGGCCGAGCCGTCGGGCAGGCCGAGATCGACGGCGGTGATCCACTTGCCGTCGGCCATGACGACCGCCCGACGTACCGAGCTGATGATCTCGCGAACGTTGCCCGGCCAGGGATAGGCGCGGATGGCCGCGCGCGCGCCGTCGCTGAAGCCGCGAAACGGCCGGCGCAGCTCCTTGGAGAACTTGCGCAGGAAAAACGCGGTGATGAGCTCGATGTCCTCGCCGCGCGCGCGCAACGGCGGCATGTGGACGTGCAGCACGTTCAGCCGATAAAAAAGGTCCTCGCGGAAACGGCCCACTTCCATCGCCTGTTTCAGATCGACATTGGTCGCCGCCACGACGCGCACGTCCACGGAAATGGTGCGCGTGCTGCCGACCCGCTCGATCGTCTTCTCCTGAAGGAAGCGCAGGAAATGCCCTTGCACGTCGAGCGGCAGGTCGCCGATCTCGTCCAGGAACAGGGTGCCGCCGGCCGCCGCCTCGATGCGCCCGATCTTGCGCTGGTGGGCGCCGGTGAACGAGCCCTTCTCGTGGCCGAACAGCTCCGATTCGATGAGCGTGGGCGGCAGGGCCGCGCAATTGACCGCGACGAACGGTCCCTGAGAGAACGCCGAGCGCTCGTGGATGGCGCGCGCCGCGAGCTCCTTTCCGGTGCCGCTTTCGCCGGTGACGAGGACCGCGGCATCGACGTCGGCCACCTTGCGGATCGCATGAAAGACCTGGAGCATGGCCGGGTGCGAGCCGATCATGTAGGGCTCGCCCACGCCGTCGATGCCGGTCGGCATCACCGCGAGATCCTCGATCTCGACGAGGCCCCGGATGTGGCCGAGGGTGTGGAGCAGCCGCCCGATATCCGCGGGAAGCGTGTGGAAATCGTACAGCACGCCCCACTGCAGCAGCCGTTCGAGGCAGCGCGACTGGGCGTGGTCCTGCTCCACCATCGCGATCAGGCGCAGGGTCGGCTGCAGTTCGATCAGGGTCTCGAGCGCCGGCGAGGGAAACAACTCGTCCGCCCGGTTGCCGAGATGCAACAGCCCGGCAACGATCCGCTCCGAGCGCAGCGCCGCGCGAATGTCGTCGGCCGAGGCGCACACATGCACCCTGACCTGCGCACTCTCGAGGGCGCCGGCATACGAAACCGCCGGCGCGTCGTCGCCCAAATCGAACTGCAGGACGGGGCAGATCGCCGCCGCGGCCGCCGCGCTGTTGCTGAGATTCGGCAGCCGGTCCCCCGAATTACCGACCGGCCCCGACGACTGCCGTTCAGCCATGCGTATTACTTTACCATCTGCGTCTGACAGATTATCGAGGGCCGCCCCTCAAGTAGTAGGCTAGGCCAATCGCGGACGGTATGCAACCACGGAGTGATCCGGGCAAGCCAAGCGGTCGCCGGCCGTACCCGGCCGCGCCGTTTCTCGCAGCCGCAACACGATCCGCCGCCGGCCGCGGCTCCAGACCGCGCGGCCAGGTGCGCCATTATTGATTAACATCGGAATTTATACTACCCGTCCGGTGTGTCGGGTCCGGCGCCGGCTGCGGCCGATTCGGCCAGGATCGCCACCATCGCGGCGACGGTTTCGCCGCAGCGCACAACGAACCTCCCGCCGTCGCGGGCGGTAGCGTCAGAAGGTTTGTGTCAGCAGGAAAAGGGTGCCGACCTTCTGCTTGTCGTTCTCGTGGATGAAAACGGCAAACAGCGGGAGATGACTCCGACCGGAGGGTTCGTGTAGCTTGCGCGGTTCGAGCCATCGCGGAGAGGGAGCAGTCATGACCGCCGCTGCCGAGTTCGTGCGGGCGCGCGACTTCCTGATCGCTCACCGCTCGGATTACGAGGCGGCCAATCGCGGCTTTCGCTGGCCGCGGTTCGAAGCCTTCAACTGGGCGCTCGATTACTTCGATGCGATGGCGGCGGGCAACGGCCGCCCGGCCCTGTGGATCGTCACGGACGACGGCAAAGACACCAAGATCTCCTTCGCCGCGATGGCGGAGCGCTCGAACCGGGTCGCCAACTGGCTGCGCGCCCAAGGCGTCGGGCGCGGCGATCGCATCCTGCTCATGCTCGGCAACACGGCGCCCCTCTGGGAGATCATGCTGGCCGCGATCAAGCTGGGCGCGGTGGTGATCCCGTCCACGACGGCCCTCAGCCCCGCCGACATCCGCGACCGGCTGTCGCGCGGCGGCGCGAGCTGCGTCATCGCCGGCGCCGGCGATGCCGCGAAGTTCGAGGCACTGCCCGCCGGCTTTCGGCGCATCGCGGTTGGCGGCACGGCGGCGGGCTGGCGCTCCTATGACGAGGCCGACGGCGCCTCGCCGACCTTCGTCCCCGACGGCCCCTCGCGCGCCGGCGACCCGATCCTGTTCTACTTCACGTCCGGAACAACGGCGCGGGCAAAGCTCGTCGTCCACACCCATGTCAGCTACCCGGTCGGTCACCTCTCGACCATGTATTGGCTCGGGCTGATGCCGGGGGACATTCATCTCAACATCAGCTCGCCGGGCTGGGCGAAGCACGCTTGGAGCTGCTTCTTCGCGCCATGGAACGCCGGCGCCACGGTGTTCATCCATGCCGCGGCGAAGTTCGTGCCGCAGGACACGTTGGCGACGATCCAGCGCTGCGCCGTCACCACGCTGTGCGCGCCGCCCACCGTCTGGCGCATGTTCGTCCAGCACGACCTCACGGCCTACAAGACGAAGCTGCGCGACCTGGTCGGGGCCGGCGAGCCGCTCAACCCCGAAGTCATCGACACCGTGCGCCGGGCGTGGGGCATCACCATCAGGGACGGCTACGGCCAGACCGAGACGACGGCGCTCGTCGGCAACGCCCCGGGCCAACCCGTCAAACCGGGGTCCATGGGTCGTCCGCTGCCGGGTTACGACGTCCGGCTCGTCGACTCCGACGGCCGGGAGGCGAGCGAAGGCGAAGTGTGCCTGGCGCTCGATCCGCGTCCCGTCGGCCTCATGCCCGGCTACGGCGACGATTCCGACAGCGCGTCCCGCGTCTCGGCGGCCGGCTATTACCGCACCGGCGACGTGGCGATGCGCGACGCGGACGGCTACCTCACCTTCGTCGGGCGCGCCGACGACGTCTTCAAGGCGTCCGACTATCGCATCAGCCCCTTCGAGATCGAGAGCGCGCTCATCGAGCATGACGCCGTCGCCGAGGCCGCGGTGGTGCCGAGCCCCGACCCGATCCGCCTGGCGGTTCCCAAGGCCTTCGTCCTGCTCGCCCGGGCCTGGGCGCCCGACCGGGCGACGGCCGAGTCGATCTTTCAGCATTCGCGCGCCACCCTGGCGCCGTACAAGCGCATCCGGCGGCTCGAGTTCGGCGAGCTGCCCAAGACCATCTCCGGCAAGATCCGGCGGGTCGAGCTGCGCCAGGCCGAGATGGCGCGGGCGCCGGGCGCGCCGCGCCGGGCGCACGAGTACTGGGAGGAGGATTTCCCCGAGATCAAGGACGACTGAATGGCCAAGCTCGCGCAAAGCTACGTGCACGGCGCCGGCGACACGCCGCTCATGGGCCAGACCGTCGGCGCGTATTTCGACGCCGTCGCCCGGCGGTGGCCGGATGCTCCGGCGCTCGTGGTGCGCCACCAGGACGTCCGGTGGACCTACCGCCAGCTCAAGGACAGGGTGGACGCCTTCGCGGCGGGTCTGTTGGCCTTGGGCCTTGAGCCGGGCGATCGCGTCGGGATCTGGTCGCCGAACAACGCCGAATGGGTGATCGTCCAGTTCGCCACCGCCAAGGCCGGCCTCATCCTGGTCAACATCAATCCGGCCTACCGCCTGGCCGAGCTCGACTACGCGCTGACCAAGGTCGGCTGCAAGGCGCTGATCACGGCGACGGCGCTCAAGAGCAGCGACTACCTCGCCATGCTGCGCGAGCTGGCGCCGGAGCTCGACCGCTGCCGGCCCGGCCAGTTGCGGGCGGCGAAGCTCCCCGACCTGCGCATCGTCGTCCGCATTCCGCCGCGCGAAGGGGCCGACCCGACCCCCGGCATGTACGGCTTCGAGGACGTGCCGGCGCTGGCGGGCGACGGCCATCGCCAGCGTCTGGCCGAGCTCGCCGGCCGGCTCCAGTTCGACGATCCCATCAACATCCAGTTCACCAGCGGCACCACCGGCTTTCCCAAGGGCGCCACGCTCACGCACCACAACATCCTCAACAACGGCTTCTTCATCGGCGAGACCATGCGGCTGACCGCGGAAGACCGCATCTGCATACCGGTGCCGCTCTACCACTGCTTCGGCATGGTGCTCGGCAACCTCGCCTGCGTCACCCATGGCTCGGCCATGGTCTATCCCGGCGAGGCGTTCGATCCGCTGGCCGTGCTGGAGACGGTGCATGCCGAGCGCTGCACCGGCCTCTATGGGGTGCCGACCATGTTCATCGCCGCGCTGAACCATCCGGAGTTCAAGCGCTTCGATCTCGCCAGCCTGCGCACCGGCATCATGGCCGGCTCGCCCTGCCCGGTCGAGGTGATGAAGCGGGTGGTCAACGAGATGCACATGTCCGAGGTGACGATCTGCTACGGCATGACCGAGACCAGCCCGGTCAGCTTCCAGACCGCGCCCGACGATCCCCTGGAAAAGCGGGTCGGCACCGTCGGGCGCGTCCATCCCCACGTCGAGGTCAAGATCGTGGACGCCGAAGGCCGGGTGGTGCCGCCCGGCACGCCGGGCGAGCTGTGCACCCGCGGCTATTCGGTCATGCGCGGTTACTGGAACGACCCGGACAAGACGGCGGAGGCCATCGATGCCGGCCGCTGGATGCACACCGGCGACCTCGCCACCCTCGACGCCGAGGGCTACTGCAACATCGTCGGCCGCATCAAGGACATGGTCATCCGCGGCGGCGAGAACGTCTACCCGCGCGAGATCGAGGAATTCCTCTATCGCCATCCCAAGGTGCAGGACGTGCAGGTGATCGGCGTGCCCGATCCGAAATACGGCGAGGAGCTGTGCGCCTGGGTGAAGCCCAAGCCCGGCGCGACCGTCACGGCCGAGGAGATCCGCGACTTCTGCAAGGGCCAGATCGCCCACTACAAGGTGCCACGTTACGTCAAGTTCGTCGATGGCTTCCCCATGACGGTGACCGGCAAGATTCAGAAATATCTCATGCGCGAGCAGATGAAGAAGGAGCTCGGCCTGGCCGAGGACAAGACGGCCTGAGGCGGCGCCGGCCCCGCCGCTCGACCAGGGTGCGAAATTGACACGGGTGGGGTCGCGATCTACTGTTATCCATCGGGCCAAGCCGGCGGGGCGTCCGATAATCCGCGGGCGGTCGATCAGGGGAGGCTGAAATGAAGCGAAGCCTTGCAGTGGGCGCGGCCCTGGCGGCTGCGCTGGCGTGGGGCGCGACACGCGCGGATGTCCCTTCCGAGGTGCCGGGGGTGGCTCCCGCCCCGCCGCTCAGCCCGCATTGGGTATTCCTGACGGACGCGGCGTTCTTCCATCTGACCGAGGGCAAGATCGTCGTCGTCGACGGCGATCAGGGGAAGGTGGTGGCCAAGCTGAGCACGGGCTACTTGGCCAACAGCCTTATCTCGCCCGACGGCAAACGGCTGTACGTCGCCGAAACCTTCTGGTCGCGCGGGACGCGGGGCGAGCGCACGGACGTCGTCACCGTCTACGACATGACGACGTTCCTGCCGGTGGCGGAGGTGAGGCTTCCCGGCCGCTTCCTGGCGGTGACGCAGCCCTACAACATGGGGTTGTCGGCGGACGGGCGGTTCCTCTTCCTCTTCAACATGACTCCGGCGACGTCCGTGGTCGTCGTCGATATCGAGGCCGGCACCGTCGTCGGCGAGATCTCCACCCCCGGCTGCGCCCTGGTGCTGCCGGGCAAGGACAAGTTCGTCATGCCGTGCGGCGACGGCACGTTCCTTCAGGTGACTCTGGACGCGGCGGGCCGGGAAACCTCGCGCGGCCGGACGCCGAAGCCCGTCTTCGACGTGGACGCCGATCCGGTCTCGGAGCGGCCCGCCACGACCGGCACCGGCTACGCCTTCACGACCTATGGCGGCATGGTCCACGAAGTGAACCTGTCCGGCGGCGATCCCGTCTACGCCGCGCCATGGTCGCTGACCAGCGCGGAGGAAGCGGCGGCGGGCTGGCGCCCCGGCGGCTGGGAACAGGTCGCCTACAGCCCGCACACGAACGAGCTGTTCGTCTCCATGCACCAGGGCGGCCCGGGCACCCACGAGCTACCGGGTCCGGAGATCTGGGTCTACAGCCTGGCCGACAAGAAGAAGGTGCGGGTGATCAAGCCGGTGGAGCCGGTCATCTCCATCGCCGTCAGCCGCGACGACAAGCCAATCGTGGCCGCCATCACCGAGACGCTCGCTTTGTCGGTCATGGACGCGGCGTCGGGCGCGGAGACCGTGAACCTGCCCGGACTGCTGGAACTCGGTTTGGTGCTGGAGACGCCGTGACGATGGAATTCGTCGATCCGGTCTTGGTGTGGATCGCGCGGCTGACGATCGCCGTGCTGTTCGCCGCGGCGGGCCTGTCGAAACTGCGCCGTCCGGCGGAGTTCCGCGACGCGGTGGCGGCTTACGACCTGATTTCGGGGCGTGCCGTCGCGCCGGTGGCCTCGACCTTGGCGGCGGCCGAGGTGGTTGGGGCGGCCCTGCTGCTGTGGCCGGCCGGTCGGGTCGCCGGGGCGGTCCTGCTCGGCGCGATGTTGCTGGCCTTTTCCGCCGCCATCGCCATCAGCATCCGGCGCGGGCGCACCGACATCGACTGCGGTTGCTGGCTGTTCGGCGCCCGGCCGGCGGCGGGACAGGGCAGACTCGGACCCTCGACCCTGGCGCGCAATGGCGGTTTGGCGGTCCTCGTGTTCGTGGCCAGCCTGGCGGCCGAGGGGCGGCTCCTGGGCGCCCTCGACTGGCTCACGGTCGCGACCGGGACGGTGGCGGCGGTCGGGTTGTTCGCGATCGCCGTGCAGTTGACGTCGAACCTCCGGCTGCTCGCCGGCCTGCGGACGGCCCGCCCGTGACCGGTCTCGTCATTTCCAACGTCGTCCTGTGGATCGCCGTCGTCGGCCTCGGCGCCGTCGTGTTCGCGCTGACGCGCCAGATCGGCGTCCTCTTTGAGCGCGTGGCGCCGGTCGGCGCGCTGATCATCGACAAGGGGCCGGCGATCGGGCAACGCCCGCCGGTGTTCGAGTTGCGCGACCTGGCCGGCGACATCGTCAGGATCGGCGGCATCGCGGCAAGCGGTCGGTCCACGTTGCTGTTCTTCCTGTCGTCGAGCTGCCCGGTGTGCAAGGAGTTGCTGCCGACGGTGCGCTCGCTCGCCGCCGGCGAGAGCGACCGCGTCGACGTCGTCCTGGCGAGCGACGGCGATGTCGCGGAGATCGCGCGCTTCTGGCGGGAACAGGGCCTGCAGTCCCTGCCGTTCGTGGTGTCGAGGGAGCTCGGAATGACCTTTCAAATCGGCAAGCTCCCCTATGCCGTGCTGATCGACGAGGACGGCGCGCTTCGGGCCAAGGGTCTCGTCAACACGCGCGAGCACCTCGAGAGCCTGATCAGCGCCAAGGAAGCGGGCGTCGGCTCGATGCAGGAATACTTGGCCAAAGGGGGCAGGGCGGCGTGAGTCGGCCGCAGCGGGAGGAGACCATGAGCTTGATCGACGGCTGGTTCGAGAAATCGGCGCGCGGCGTGGCGCGACGCGTGTCGCGGCGCAGCGCCATGGCCCGGCTCGGCCAGTTTCTGGTCGGCGCCGCGCTGGTGCCGGTCCTGCCCATCGACCGCGCCCCCCGCGCCGAGACGGCGGCGGACCCCGGCGACCCGACGCAGTGCGACTACTGGCGCTATTGCGGATTCGACGGGTTCCTGTGCACCTGCTGCGGCGGCAGCGTCAGCCACTGTCCGCCCGGCACGTCGGTCTCCAACGTCACCTGGATCGGCACCTGCCTCAACCCGGCCGACAACAAGAACTACATCATCTCCTACAACGACTGTTGCGGCCAGGGCAGTTGCGGCCTGTGCCTGTGCAACACCAACCAGGGCGAGACGCCGGTCTATCGCCCGCAGCTCAACAACGACATCGTCTGGTGCTTCGGCGCCACGAACATGAGCTATCACTGCACGATCGGGGCGGTTCTCGGGACCGCATAGTGCGGAACGGGCGGGGTGCGGCAATGGGGGCGGCCGCCTGGACCCTGGTCGCGGCGAGCCCCTGCGCAGCGGACGCGCCGGGGGCCGGCGCGGCGATCTTTGAAGCGCGCTGCGCGGTATGCCACCAGCCGGGCGGGCGCGGGCAGGCCGGCGTGTATCCGCCGATCGCCGGGACTCTCGGCCACTTCATGGCCGTCGAGTCCGGCCGTCGGTATCTCGCCGACGTGGTCGTCTTCGGTATTGCCGGCGCCATCAGCGTCGGCGGAACGGCATATGTGGGTCAGATGCAGGTCGCCCCGCCGCTGACGGACCAGGAGGCGGCCGATGTGCTGAACCATGTCTTGACGACGTTCAATGCCGCGAGTCTGCCGGCCGACGCCAAGCCGCTGGAGGCATCGGAGATCGCCGCGCGCCGAGCCGTCGTCAAGGCGCCCACCGCCGTCGCCAAGTCGCGCCGGGCCGTGCTCGGCGAGCTGGAAGGCTTGGGATTGTCCCGATGAATCGCGCGCCCCATCCTGTACCGGCGCTGCTCTTCTCGGCGCTGGTCGCGGGCCTCGGCGCCGGCGACGCCCGCGCCGAGCCGGATGCCTACGCCCTCTATGCGCTGCACTGCATGGGCTGTCACCAGCGCGACGGTGCGGGACAGGGCACGATCCCGCCCCTGCGGGACTTCGTCGGCAACTTCCTTCGCGTGCCCGGCGGCCGCGAGTTCCTGGTCCAGGTTCCCGGCGTGGCGCAGTCCGGCCTGTCCGACGCGGAGACCGCCGCCGTCCTGAACTGGATGTTGACCGAACTCAGCCCCGATCAATTGCCCGAGGATTTCCGGCCCTATGATGGCGACGAGGTCGCCCGCTACCGCGCGGGGCGCCTGATCGACGTCGACCCGGTTCGGGCCCGGCTGGTCGCGGACATGCGATCGCGCGGCATCGTCGAATAACGGCGGTTCGCATATCCTGGGCCGGAAGCCGCGCCGGGAATGGCGGGGCGGGGAGGGGAGGAGTCTCCAATGGATGAAAGCTGGCGAAACCGCAAGACGCTGATCCTCGGCCGCACCGACATGATGGGATTGTTGACCCCCGCCGAATACGTCGCCTGCGTCGAGCAGGCCTACCGCATGCACGGCGAGGGGCGCTACTACATGGACCCCAAGGGGCACATCGTCCTCGACAAGTATCCGGGCGAATGGGAGGCGATGCCCTCCTACATCGAGGAGCCCGAGGCGGCGGCCTGCAAATGGGTCTCGATCCGCGAGCGCAACCGGGAAAAGTACGGTCTTCCGACGGTGTTCTCGATCCTCATTTACACCCATCCCGAGACGGGATTCCCGCTCGCCATCTGCGACGGCAGCTACCACACCGTGATGCGCACCGGCGCCGCCGCCGCGGTCTCCGCCAAGTGGCTGGCGCGCAAGGATTCGAAGCGCCTGGCCATCGTCGGGGCCGGGCACATGGCCGAGGGCACGCTCGCCACCTGCAACGGGATCTTCGCCTGGGAGGAGGTGCGGGTGTGGAGCCGATCGCAGGCAACCCTCGACGCCTTCATGGCGAGCCAGCAGCCCAAGTTTCCGAACCTGACGATCCGCCCGTCCACGGATCTCGAGGCGGTCGTGCGCGGCGCCGACGTGGTCGTCACGGTGACGCCGGCGCGCGGCCCGATCGTCAAGGACGCCTGGATCGCGGCCGGCACGCACATCGCGGCGGTCGGCGCCGACAAGGGCGGCGATCAGGAGCTCGACCCGAAGATCCTGCAGCGCGCCCGCATCTTCGTCGACGACATCCGGCAATGCCGCACGGACGGAGAGATCAACGTGCCGCTCGCCCAGGGCCTGATCGAGGAGAGCGACATCATGGGCGAGATCGGCGAGGTGATCGTCGGCCGCAAACCGGGCCGCCTCGCCGACTCGGACGTCACCCTCTTCGATTCGACCGGGATCGCGCTGCAGGATTCGGCGACGGTGCCGCTGGAATACGAACGCGCCCGCGCCGCCGGGGTCGGCGTCGAAAAGAAGATGATCTCGACCTGAAGGGCGGACGGCCCCCGCTTGACAGGATCGGGCGGCGGCAAGAGAGTCCACCAACCGATCCGGGCGACGGCCGGCCAGGCCGGACCCACGGACTCAAAAGACCGGGGAAACGGCGGACGGCCCGTCCGTCGGATTTTGACAGAGGAGGCGCAAGTGGCTAGGAAGATTACGAAATCCGGCCGGCGTCCGGCCGGGACGGAGCGATCCGGCATCAGCCGCCGCCGGATGCTCAAGGGCGCGGCGGCGGCCGCCGGCCTGGCGGTCGGCTCCGGCGCGATCAAGGGCTTCCCGACGATCTGGGCGCAGAACATCAAGGACATCACCCTGCTCCAGGTCGGCGGGTCGTATTCGTCGATCATCGACATCGCCCGGCAGGCCACCGCGGATCTCGGCTTCAAGATCGAGATGCAGAACGCGGCCAGCGACGCGCTGGTCAACCGCATCGCGACGCAGCCCGAATCCCTCGACATCGCCGACATCGAATATTGGATGCAGAGCAAGCTGCTGCCGCGCGGCGTGCTCCAGCCCATCGACCTCAAGCGGTTCAAGTACTGGGACAAGGTCGTGCCGATCTTCACCAAGGGCGAATATCCCGACGGCGGCAAGGTATCGCCGCAGGGCACGCTGCCCTACGAGGTGCAATATGTCGCCGACCCCGGGGCCAAGGAGTTCCACGACGGCCCGACCGACTGGGCGACCGGCATCCCGACCGTGTTCAACGCCGACACGCTCGGCATACGGCCCGACATCATCAACCGGCCGATCGAGCACTGGCACGAGCTGTTGAACCCCGAGTTCAAGGGCCGGGCCGCGATCATCGACGTGCCCTCGATCGGCATCATGGACGCCGCCCTGGCGATCGAATCGCGCGGCGACCTCAAATATGGCGACAAGGGCAACATGACGCGCGAGGAGCTCGACAAGACCGTCGCGATCCTGATCGACGCCAAGAAATCCGGCCAGTTCCGCTCGTTCTGGACGACCTTCGACGATTCCGTGAACCTGATGGCCTCGGGCGAAGTCGTGATCCAGTCGATGTGGTCGCCGGCGGTCACCGCGGTGCGCGCGCGCGGCATCCCGTGCTACTACACGCCGCTCAAGGAAGGCTACCGCGCCTGGGCCAGCAACAGCGCGCCGATGGCGCATTTGAGCGGCCTCAAGCTCGACGCCGCCTACGAATATCTGAACTGGCACCAGTCGGGCTGGCAGGGCGGCTTCATCGCCAAGCAGGGCTATTACAGCTCGGTGCCGGAGACCGCCAAGGGCTTCATGTCCGAGGACGAATGGAACTACTGGTACGACGGCAAGCCGGCGCAGGGCGAGATCAAGGACCCCTACGGCAACCTGATGGAAAAGGCCGGCACGGTGCGCGACGGCGGCGCGTTCTGGGAGCGCATGGGCAACGTCGCCTGCTGGAACACGGTGATGGACGAGAACCGCTACATGGTCCAGAAGTGGAACGAATTCATCGCCGCCTAGTGTCCTGCCCGAGAAATTCGATTTCGAATTTCTCGGATAAGCAGGCCACTGGATTCAAATACGTCGTGGCCCGTTCACCCCGAAATTCATGAAATGAATTTCGGGGACGGGACACGAGCCCGCGTCCGACATCCGGCGGGACGGCCGGTCGCCGTCCCGCCGATCCTTCCGCCTCGTCGCCTCGCCGCCGATCGACCATGACCCTGTGGCCGCGCCTCGCGCCGTATGTCCAGGTCGCACCGCTGACCCTGGTGCTGCTGGTGTTCTTCGGGATTCCGCTGGCGATGGTCGTCGCCGTCAGCTTCTTCGAATTCGACGATTTCGACGTCTATCCGGCCTTCGTGCTGACGAATTACCGGGAACTGTTCGCCTCGCCGCTCACGCTCACGCTCTACGCGAACACGATCAAATTCGTGCTCATCGTCTGGGCGGCGACGCTGGCGATCGGCTTCACGATTGCCTATTTCCTGGTGTTCCACGTGCGCACCTTCCTGTGGCAGATCGCGCTCTTCCTGCTGTGCACGGTGCCGTTCTGGACGTCGAACGTCATCCGCATGATCTCGTGGATTCCGTTCCTCGGCCGCAACGGCATCTTCAACCAGTCGCTGATGGCGCTAGGGCTGACCGACGCGCCGCTGGAATTCCTGCTGTTCTCGGATTTCGCGGTGGTGGTCGCCTACGTCCATCTGTTCACGCTGTTCATGATCGTGCCGATCTTCAACTCGATGGCGCGCATCGACAAATCGCTGGTCGAGGCGGCGGTGGACGCCGGCGCCAGCGGCTGGCGCATCATCTGGGAAATCGTCATCCCGCTGTCGAAGACCGGCATCGCGCTCGGCTCGATCTTCGTCATCGCGCTCGTCATGGGCGACTTCTTCGTGATCAAGGTCATGAGCGGCGGCCAGACCGCCAATGTCGTGCTCGCGATGTCGAACGAGATCGCGCTGCTGCAATATCCCCCGGCCGCCGCCAGCGCGGTCGGCCTGCTGGTCATCGTCATCCTGATGGTGGCGGCGATCCTGCGCGTCGTCGACGTGCGCAAGGAACTGTCGACCTAGGGGATGGCGGCCATGCAGCGCACATCGGCCGGCCGGCGGCCCTGGACCTTCTACGCGCTGGCGGCGTTCTTCACGCTGTTCGTGCTGTTCCTCTACGGGCCGATGTCGGCGATCTACATCCTGTCGTTCCAGGGACCGACCGGCGGCCTGACCTTCCCGATGAACGGGGTCTCGCTCGACTGGTTCGTCGCCCTGTTCGGGCAACAGCGCACCGGCGATTTCGGCGGTTCGTTCGCGCGCTCGATGGCGCTGGCGGTCATCGTGCTCGGGCTCACCGTCGTCTTCTCGGTGATGGCGGGCCTCGCCTTCCGCCGGCGCTTCCTCGGCGCCGGCCTCGTGTTCTACCTGGCCATCGCCAGCCTGATCATGCCGGGGCTGCTGGTCAGCCTCGGCGGCGGCCTGATGTTCCAGTTCCTCGGCCTGCGCACCGCCTGGTACAGCTCGGCGCTCGGCGCCCACCTGACCTGGACGCTGCCCTTCGGTCTCCTGATCATGTTCGCGGTGTTCGCCCGCTTCGATCGCGCCTACGAGGAAGCGGCGCGCGACCTCGGCGCCAGCAACCGGCAGATTCTGCACTACGTCGTCCTGCCGATCCTGCTGCCGGGCCTGATCGCCGTGGCGCTGTTCGGCTTCACGCTCTCCTACGACGAATTCCCGCGCACGCTGCTCACCGTCGGCCCGCGCAACACGCTCCCGCTCGAGATCTGGGTGATGACGACGAACGTCACCTCGCCGGCGCTCTATGCGCTCGGCACCTTCACCACGGCGGTCTCGTTCGCGGTCATCGCGCTCGCGCTCGGCTCGATCGCGCTGATCGGGCGGCGGCGGACGCGGCGGGTCGTTGCCGAGGACCGGGCCCGGGCGGCGGGGGCGCGGCCGCTCGGCCAGGCGCAGTAGAGGAGGCGGACCGGCAGTGGCGCAGCAGGGCGAAATCGACCTCGTCAACCTGACCAAGCGCTTCGGCGACACGCTCGCCGTCGATCGCATCGATCTGAAGATCCCGGCCGGCGCCTATTGCTGCCTGCTCGGCCCCAGCGGCTGCGGCAAGACGACCATCCTGCGCATGATCGCCGGCCACGAGACGCCGAGCGAGGGCGACGTGCGCATCGACGGCAAGGCCGTCGTCGGGCTGCCGCCGGCGCGGCGCGGCACCGCCATGATGTTCCAGAATTACGCGCTGTTCCCGCACCTGACCTGCCTCGAGAACGTCGCCTTCAATTTGAAGGTGCGCGGCGTGGCGAAGGCCGAGCGGCGCCGGACGGCGCGCGAGATGCTGGCGCGGGTGCGCATGGAGACCTTCGCCGAGCGCGTCCCGGCGCAGCTCTCGGGCGGCCAGCAGCAGCGCATCGCGCTCGCCCGCGCGCTCATCACCGATCCGCGCGTGCTGCTGCTCGACGAGCCGTTGTCGGCCCTCGACGAATTCCTGCGCCTGAAGATGCGCGGCGAGCTGCGCGCCATGCAGCGCGAATTCGGCATCACCTTCATCCACGTCACCCACACCCAGCTCGAGGCGATCGCGCTCGCCGATCTGGTCGTGGTCATGGACCAGGGCCGCATCGAACAGGCGGCCTCGGCGCGCGACGTCTATGCCGCGCCGCGCAGCCCCTATGTGGCCCGCTTCATGGGCGGCCAGAACGTGCTCTCCGGGCGGGTCGTCGGCGTCGAGACCGGCGCCGTCGTGCTCGCCGCCGACGCCGGCGGACGCATCGCCTTCCCCGCCGGCGCCCGGCCGCCGGCGGCGGGCGAGGTCGTGCACGTCGCCGTGCGCCGCGACCGCATCGACGTCGTGAAGGCGCACTCGCCGCGCGTGCGCGCGAGCGCAGCGGGTGCCGACGCCCGCGCGGCCGACATGAACACCGTGACCGGCACCGTGCGCGCCGTCGAATATCAGGGCGGCTGGGTCAAGGTCACGATCGCCGGCGCGACGCCCGAGGACTTCGTCGTCAACATGCTGGACGACCGCTTCTTCGCCGATCCGCTCGACCCCGGCGACGCGGTCATCGCCCATTGGCCGGCCGCCGAGGTGCATGTCCTCGTCCACGGCGGCGCCGCCGCCGCCGCGCCCTATGCCGCGGGGGTCTAGCGCAATTCGACGGGATCGAATCACCCCCCTCGCCCTCGCCCTCGCCCCCCGCTTGCGGGGGGAGAGGGTTGCGAAGGGTTGGCGCGTCGACAAGACGCGCCTTACCCGAAGCTGGGTGAGGGGGGCGCCTGCGCCGGCCCATCCCTCCGCCGCCCGCGGGCCGCGGGGGGGCAAGAGCCCTGCCGACCTGCCTTCGCCGAAGCGAAGCCGCTTTCCTGCCCGCCGAAGCCCGGCGGGCGAAGGCGGGGGCTTCGCGCAGGCAGGTCAATCCGCGGCCCTTTGAAGCGGGTGAGGGGGCGAGCGTGAGCTAACCGGCTGAGGCCGGCGGCCGCTGCCCGCTTAGCTCACGCCAAGGCCCTCAACGGCATGCGATTTCGGGTAGTCGTCCCAAGTCCGGCCGTTCAAGGCCCTTCCGGCCGCCTTCTTGTTCCGGCCGCCCCACTGCTTGAAGAAGAAGGCGACCCCCTGGCGCGCGCAAGTCGACCGTATCGCCTCGACCCATGACTCCCGCATCGGCCGCGCGCGCGGTCCGCTTTCGCCGCCGACGATGGCCCAATGGATCCCGTCGAGGGCGACGTCACCGATGGGTCCGAGAAGCGGCTCGAACGAGATGAAGCGGACCGCCGCCGGCGTGCGGCGCAGCGCCTCGATCCGGTACAGGCGTTCGGCGTCCTCGATGGACGT
>JBBECF010000160.1:0-15755 GCA_040881945.1 Dongiaceae bacterium | reverse complement strand
AGGGCCTCGTAGATCAGCAGGTAGCCGGACAAACTGTCACCGATCCCGAGCAGCTCCTTCAGCACCTCGGTCGCCTGCACCCCGCCGACGGCGCCGGCGAGCGCGCCGAGGATGCCCGCTTCTTCGCAGCGCGGCACCAGGCCGGCCGGCGGCGGCGCCGGGAACAGGCAGCGGTAGCAGGGATGCGGCTCGCCCAGATGCGCCTTGAAGGTCGCGACCTGCCCGTCGAAGCGCAACAGCGCCGCGGCGACCAGGGTCTTGCGCGCGAAATAGCAGGCGTCGTTGAGCAGGAAGCGGGTCGGGAAGTTGTCGCTGCCGTCCGCCACCAGGTCGTAGCCGGCGATGATCTCCAGGGCGTTGGTTGCGGTCAGCCGCGCCCGATGGCGGACGACGCGGACGTCCGGGTTGATCCGCGCCACCGTTTCCGCCGCGCTGTCCACCTTGGCGGCGCCGACGAGGGACGTCGCGTGGATCACCTGGCGCTGCAGGTTCGACAGCTCGACCACGTCGTCGTCGACGACGCCGAGCGTGCCGACGCCGGCGGCGGCGAGATAGAGCAACAGCGGCGAGCCGAGGCCGCCGGCGCCGACCACCAGCACGCGCGCGGCGAGCAGCCGTTCCTGCCCCGCCTCGCCGACCTCGTCGAGGATCAGGTGGCGGGCGTAACGCTCGACCTGCGCCTCGCTCAGCTCCATGGGCGCTCAGTCCAGGCCATCGAACAGCGCCGTCGACAAATAGCGTTCGGCGAAGGACGGCAGGATGACGACGATGCGCTTGCCGGCCATCTCCGGCCGGGCGCCGACCTCCAGCGCCGCCGCGATCGCCGCGCCCGACGAGATGCCGACCGGCAGCCCTTCCAGCGCCGCCGCCCGGCGCGCCATGGCGAAGGCGGTGTCGTTGCCGATGCGCACGACCTCGTCGATCATCTTGGTGTTGAGGATCTCCGGCACGAAGCCGGCGCCGATGCCCTGGATCTTGTGCGGTCCCGGCGGGCCGCCGGACAGCACCGGGCTGTCCTCGGGCTCGACGGCGATCATGCGCAGGCCCGGCCGGCGCGGCTTCAGCACCTCGCCGACCCCGGTCAGCGTGCCGCCGGTACCGACGCCGCAGACCACCGCATCGACCGCGCCGCCGGTGTCGCGCCAGATCTCCTCGGCCGTGGTGCGGCGGTGGACCTCCGGGTTCGCCGCGTTGCTGAACTGCTGCGGCATGACGGCGTCGCCGATCTCGCGGACCAGCTCCTCGGCCCGCGCGATGGCGCCGCTCATGCCCTTGGCGGCCGGCGTCAGCTCGAGCCGGGCGCCGAGCAGCCGCAGCATCTTGCGGCGCTCGACCGACATGCTCTCCGGCATGGTCAGGATCAGGCGATAGCCCTTGGCGGCGCAGACGAAGGCGAGCGCGATGCCGGTGTTGCCGCTGGTCGGCTCGATCAGCACGGTCTGCGGGCCGATTTTGCCGGCCGCCTCCAGCGCCTCGACCATGGCCAGGCCGATGCGGTCCTTGACCGAGCCGAGCGGGTTGAAGAACTCGCACTTGCCGACGATCTCGGCCTTGACCCCCGCCTCGGCCGCCAGCTTCGACAGCCGGACCAGGGGCGTCGCCCCGATCGTGTCGAGCACGCTGGCGTAGATGCGGCCGCGGAACTCGCCGGCCGGCGCCGCTGCGATCGACTGCGGGCGCATCAAATCCCCCTAGCCCCTCAGATCGCGAAATCGAGCTTGCCGGCCGCCGCGCTGCGGATTCCCGCGCCCTGCGCGCGCTGGCACAGGTCCTCGATCGTCAGCGCGTCGAGCTCGGCCGCGACCCGCTGTTGCAACTCGCGCCACAGCGGCCGCACGACCTTGAGGCCGATGTCCGAGCCCGCCTCGCCGACGGTCGGATCGGGCGTCGCCTCGAGCTCGGCGACGGTGCGGACGATCTCGCCCACGGTGATGCGCCGCCGCTCGCGCGCCAGCCGATAGCCGCCGCGCGGGCCGCGCTGCCCGGTCAGCAGCCCGGCCCGGACGAGGTGCTGCAACACCTGTTCGAGGTAGCGGTGCGGGATGCCCTGGCGTTCCGAGATCTTGCCGCTCTGCACCGGCGCGGCGCCGCCGTGATAGGCGATGTCGACCACCGCCTCGATGGCGAACAGCAGCTTGCGCGACAGATTCAGCATGCCCCGACGCCCTCACCGCCGCGCCGCTAGGCCGGTCGATCCGAAACCGCCGGCCCCGCGCCCGCTGTCCGGCAACTCGGCCGCCTCGCTCCAGGCGACGCGGACGACCGGCGCCACGACGAGCTGCGCGATGCGCATGCCGGGCCGCACCGTGAACGGCGCCGGGCCGTGATTGACCAGGATGACCCGAATCTCGCCGCGATAGTCCGCATCGACCGTGCCGGGCGCGTTGAGCACGGTGACGCCGGCCTCGAGCGCGAGCCCGGAGCGCGGCCGCACCTGCGCCTCGTAGCCCTCGGGCAGGGCGATCGCGATGCCGGTCGGCACCAGCGCGCGGCCGCCCGGCGCCAGCGTCAACTCGACGTCGACCGCCGCCGCCAGGTCCATGCCGGCGCAGGCCGCCGTGCCATAGGCCGGCAGGTCGATGCCGGCGCCGTGCGCCAGGCGGCGGACCGCGACCGTGAGCGGCGGCGCGCTCATGGCGCCTCGGCCAGCCGTCCGGCGATGCGCGCCGCCAGGCGGTCCGCCACCTCCTGCTTCGACAGGGTCGGCCAATCCTCGACGCCGGCGGCGGAGATCAGATGCACGGTGTTGCGCGCGCCGCCGAAGGTGCCGGTGCCCGGCGACACGTCGTTGGCGACGATCCAGTCGCAGCCCTTGGCCGCGCGCTTGGCGGTCGCGTTCGCGACCACGTTCTCGGTCTCGGCGGCGAAGCCGACGACCAGGCGCGGCCGCCGGTTGCCGGCGGCGGCGATGGCGGCCAGGACGTCCGGGTTGGGCGCGAGCTCGATTTGCGGCGGCCGGCCGCCGTCCTTCTTCAGCTTGCGCGCCGCCGGTGCCGTCGGCTTCCAGTCCGAGACGGCGGCCGCGCACACCGCGACGTCCACCGGCAGCGCGCCCAGCGCCGCGGCCAGCATCTCGTCGGCGGTCTCGACGCGGCGCACGGTCACGCCCGGCGGGTCGGGCTCGGCGGTCGGCCCGGAGACCAGCACGGTCGCCGCGCCGCGCCGCGCCAGCGCCGCGGCGATGGCGTGGCCCTGGCGGCCCGACGAGCGGTTGGCGATGTAGCGCACCGGGTCGATGGCCTCGTGCGTCGGGCCGCTGGTGACCAGCGCGCGGCGTCCGGCGAGCGCGGCGCCCTCGGCGAAGAAGGCGACGACGGCGGCTAGGATCTCGTCCGGCTCCGCCATGCGGCCCAGGCCGTGTTCGCCGCACGCCATCGGCCCCTCGCCGGGGCCGACGCGGCGCACGCCGCGGCCTTCGAGCGTCGCCAGGTTGGCCTGCACCGCCGCGTGGTGCCACATGCGCAGGTTCATCGCCGGCGCCACCAGGACCGGCTTGTCGGCGGCGAGCAGGGCCGTGCTCGCCAGGTCGTCGGCCCGGCCCTGCGCCATCTTCGCCAGGATGTCGGCGCTGGCCGGGGCGACGACGATAAGGTCGGCCTCGCGGCTCAGCCGGATATGGCCCATCTCGCTCTCGTCGGTGAGCGAGAACAGCTCGGTGTAGACCTTGTCCTCGCTCAGGGTCGCGAGCGACAGCGGGGTCACGAACTCGGCGCCGGCGCGGGTCAGCACGCAGCGCACGGACGCGCCCGCCTCGCGCAGGCGGCGGATCAGCTCGAGGCTCTTATAGGCGGCGATGCCGCCGGAGACAATTAACAGGACGCGCTTGCCGGCCAGCATCGGACCCGCCCGGGATTTCACAGTTTCGGACCGTCGTTAAGGTAAGGGCCGGGCGCCCGCCGCGCAAGGCCGGGAGCAGGATCCCGGCTAGAGCAGCAGCGCCGCGGCGAGGGCGGCGATGGCGAGCCACAGCGGCCATGACGGGCCGCCGCCGCGGGCGGCCAGGGCGCGCAGCGTCTCGGGGTGCAGCCGAAGATCGCCGCCGGCGACCGTCGCCGCCGCCTTCTCCAGGTCGGCGATGAGGGCGGGCAGCCGTTCGATGGCCCGCGCCGCCTCGGCGGCGACCTCGCGCAGCCGCGCCTCGGGGCCGCGATGCTCGCGCACCCAGTCCTCGATCAGCGGCCGGGCCAGCGTCCAGATGTTGAGGTCGGGATTGAGGCTGCGGCTCACCCCCTCGGCCATCAGCATGTTCTTCTGCAGCAACAGAAGCTGCGGCTGCGCCTCCATCTCGAAGGCCTCGGTCAGGTGGAAGAGCTGGCCGAGCAGCCGCGCGAACGAGATTTCCTGCAACGGCCGGTCGAAGATCGGCTCCCCGATCGAGCGGCAGGCCTGGGCGAAATCGTCCAGCGACTGGGTCGGCGGGACGTAGCCGGCGACGAAATGCACCTCGGCGACGCGCCGGTAGTCGCGGTCGAGCAGGGCCGTCAGCATGTCGGCCAGGTAGTAGCGCGTCTTGCGGTCGAGCCGGCCCATGATGCCGAAATCGACGGCGCCGATATTGCCGTCGGCATCGACGAACATGTTGCCGGGATGCTGGTCGCCGTGGAAATAGCCGTCGCGGAACACCTGCTTGAAGAAGATGGCGGCGGCCTTGGCCAGCACCGCGTCGATGTCGAGCCCGGCGGCGAGCAGCGCCGTCCGGTCGTCCATGCGGATGCCGACGAGGCGCTGTTGCGTCATCGCCCGGCGCGCGGTGCGGCGCCAGTCGATGACCGGCACCCGATAGCTCGGATCGCCGGCGAAGTTGGCGGCCAGTTCCGACGCGGCCGCCGCCTCCAGCCGCAGGTCCATCTCGACGCGCACGGTCGCGGCGAAGCGGCGCACCAACTCGACCGGCTTGAAGCGGCGCAGCTTGGGCTGCGTCCGCTCGATCGTCTCGGCCACCCAGGACAACAGGTCGAGGTCGCGGGCGAAGGCCTGCTCGATTCCCGGCCGCAGGACCTTGACCGCGACCTCGACGCCGCCCCCGCCGCCGTCCTCGAGCGGCGTCACGGCGTAATGCACCTGGGCGATCGACGCCGCCGAGACCGGCCGGTCGGTGAAGCCGGCGAACAGCTCCGAGAGCGGCCGGCCCAGCTCGGCCTCGATGGTGGCGCGGGCGGCCGCCGCCGGAAATGGCTCGAGGCGGTCCTGCAACAGGGAAAGATCGGCCGCCGCCTCCTCGCCGAGCAGGTCGGAGCGGGTCGACAGCGCCTGCCCCAGCTTGATGAAGGCCGGCCCCAGTTCGCTCAGCGCCACCGCCAGACGCTGGCCCGGCCGCTCGCCGGCCGGCACCGCGCCGGCGCGGGGACGTCGCCCCGAGAAGAAACGCGCCGCGAACAGCACGGCCGGGGCGACGCCGGCGCCTTCGATCGCGCCTTGCAGCGGCGCGAGCGCGCCGTGCCGCGCCAGAGTCCGCGCGATGACGAGCAGCCGGATCAGGTTGCGCACGGCGCGGAACATGGGCCGACCGCCTGACCGCGGGTCAGATGCGCCAGGCCGAATGCAGCGCCGCGATGCCGCCGGACAGGTTGCGGAACCGCACCTGCCCCAGGCCGGCCTCGGCGATCCGCGCCGCCAGCTCGTCCTGCGGCGGGAAGCGGCGGATGCTTTCGACCAGATAGCGGTAGGCGTCGCCGTCGCCGGTCACCGCGGCACCGAGGGCCGGCAGCACCCGGAACGAATAGAGGTCGTAGAGCCGCGCCAGGAGCGGCAGCCCGACCCGGCTGAATTCCAGGCAGAGGAACCGGCCGCCCGGCTTCAGCACGCGCCGCGCCTCGGCCAGCGCGCGATCGATGCGCGTCACGTTGCGTAGCCCGAAGGCGATCGTGTAGGCGTCGAAACGCATGTCGGCGACCGGCAGGGCCTCGGCGTCGCCGGCGACCCAGTCGATGCCGCCGCCGGCGCCGACCTGCCCACGGTCGATGGCGCGGTCGCGCCCGATGCGCAGCATGGCCGGGGTGAGGTCGCAGACCACGGCGCGCGCGCCGCGCGCCGGCCCGCCGGCGCGCTCGAGGAAACGGAACGCGATGTCGCCGGTGCCGCCGGCGACGTCGATCAGGCGCTGGCCGGGGCGCGGCGCCAGCCGGTCGATCATCGCCGCCTTCCACAGCCGGTGGATGCCGCCGGACATCAGGTCGTTCATCAGGTCGTAGCGGTCGGCCACGCTGTCGAAGACGGCGCGCACCAGCGACGTTTTCTCGCCCGCCGCGACCGCGCGGAAACCGAACCACGCGGAATCGCCGCCGGGCTTGCCGGCCGGCTCGTTCTCGGCTGTCATGCGGGCGAACATAGCGCGGCCGCCCACCCGGCGCCAGCTTGCGGCCGCCGGCCATCGCGAGCTTCCGAACATGCCCGAGCTGCCCGAAGTCGAAACCATCTGCCGCGGCCTGGCGTTGCGGCTCGAGGGCCGCCGGCTGACGCGCGTCGTGCAGCGCCGGCGCGACCTGCGGTTTCCGCTGCCCGACCGGTTCGCGGCGCGGCTGACCGGGCGAACCGTGACGCGCGTCGCGCGGCGCGGCAAGTTCATCCTGGCGCATCTCGACGACGGCCAGGTGCTGCTCTGCCACCTCGGCATGTCGGGGCGGCTGGTGATCGGCGAAGACGCGACCGCCCGGCCGGAGCCGCACGACCATATCGTGTTCGAAACCGACGACGGCGCGGCGGTCCGCTTCAACGACGCCCGGCGCTTCGGATTCATGGACCTGGTGCCGGCGGCGGCGCTCGCCGCCCATCCGCGGCTCGCCGGTCTCGGGCCGGAGCCGCTCGAGGACGGCTTCACCGGCGCCGTCCTGGCAGCGGCGCTGCGCGGCAAGGCGACATCGGTCAAGGCGGCGCTGATCGACCAGCGGGTGGTCGCCGGGATCGGCAACATCTACGCCTCGGAAAGCCTGTTCTGGGCCGGCCTGTCGCCACGCCGGCTGGCCCGCACGGTGCAGGGCGGACGGGCCGAGCGCCTGGTCGCGGCGATCCGCCGGGTGCTCGCCGAAGCCGTCGCCGCCGGCGGCTCGTCCTTGCGCGACTATGTGCAGGCGACCGGCGAGCTCGGCTATTTCCAGCACCGCTGGGCGGTCTACGACCGGGCCGGCGCCGGCTGTCCGGGTTGCGACTGCGCGCTCGCGCGGACCGGCGGCGTCCGCCGCATCGTGCAGGCGGGCCGCTCCACTTTCTATTGCACGCGCCGCCAGCGCTGAGGTAGATAGCGACGCGATGCCCCGCTTTCCCTTGCCCGCGCTGGCGCTCGCCCTCGCGCTTGCCGCCGCCGCGGCGGGTCGCGCCGGCGCCGACGAGGCGTTCATCGCCGGGGTCGAGGACCTGCCCTTGATGCCCGGGCTGACGCAGATCGACTCCGCCGGGCTGGTCTTCGACACGCCGACCGGCCGCATCGTCGAGGCCTACGCCGCCGGTCCGGTCGCGGCCCCGGCGGTGCTCGACTTCTACGCCGCGACTCTGCCCGAGCTGGGCTGGGCGGTCGAGCGCCCGGCCCGCTTCCGCCGCGAGGGCGAGGAGTTGCGGCTCGAATTCCTCGACGGCGGCGACCGGCTGATCGTGCGGTTCACGCTGTCGCCCGAGTGATCCCCCACGGTCGTCGGACAAGCCTAATTCCCGGAAGGAACAGCCATGCCCTATCGCAACATCAAGGTCGAAACGCGCGGCCGCGTCGGCCTCGTCCAGCTCGACCGGCCGCAGGCGCTCAACGCATTGAACGATGCGCTGGTCGCCGAGCTCGGCCTCGCCCTTGACGGCTTCGAGGCCGACGACGGCATCGGCGCCATATTGCTGACCGGCAGCGACAAGGCCTTCGCCGCCGGCGCCGACATCAAGGAGATGAAGGACCGCGATTTCATCGACGTCTACGGCGCCGACTTCATCACCCGCGGCTGGGAGCGCGTGGCGCAGTGCCGCAAGCCGGTGATCGCCGCCGTGGCGGGCTATGCGCTGGGCGGCGGCTGCGAGATGGCGATGATGTGCGACATCATCCTTGCCGCCGAGAACGCCAAGTTCGGCCAGCCGGAAATCACGCTCGGCACGCTGCCGGGGGCGGGCGGCACGCAGCGCCTGACCCGCCTCGTCGGCAAGCCGAAGGCGATGGAGATGTGCCTGACCGGGCGCCTGATGGACGCGGCCGAAGCCGAGCGGTCGGGGCTGGTTGCCCGCGTCGTGCCGGCCGAGCGCCTGCTCGATGAGGCGCTGAAGCTGGCCGAGCGCATCGCCGCCCAGTCGTTGCCGATCGCGATGATGGTTAAGGAATCCGTCAATCGGGCCTACGAGACGACGCTCGCCGAGGGCCTGCGCTTCGAGCGCCGGCTGTTCCACGCCAGCTTCGGCACGGCGGACCAGAAGGAGGGCATGGCCGCCTTCGTCGAAAAGCGTCCGCCGGCGTTCAAGCACCGCTGAAGCCGTGGCTGAAGCTTGACGGCGGCATGGCGGGGCGGATATAAACCCGCGCCCCCCTCTTCGGATCCCACGACAACGAGAGTCACGCCATGGCGCACCACGAGTCGGCGAAGAAGCGCATTCGTCAGATCGAGCGACGGACGGCGGTCAACCGCGCACGCGCGGGCCGCGTCCGCACCTACATCAAGAAGGTCGAGGCGGCGATCGCCGACGGCGAAAAGGAACAGGCTCAGGCCGCGTTGCGCGACGCGCAACCCGAAATCCATCGCGGCGTCGGCCACGGTGTCCTGCATCGCAACGCTGCGGCGCGGAAATTGTCTAGGCTGTCGGCCCGCATCAAGGCGCTGTAGTCGCGCGCTGCACGACTCTCTGCACAGCGTCGCCCAGCATACGGAAAACAAAGACGAGCGCGCGCGCCAATCGGCGCGCGGTCGATGCGTGCGTCGGCGGTTCTCGCTCATGCGACGGTTGCGCGCTCCTCGACGGGCAACTTTTTCTTGCGTTCTGCCCTGTTCCCCATTCGGTCGTATTGCAACGGAACGGGGGCGCGCGTAGAGTCCTCCATGGCGCTCGACAGGGAGGCACGCGAGTGAGTGGGTCGATAAAAAATTCAGAAATGTCGCACCCGACCACTCGACGTTCTCGAGCACCGGCCCACACTCTTCAGTAACTCTTGCGCGATCGGCAAGGGACCGAACATGACGCTTCGGGGATTCCGCCGTGCGTACCGGGCGGGTGGGGAACGTGTTTCGCGACGCATCGCGCGGTCGCGCCGGATCTGGGAGGCTATTGCCGGCGTGACGACTCTTCTGGCACCGGGAATCGGATGGACTCGTCGCAAGATCGGGCCCGCGCGGCAGTCCATGTTGGGGGGACTTGCATGATCCAGGGGGGCGCCGCCGTGAAGATCGAGGTGGGCGACAATCAACTCAATGCACAGTGGGCGCGCGTTCGCGGACGTCTTCGCACCGAGTGCGGCGATGCGGCCTTCCGCAGTTGGCTGAAGCCGCTCGTGCTTGTCGGTCATCGCGATCCGGAAGTGCGGCTGGCGGTGCCGACGCGCTTCATGCGCGACTGGGTCGACACGCATTACGGCGACCGGCTGCGGGCGCTGTGGGCAGAGGAGCGGCCGACCGTCCGCACCGTCGCGGTGGTGGTCGATAGCGGCCGGCCGCAGGCCGCGGCGCCGGACGATAACGGCGCCGGCGAGCGGCGGCCGGAGCCCGGCGCGGCCGCCGCCACGCCGCTTACGGCGGCCGCCAGGGGCGATGGCCGGGACGAGGTCGGCGCGCCGCTCGATCCGCGGTTCATTTTCGAGAATTTCATCGTCGGCAAGTCGAACGAGCTGGCCTACGCGGCCGCGCGGCGCGTCGCCGACGCCCGGGTCGTGCCGTTCAACCCCGTGTATCTCTACGGCGGCGTCGGGCTCGGCAAGACGCATCTCATGCACGCCATCGCTTGGCACATCAAGAAGCTGACCCCGGCGCGCAGCGTCATCTACCTGTCGGCCGAAAAGTTCATGTATCAGTTCGTCCGCGCCCTGCGGGTCAAGGACACCATGGCGTTCAAGGAGCAGTTCCGCTCGGTCGACGTGCTGATGGTCGACGATTTCCAGTTCATCAGCGGCAAGGATTCGACGCAGGAGGAGTTCTTCCACACCTTCAATGCATTGGTCGATCAAAACCGCCAGGTCGTCATCTCCGCCGACAAGTCGCCGTCCGACCTCGAAGGGCTGGAGGAGCGCATGCGCTCGCGCCTCGGCTGGGGCCTGGTCGCCGACATCCACCCGACGACCTACGAACTGCGTCTCAGCATTCTGCAGGCGAAGGCCGAATCCCTGCGCGCCGAAATTCCGGGCAAGGTGCTGGAATTCCTGGCCCACAAGATCACCTCGAACGTGCGCGAGCTCGAAGGCGCGCTGAACCGCATCCTTGCCCACGACACGTTGATCGGCCGTCCGATCACGCTCGAGACGACGCAGGAGGTGCTGCACGACTTGCTGCGAGCCAACGACCGGCGCGTGACCATCGAGGAAATCCAGAAGCGCGTGGCCGAACACTTCAACATCAAGATCTCCGATATGCACTCGGCCCGGCGCGCCCGCGCGGTGGCGCGGCCGCGCCAGGTCGCGATGTATCTGGCCAAGCAGCTCACCTCGCGCTCATTGCCTGAAATCGGCCGTAAATTCGGCGGCCGCGACCACACGACGGTGATGCACGCCGTGCGCAAGATCGATGAGCTGCGCGCGACCGACAGCGGCTTTTCCGACGATGTCGAACTGCTGCGGCGCATGCTCGAGGGATAACCGGCGGACCGGCCCCGAGGGGGCTCGCGAGGCCGCCCCGGGTAGACCATATAACCATCTGATTGAAAAAGCCGATTCGTGCCGGGGCCGGGCCGGGCGCGGCGCGAATTCGCTTACCTTTGGCGGGCGTTTGCGTTATTGTTCAAGGCGTTGTTGCGCGCGCCCCTCGGTCGATCGACCGACCGAGGGCGGGATCCAGCCCTTGGAGCCGCGATTCCTCTCCGACCGACCGGATCGGGTGCGCCGCCACCTTGATTGCACGCGAGGCCGAGTGACGCCATGAAATTGACCATCGAACGCGGCGCCCTGCTGAAATCGCTGGCCCACGTGCAAAGCGTCGTCGAACGCCGCAACACCATTCCGATCCTCTCGAATCTCCTGGTCGAGGCGGGCGACTCGACGCTCGCGCTGACCGCGACCGACATGGACCTGACCGTCGTCGAGACGATGGCGGCGGAGGTCGCCGAGGCGGGCGCGACGACGGTCCCGGCGCATACCTTCTACGACATCGTGCGCAAGCTGCCGGAGGGTGCCCAGATCCGGCTCGAAAGCGGCGCCGACGGCGGGCAGATCGCGCTCCGCGCCGGTCGTTCCCGGTTCGTCCTGCCGACCCTGCCGAAGGACGATTTCCCGGCGATGGGGGCGGGCGACCTGCCGCACGAATTCGGGCTGCCGGCGGCCGATCTGCGCGCGCTCATCGATCGCACCCGGTTCGCCATCTCGACCGAGGAGACGCGCTATTACCTGAACGGAATCTACCTGCACGCGGTCGCCGGCAACGGCGCCGGCGTGCTGCGCGCGGTCGCCACCGACGGCCACCGGCTGGCCCGGGTCGAGGTGGCGCTGCCGCCGGGCGCCGCCGGAATGCCCGGCGTGATCGTGCCGCGCAAGGCGGTGGGCGAGCTGCGCAAGCTCATCGAGGAAACCGAGGAGAGGGTGGAGATCGCGCTATCCGACACGCGCATCCGCTTCGCCGCCGACCGGGTGGTGTTGACCTCGAAACTGATCGACGGCACGTTCCCCGACTATCAGCGGGTCATTCCGGCCGATAACGACAAGCTGCTCACGGTCCAGCGCCGCGGTTTCGCCGAGGCGGTGGACCGCGTTTCCACGATCTCCAGCGAACGGTCGCGCGCGGTGAAGCTGAGCCTCAAGGCCGGCAGCCTGGTGCTGTCGGCAACCAGCCCCGAGAGCGGCAGCGCCAGCGAGGAACTGGAAGTGGCCTACGAGGGCGCGGCCATGGAAATCGGCTTCAACGCGCGCTATCTGCTCGACGTCACCCAGCAGATCCAGGGCGAGGACGCCCAATTCGCGCTCGCCGACGCCGCCTCGCCGACGCTGGTGCGCGACCAGGCGGATGCCAGCACGCTCTACGTCCTCATGCCGATGCGGGTCTAGCGGTGCAGCAACTCCATGCCGCGGTCCCGGCGCGCACAACCGCCGTGCAAGGCCCGGCGGGCGCGGCGCTGTTGCGGCTCGATCTCAGCGACTTCCGCTGCTACGCCCGCGCGACGATCGAGATCGACGCGCGGCCGGTCGTCGCGACCGGCCCCAACGGCGCCGGCAAGACCAACCTTTTGGAGGCGATCTCGTTCCTGGCGCCGGGCCGGGGCCTGCGCCACGCCCGGCTCGGCGCCGTCGACCGGCGCGTGACCGGCGAGGCGGCGGCGGCGACCGCCGCGCTGCGGCCCTGGGCGGTAGCGGCGCGGCTGGCGCGGCCCGAAGGGGTGATCGAGATCGGCACCGGGCGCGATCCGGCGGCCGAGCGACCGCGCCGCGCGGTCAAGATCGACGGCGCGTTCGTCCGCGGCCCGGCCGTGTTCGCCGACCTCGTCGGCGTCCTTTGGCTGACCCCCGACATGGACCGGCTGTTCCTCGACGGGCCGGCGGAGCGGCGCCGCTTCCTCGATCGGCTGGTTTACGGCTTCGATCCCGATCACGCCGCCCGCGTGGCCGCCTATGACCACGCCCTGCGCGAACGCGCGCGCCTGCTGCGCGACGCGCGAGGCGCCGGCGAGGCCGGCTGGCTCACCGTCCTCGAGGCGCAGATGGCCGCTCGCGGCGTCGCCATCGCCGCCGCCCGCCGCGAACTGGTCGCCCGGCTTGAAATTGCGATCGCGGCCGCCGTCGGCCGGTTCCCCAGGCCCGGTCTCGGTGTCGAGGGCGCGGTCGAGCAGTGGCTGGACGCGATGCCGGCGCTTGCCGCCGAGGAGGCGCTGCGCGACCGGCTGGCGGCGGCGCGCCGCCACGACGCGGAAACCGGCGGCGCCGCCTGGGGACCGCACCGCAGCGATTTCGCCGTGACGCATCTCGGCCGCGGCCTGCCGGCGGCCGAATGCTCCACCGGCGAGCAGAAGGCGCTGCTGATCTCCGTCGTGCTTGCCCAGGCGCGGCTGCAGGCGGCGGTGCGCGGCGCACCGCCGGTGCTGCTGCTCGACGAGGTGGCGGCGCATCTCGACGCGGTGCGGCGCGCGGCGCTGTTCGACGAAATCCTGGCGCTGGGCGCCCAGGCCTGGCTTACCGGCACCGACGAGGCGCTGTTCGCGCCGCTCGGCGACGACGCGCAATTCCTGCGCGTGCGCGACGCGGCGATCGCCCGGTCGTAGGACCGCGGCCGGGCGAACGGCAAACGGAATGTCGAAATGACGCAAGACGCGGTCAAGCCGCAGCCCGACGAGGCGGAGGGCGCCTATGGCGCCGAGGCCATCAAGGTGCTGCGCGGGCTGGACGCGGTGCGCCGCCGGCCGGGCATGTACATCGGCGACACCGATGACGGCACCGGCCTGCACCACATGGTCTACGAGGTCGTCGACAACGCCATCGACGAGACGCTGGCCGGCCACTGCGACCGCATCGACGCGATCCTCAACGCCGACGGCTCGGTCACCGTGACCGACAACGGCCGCGGCATCCCGGTCGGCATTCACGCCGAGGAAGGCGTGTCCGCCGCCGAGGTGATCATGACCCAGCTCCATGCCGGCGGGAAATTCGACCAGAACTCCTACAAGGTCGCCGGCGGCCTGCATGGCGTCGGCGTCTCGGTGGTGAACGCGTTGTCCGAGCGGCTGGATCTGCGCATCTGGCGCCAGGGCAAGGAACACTTCATGCGTTTCCGCGACGGCGTGCCCGAAGCGCCGCTCGCCGCGGTCGGCGCGGCCGTCGGCAAGACCGGCACCGAGATCACCTTCCTGCCCTCGCGGCGGACCTTCACCAAGACCGATTTCGACTTCGCGACGCTCGAACACCGCCTGCGCGAGCTGGCGTTCCTCAATTCCGGCGTGCGCCTATCCCTGACCGACGCGCGCGGCGTCGAGCCGAAGCGCGCCGACCTGCACTACGAAGGCGGCATCGAGGCCTTCGTGCGCTATCTCGACCGCACCAAGACGGCGCTGCATCCGGTCGTCAACATCTCCGGCGAGCGCGACGGCATGGTCGTCGACGTCGCCCTGGAATGGACCGACAGCTATCACGAGACGACGCTGTGCTTCACCAACAATATCCCGCAGCGCGACGGCGGCACGCACCTGGCCGGGTTCCGCGCGGCGATCACCCGCCAGGTCAACCAGTACGCCGTCGACAGCGGCGTCGCCAAGCGGGAGAAAGTGGCGCTGACCGGCGACGACGCCCGCGAAGGCCTGACCTCGGTGCTGTCGGTCAAGGTGCCGGACCCGAAATTCTCGTCCCAGACCAAGGACAAGCTGGTGTCGTCCGAGGTCCGGCCGGCGGTCGAGAGCGTCGTCAACGAGCGCCTCAACCAGTGGTTCGAGGAGCACCCGAGCGACGCCCGGCGCATCATCGCCAAGGTCGTCGAGGCGGCCGCGGCCCGCGAGGCGGCGCGCCGCGCGCGCGAGCTGACGCGGCGCAAGGGGGCGCTCGACATGGCCTCGCTCCCCGGCAAGCTCTCGGAATGCCAGGAGCGCGACCCGGCCCTGACCGAGATGTTCATCGTCGAGGGCGATTCCGCCGGCGGCTCGGCCAAGCAGGGGCGCGACCGCCGCTTCCAGGCGATCCTGCCGCTGCGCGGCAAGATCCTCAACGTCGAGCGCGCGCGCTTCGACAAGATGCTGGCGTCGGCCGAGATCGGGACGCTGATCGCGGCGCTCGGCACCGGCATCGGCCGCGAGGAGTTCGACCTGTCGAAGCTCCGCTATCACAAGATCATCATCATGACCGACGCCGACGTCGACGGCTCGCACATCCGCACGCTGCTGCTCACCTTCTTCTACCGGCAGATGCCGTCGCTGATCGACAAGGGCTATCTCTACATCGCCCAGCCGCCGCTCTATAAGGTCAAGCGCGGCCAGTCCGAGCGTTACCTCAAGGACGAGGCGGCGTTCGAGAATTATCTGATCGGCGAAGGCACGGACGGGGCCGTGCTGACGCTGCACGACAAGAGCCAGCGCGCCGGCGCCGATCTGCGCGCGCTGGTCGAACGGGCGCGGGCGGCGCGCGGCCTGCTCGCCGCGATCGGGCGGCGCTACAACAGCTTCGTGGTCGAGCAGGCGGCGATCCTCGGCGCCCTCAATGCCGCGACCCTGGCGGATGCCAAGAAGGCGGCGATGACGGCGGAATACCTGGGGCGCCGCCTCAACCGCCTGTCGCCCGAGGGCGAGCGCGGCTGGGCCTGCGAAGCGGCCCCGGACGGCGGCCTCAAGGTCACCCGCAACTTGCGCGGCTATACCGAGAATTATGCCATCGACGCGCAGCTCGTGCGCTCGGTCGAGGCGCGCCGGCTCGACGAGATGGCCGGCGAGATGCAGCTCGTCTACCTGTCGCCGCCGCACCTCGCGCGCAAGGACGAGACGATCGAGGTGCGCTCGCCGACCGAGCTCCTGAACAAGGTGCTGGCGATCGCCCGGCGCGGCCTTACCATCCAGCGCTACAAGGGGCTCGGCGAGATGAATCCGGAACAGCTCTGGGTGACGACCCTCGACCCCGAGGCGCGGTCGCTGCTCCAGGTCAGGGTCAGCCACGTCGACCAGGCCGAGGAGGTGTTCTCGACGCTGATGGGCGACCT
>JBBECF010000159.1:0-15874 GCA_040881945.1 Dongiaceae bacterium | reverse complement strand
GCGCCGACCCAGACCAGCGGGCTCAGGCCCGGCCGCTTCTCCTCTGCCGCGACCGGCGCCGGCACCGCCGCCTCGGCCACTGCCGGCGCGCCGACGGCGGCGGCGAAGCGATCGAAGAAGTCGTCGGCCATCTTGCGCGCCGTGCCCTCGATCAGGCGCGAGCCGATCTGCGCCAGCTTGCCGCCGACCGTGGCGTGGACCTTGTACCGGAGCACGGTGGCGGCGCCGCCGTCCACGGATTCGAGCCGCACCTCGGCGCCGCCCTTGGCGAAGCCGGCGCCGCCGCCCTGGCCCTCGCCGCTGATCTTGTAGCCGTTCGGCGGGTCGAGGTCGCTCAACGTGACCTTGCCGCCGAAGCGCGCCTTCACCGGCCCGACCTTGGCGGTGACCTTGGCGGTGAACTCGGTGTCCGAGGTCTTGTCGATCTCCTCGCAGCCGGGGATCGCCTGTTTCAGCACGTCGGCGTCGTTGAGCGCCCGCCACACGGTCAGCCTAGGCGCGGCGATGCGGCGTTCCCCGGTCATGTCCATGGCAGATCCCCTTTCGAGCGAGCGTCCGCCCCAGCCTAGCCGCGCCCGCCCCCGGCGGCAATATCGGGGCGCCTAAAGATAATAGAGCACGAGATAGGTGGCGAGCAGGATCGCCACCCACAACACGGTCGAGCCGGTCGGCCAGGTGCGCGCCAGCACGCCCTGCGGCCCATGGTGGCGGAAGATCTGGGCGACGAGGGCGCGCACTTGCTTGGTAAGCGCCCGCTCGAGGCGCGCCTGGGCGGCGACGGCGAGGGCCGTCAGCCACTCCGCCGCGGCCTTGCCCAAGCGACGATAGACCCAGTCGGCGTCGAGGTTGACGCGGCGCAGCTCCGGCGGGTAGAGGCCGGTCAGCATCAGCATGGCGAAGGCCAGGGCGGACCAGAACAGGAGTTGCGTCTGGGTGATGACGTGCGTCGCCGTATAGGGCTCGTAGGCGACCTCCCACGGCAACAGGCTGTACAGCAGCCACGGGTAGCTGCCGTTGAAGACGCAGAGCGCGGCGGCGATCGCCATGGCCGCCAGCATGTTGGCCGGCGGCTCGCGCGTGCGGATGCCGGAATCGTGGGCGAAGAAAGCGAAGTACGGGATCTTGATGCCGGCGTGGTGGAACACCCCGGCCGAGGCGAACAGCAGCAGCAGGAAGACGACCGTGTGGCCTTCTTCGGCGGCCGCCGCCATCACCATCGACTTGCTGACGAAGCCGCTAAACAGCGGGAAGGCGGAGATCGAGGCGGCGCCGACGATGCACAAGGCGGCGGTCTTCGGCATGGTCTTGTACAGCCCGCCGAGGTCAGACCCGTCGATGCGGCCCGTCATGTGCAGGACGGCGCCCATACTCATGAACAGCAGGCCCTTGAAGATCACGTCGTTGAAGGCGTGCGACACCGCGCCGTTGAGCGCCAGCTCGCTGCCGATGCCGATGCCCACGACCATGAAGCCGATCTGGTTGATCATGCTGTAGGCCAGCACGCGCCGCAGGTCGTTCTCGATCACCGCGTAGAAGATCGGGAACATGGTCATGGCGGCGCCGATATAGATCAGCGGCTCGGCCCCAGGGAAGCCGCGCGCCAGCGCGTAAACCGCGACCTTCGTCGTGAAGGCGGACAGGAAGACGGTGCCGGTCGGCGTGCTCTCGGGATAGGCGTCGACCAGCCAGCTATGCAGGAACGGCCAGGCGCATTTGATGCCGAAGGCGAGGAAGATGAGCGTTCCCGACAGGCCCTCGAGCCCGATATAGGAAAATTCGAGCGAGCCGGTCTCGCGCAGATGCACGATGGCGCCGGCGAGCAACAGCAGGCCGGAGCTCACCTGGACCAGCAGATAGCGGAGACCGGCGGCCGTCGCGCGCTCGCTGCGCCGCGCCCAGACCAGGAAGGCCGAGGAGACGGCCATCACCTCCCAGAAGATGAAGAGCGAGATCAGGTCGCCGGCAAACACCGCACCGACGGCGCCGCCGGCATAGAGCAGCGCCGCGACGTGCTGGACCGGATCGCGCAGATGAAACGCGAACAGGGCACCGATCAGGGCGGCGACGTGGAACAACAGGCCGAACAGGAAGCTGAGGTCGTCGACCCGGCCGAAGGTGAGGACGTAGTCGAAGACCTGCGTCTGCCAGTGGACGCCCTGGGGGATCGCCAGCAGGTTGGCGAGGCCGACCGCCGGCACCAGCAGCATCCAGGCGGCCTGCCAGCGCCCGCGCAGCAGCGGCAGGGCCAGCGCGCCGGCGACGAAAACCAGCGGCGGCGGCAGCTCACCCAGCATCGGACCCGCCTTCGTAATAGTCCGCCGGCCGCGACAGCAGCTTGCGCAGCTCCTTGGCGACCAGCACCAGCGTTACGCAAGCGACGAAGCCGTAGAAGGCGTAGAAACCGAACCACGCCTCGAACCACAGCGTCGCGTGCTTGTCGTAGAAGAGATCGAGCGACAGCAGCGCGGCGCAGACGGCGTAGAGGATGGCAAGCACCTTCCTCACGTTGCGGCGGTCGTCGAGCCAGCGCGAGCGTTCCATGGGCGCGTCCTCAGGGGGCCACGAGTTGCAGCAGCAGGCGATAGAACGGATCGGGGTACAGGAACAGCGCCAGACAGGCGGCCCCGGTGAACAGCGCCGGCACGACGCAGGCGAGCGGCGCCTCGGCAAGGCGCGCCGGGCTCGCCGCCGCCTCGCCGCCCGGGAAATAGCTGCGCACCACGACCGGCAGCAGGTAGGCGATGTTGAGCAGGCTGCTCGCCATCAGCACGGCGACGAGGGCGAGGCGTCCGGCGTCGAGCGCGCCGAGCATCAAATACCACTTGCTCCAGCTTCCGCCGAACGGCGGCAGGCCGATGACGCTGAGGCTGCCAAGCAGGAAGGCGAACATCGTGAATGGCATGGTGCGGCCGACGCCGCGCATCTCGCTGACGTTTTCCTTGTGCGTCGCGATGATGATTGCGCCGGCGCAGAAAAACAGCGTGATCTTGCCGAAGGCGTGCATCAGGATCTGCATACCACCGCCGACGATGCCCGCCGTCGTCGCCAGGAGCGCGCCGAGCACGACGTAGGAAAGCTGGCTGATCGTGGAGTAGGCAAGGCGCGCCTTGAGGTTGTCCTTGCCGAGGGCGACCAGCGAGGCGGCCAGGATCGTGAAGGCGGCAAGCCAGATCAGCCAGTCGCCGGGATGCGCCGCCTGCATCAGGTCGAGGCCGAAGACGTAGACGACGACCTTGAGCACCGCGAACACGCCGGCCTTGACCACGGCGACCGCGTGCAGGAGCGCGCTGACCGGCGTCGGCGCCACCATCGCCGCCGGCAGCCAGCGGTGGAACGGCATCACCGCCGCTTTGCCGATGCCAAAGACGTAGAGCGCGAGCAGGACCGGCAGCAGCCCGGGGTCGACCCCGCCGAGCAGCCCTTCGGGGCGGAAGTCGAGCGTACCGGCCGCGGCGTAGGTCCACAGGATGGCGAGCAGGAAGAACCCGATCGAGGTGCCGATGAGGATACCGAGATAGAGGCGGCCGGAGCGCATCGCGGCTTGCGTGCCGGCATGGGTCACGAGCGGATAGGTCGAAAGCGTCAGCATCTCGTAGAACAGGAACAGCGTCAGCAGATTAGCCGCGAAGGCAACGCCGACGGCGCAAGCCAGGGCGACCGCGAAGCAGACATAGAAGCGGGTCTGGTGCTCCTCGCGATGGGCGCGCATGTAGCCGATCGAATAGACCGAGTTCGGGATCCACAGCAGCGAGGCGACGAGGGCGAACAGCATGCCCAGGGGCTCGACGCGGAAGGCGATCGCCAGGCCCGGCAGCAGCTCCAGCCAGACGGCGGCCGGCCGCCCGCCGGCGAGCACAGTCGGCAGCAGCGAGGCGACCGCAAGGAACAGCAGACCGGCGGTGACGAGCGTGACGCCCTCGCGCAGATTGGGACGCCGGCCGGCCAGCCAGATCAGCACGGCGCCGACGAGCGGCAGCAGCGGCGCCGCCGCGACCGTGGTCTCCGGGCTCATGGTCCCGCTCCCGGCGTGACTTGCAGGAGGAGGGCCGCGGCGGCGCGGGCGACGCCGACGGTGACCGAGGTATCGACGCCGAAATAGACGCTGGCGCCGATCAGCACCCAGGTCGGCAGCACCATCGACAGCGGCGCCTCGCGGACTTCGCCGCGTTCGCGTGGCGCCGGTTGGAAGTAGACGACCTCGACCACCCGCCAGACATAGACCAGGGCGAGCAGCGAACTGGCCAGCACGAGCACCGCGACCGGCCACCAGCCGTTCTCGAGCGCCGCCACCACCAGGTACCACTTGCTGACGAAGCCGGCGGTCAGCGGCACGCCGATCAGCCCGAGGCCGCCGGCGACGAAGGCGGCCATCGCCAGCGGCATGCGCCGCCCGAGCCCGCGCATGTCCTCGAGGCGCACGGACCCTAGGCGGTAGAACACGCAGCCCAGCGCCAGGAACAAGCCGCCCTTGGTCAGGGCGTGGTTGAACAGGTGGACGATGCCCGCGGTCAGCCCGTCGAGCGAGGCGAAGCTGATGCCGAGCACGATGTAGCCGATCTGGGCGACGCTGGAATAGGCCAGCATGCGTTTCACGTCGTCCTGGAAGATGGCGACCAGCGAGCCGACGAACATCGCCAGGATGGCGAGCGGCGGCAGGATCAGATCGAGCGGCAGCACCTCGAAGGCGACATCGGCGCCGAAGATCGAGAAGGTGAAGCGCAACAGGGCGTAAACCGACACCTTCGTGGCGGTGGCGGCGAGGAAGGCGGTCACCGTCGAGGGGGCATAGGCGTAGGCGTTGGGCAGCCACAGGTGCAGCGGGAACAGCGCCAATTTGAGGCTCAGGCCGACGGTGAGGAAGGCGAAGGCGACGCGCACCGTGCGGTTGCCGGTGAGCCCGACCAGCCGATCCGCCATGTCGGCCATGTTCAGCGTGCCGGTGACCATGTAGGCGAGGCCCACCCCGATCAGGATGAAGGTCGCGCCGATGGTGCCCATGATAAGGTACTGATAGGCGGCGGTGAGCGCCCGCCGGTCGCGGCCCATCGCGATCAGCGCGTAGGAGGACAGCGACGAGATCTCGAGGAACACGAACAGGTTGAACGCGTCGCCGGTGGCGGCGATGCCGAGCAACCCGGTGAAGCAGAGTAGAAAGGCGGCGTAGAAGAGGTAGACGCGGTCGGGATCGATCTCGCGCTCGACACTGGCCCGCGCATAGACCAGCACCACGGCGTCGATCGTGGCCACGATCACCAGCAGGAACGCGTTCAGCCGGTCGATCCGGTACTCGATCCCCCAGGGCGGCGCCCAACCGCCGATGGCGTAGGAGAGCGGCGGGCCGTCGAGGACGCGGACGAGCAGCAGCACGGCGATCAGCAGCGAGACCCAGCCGACGACGAGCGCCAGCAGCCACGCCAGCCGGCCGTTGCGCAGCAGCACGCAGACCGGCGCGGCCAGGAGCGGCAGAACGACCTGGAGGACGGGAAGATGCGGCGTTATCACGTTGGCTCGTCTTGCCGGTGGATCTCGTCTTCCTCGATCGTGCCGTAGGCTTCGCGGATGCGAACGACGAGGGCGAGGCCGAGGGCGGTGGTGGCGACGCCGACGACGATCGCCGTGAGGATCAGCACGTGGGGCAGGGGGTTGGAATAGAGCTCGACGCCGGGCGCCAGGATCGGCGCCGTGCCGCCCTCGACCCAGCCCATGCTGATGTAGAGCACGAAGACCGACGTCTGGAAGATGTTCAGGCCGACGATCTTCTTGACCAGGTTGCCGCGCGAGATGACGACGTAGAAGCCGACCATCATCAGCACGATGACGATCCAGTAGTTGTAGAGGCCGAGCGCGTCGCCGATCATCGCCCGCGGCCGGCGAAGCTGAAGAAGATCGCGACCATGACCGCCGCGACGGTCGTGCCGACGCCGAACTCCACGAGCAGGATGCCCAGGTGCTGGCCGCTCACCGGGTTTGCGGCGAGCACCGAGTAGTCGAGGTAGTTGCCGCCCAGCAGCAGCCCGGCGACGCCGACCCCGGCATAGAGGAGTAGGCCGAGGGCGACGAGGGCGCGCACGACGCCGGGCCGCGCCACTTGGCGCGCGATCGGCAGGCCGAAGATGATGGCATAGAGGATGAACGCCGAGGCGAAGATCACGCCCGCCTGAAAGCCGCCGCCCGGCCCGTAGTCGCCGTGGAACTGGACGTAGAGGGCGAACAGCAGGATCAGCGGGATGAGCAGCTTGGCGACGACGCGCAGGACGACATGGTGCCTCATTTGCCGTCCCCGTCAGTCCGCCGCCGCGCCCCGCCGATCAGCAGCAGGACGCCGATCCCGGCGGTGAAGATGACGGTGACCTCGCCCAACGTGTCGTAGCCGCGGTAGCTGGCCAGCACCGACGTCACGACGTTCGGCAGCCCGATTTCTTCCGTCGACCGGGTCAGGTAGCGCGGCACGACGTGCCCATGGATCGGCGCCTCAGGGTCGCCGAATCGCGGCATGTCGACGGTGCCGTAGACCAGGACGGCCCCGGTCAACAGCACGACCGCCAGCGGCAGGATCGCCGAGTGCGCCGGCACCTTCTCGTGGCGCGCGGTCAAGGCCAGCGTGCCGAGCATCAGCACCGTGGTGATGCCGGCGCCGACGGCGGCCTCGGTGAAGGCAACGTCGACCGCGTCGAGCTCGACGAACAGCCCGGCCGAGAGCAGACTGAAGATGCCGCTCAGCATCACGACGGCGAACAGGCTGCGCAGCCGCAGGATGGCGATGGCCGTGGCCGCCAGGAAGGCGAGCAGCAGGATGTCGATCAGATGTTCGATGGCCGCCGTCCTTCGGGATGCAGCAGCGGCTTGAGACCGCTGCCCATGGCCGCCTTGGCGAGCGCGTGGGTCGCGGTCGGGCCGGTGAAGAAGACGAAGACCAGGATGAGGATCAACTTGACCGTCACCAGCGTGAAGCCCGCCTGCAGCATCAGCCCGGCGAGGATCAGGCCGGCGCCCAAGGTGTCGGTGACGCCGGCGCCGTGCAGGCGGGTGTAGAAGTCCGGCAGCCGCACGACGCCGATGCCGCCGGTCACGGCGAAGGCCGAGCCGACGAGCAACAACGCCCAACTCGCCAGATCGACGACTACGCCCATCAGATCTCGCCTTCCTTGCCGCCGGCCCGGCCGAGGTCGCCGTAGCGCAGGAACTTCAGGACGGCGACCGTGCCGATGAAGTTGATCAGCGCGTAGACGAGCGCGATGTCGAGGAAGTCCGGGCGTCCGGTGAAGAATCCGAGCACCGCGATCAGCAGCACGGTCGCGGTGCCGAACATGTTGACCGCGAGGATGCGGTCATACACCGTCGGCCCGAGCAGTGCCCGGGCCAGAGCCAGCGCCATGGTGACGAGGATCGCCACCAGGGCCGCCGAGAACATCAGGCCTCTCCCATCATGGCGAGGATGCGCCGGTTCATCTCGCCGGCCTCGAGCGCGGCCGCGGTCTCGCCGGTCAGCGCGTGCACGTCGATCATGCCGTCCTCGAGCTCGATCGACACGGTGCCGGGGGTGAGGGTGATGGAGTTGGCGTAGATGACCTGGCCGAGATCGCTCGACTGGCTCGCCTTGACGCGCACCAGGGTGGGGCTGATCGGCAGGGCCGGATGGAGCACGCGGCGGGCGACGTCGATGTTCGACTTGGCGATCTCGAGCAGCAGCCACGGCCAATAGGCCAGCGCGCGCCAGCCGAGATGGACCGGATGGCCCTCCTTGTCGACCACGTCCATGCGCAAAGCAATGGCGACGACCAGCGCACAGGAGAGGACGCCGAAACCGAGCAGCAGGGGCTCGTAGTGTCCGGACAGCAGCAGCCACAGCCCGTAAAGCACGAGGGCCAGGCTGATCGCGTGGGCCATCCGTTCCCCCATGATGCCGGATTTTGCCTGCGTCTGCCGACCGGCAGGGCAACGTAGTATGACAGCGAAAGCGTTGCCAGCGAAAATCGCGGGCCGACGCGTCCGCGACAAATGGGCGCAGCCGGGTTAGGCTCCGGGCGATCGCCGCAAACCCCCGCCCAGGCCCTATTCGAGGGCTCCGGCCGGGGCGCCGAGCCGCAAGACGGTGACGACATAGGCAACGTAGAGCGTCAGAAGCGCCAAGCCGCGTCGGCGCGGTATGAGGCCACCGCGCGCCGGGATCGTGAACAGGATGACGAGGACGCCGAACCCCAACGCGACGGCGACCGCGCGCCACGCGATCTCGATCGGATGAATGATCGCCGCCACCGCGACGATGAAGAAACCGTTGAAGATGTTGCTGCCCAGGATCGTGCCGAGCGCGACCTCGTGATGGCCTCGAAGCCTGGCAACGATGGTCGTCGCGAGCTCCGGCACCGAGGTCCCGATCGCCACCAGCGTGGCGCCGACGACGAACGGATCCAGGGCGAACGCTTCGCCCACGCCCTTGGCGCCGAGCACGATGAGCCGTCCGGCGGCGACGAGCATGGCGAGGCCGCCGAGGCCAGATAACACGACCAGGGGATGGCTGCGTTCACCCAACACGTCCTTGGCGGCGCTGCGACGCCTTCGGGCCTCGACGGTCGCTGCCGCGAGCCACACGAGAAACACCCCCAGCATCACGAACCCGTCGAAACGCGACAGCCATCCGTCGACGATGAGGAGCGAGGTGAGAAAGGGGCCAAGAACGGCGATCGGAAAGTCCCGCCGAATGCTGTCGCGCGACGCCACGATGTTGGACGTGACGAGGGCGAGGCCAAGAATGAGCCCGACATTCACGACATTGCTGCCGAGCGCATCGCCCAGGCCGATCTGCGGCTTGCCGTCCAACGCGGCCGCGACGGACACGGATAGCTCCGGGCTGGACGTCGCGAAGGCCGCGATGGTCGCCCCGATGATGCCCGCGGGAACCCTCGCCCAGCGCGCGAAGCCGACCAGCCCCCGCACGAAGAGTTCGCCGCCTGCGCCGGCGAGGACCAATCCGATGCCAAGCGCGAGATAATGATCCATCCCGCACGTCTAAGGGAATTCGGGCGGGCGGCAAAGCGTTAGATCGCCCGCCCCTGCCGACGGGCAGCGCAACGTCGTAGGGTTGCAACAGCCTTACCGGCGGAAAGCATGTGCCGAAGCGGCCGGGACAGGCCGGCGCGGCTGGGCTAAGCTCTTGCGCGGGTCGAAGCGACGAGGACGAGGCCGCATGCCGCAGCAGACCATCGAACGGCTCATCGAGGGGTTCCGCGCCTTCCGCGCGACCTATTACGTGGAGAACCGCGCGCTGTTCGACGCGCTCGCCCGCCAGGGACAGTCGCCCAAGGTCATGATCGTCGGCTGCGCCGATTCCCGGATCGACCCGCTGCTGATCACCGGGGCCGAACCCGGCGACCTGTTCATCCTGCGCAACGTCGCCAACATGGTGCCGCCCTATTCGCCGGACGGCCATTATCACGGCACCAGCGCCGCGCTCGAATTCGCGGTCCGGACCCTCGAGGTCGAGCACATCGTCGTGTTTGGGCACGCGCAATGCGGCGGCGTGATGGCGCTGCTCGACGGCTCGCCGATGGCCGGCCGTGGCGACGATTTCATCGCCGCCTGGATGTCGATCGCGGAGCCGGCGCGCCAGCGGGCGCTGGCGCTGCCGGGATCGGCCGATGACCGGCGGCAGGCCTGCGAGTTCGAGACGATCAAGGTCTCTCTCGGCAACCTCTTGACCTTTCCCTGGATCCGCGAGCGGGTCGCCGGCGGCCGCCTGGCGCTGCACGGCTGGTATTTCGACCTAGCACACGGCAGCCTGCGGCGGCTCGATCCGGCGACGCAGGAATTCCGGGAGGTATGAGAAGGACCCGCGCCCGGGCCGTGACGGCGGCGGAACTTGCCGGCCGCACCGACCCCGCTATGCTCCGCCGCAGGAGCAGGCGCGGCCTCGTCGGAATGGCGTGCGCGACAGTCGCGGCGATCGGCATGACGGCCGCCGCGGCGCGGGCGCAGGATCCCGGCCTCCGGCGCGACGAGCTGGCGATCGAGAGCGCGAGCGGGACGCATCGCTTCATCGTCGAGCTGCCGCGCACCCCGGACCAGATGGCGCGGGGGCTGATGCATCGCCGGCAGCTGGCGGCCGACGCCGGGATGCTGTTTCTCTATCCGGCCGACCGCGTAATCACGATGTGGATGAAGAATACGCTAATCCCGCTCGACATGCTGTTCATCGCCGGCGACGGCCGGATCGTCAACATCGTCGAGCGGACCGTGCCGCTGTCATTGCAGGTGATCGAGTCGGCGGGGCCGGCGCGCGGCGTGCTCGAGGTCAACGGCGGCACCGCCCGGCGGCTCGGCATCGAACCCGGCGACCGGGTCCGCTACCCCGCCTTCGCCCCGGACGGCTGAACGGCGCCGCCCGCCGGAGCGGGGCGGTCAAGCCCGCGTCAGATCAGCGGCTCGTCCAGGGCGGCGATCTCGGTGGGCTGCCAGTCCTCGCCGGCCGCCACCAAGCAGCTCACGCCGTTCGGCATGGTGATGATGATGGTCCAGGTCGAACCGGTGCCGTTGGTCAGCACCTCGAGCAGGCCGCCATTGTTGGCCAGACCCACCGCGACCGGCGCTTCCTTGAACTTTTGCGCGAGCTGCGACAGGACGTCGGGGCGCGGACTGCAGGACATGGGCGGCGCTGCGATCGCCGTCACGGGCAGGCACAGCGCGGCGAAGAGCAAGGCTGACTTCCACATGGTCCGTCTCCGTCGTGGAGCCTGGGATCGGCCCGGCTATAGACCCGGCCTTAGGGTCAAGTGTCCGCCATGCGGGTAAACAGCCGCTTAAATCTTCGTTAACAAAAGGTAAATTTCGCCGACCGCGGCGCCCTCAGCCGCGCTTGCGGGCAAGCGTCAGGCCGTCGCCGATCGGCACCAGGGTCATGCTTACCCGTGCGTCGTCGCGGATGCGGGCGTTGAGGGCGCGGATCGCCGTCGTGTCGGCGTCGGTCTTGGCCGGGTCGGCGACTGCCCCGTTCCACAGCACGTTGTCGACCGCGAGCAGGCCGCCGCGGCGCAGCAGGGCCAGCGCGCGCTCGTAGTAGGCGTCGTAATTCTCCTTGTCGGCGTCGATGAAGGCGAAGTCGAAGCCGCCGCCGGCGCCGGCCGCGAGCAAGGCGTCGAGGGTGGCCTTGGCCGGGCCGAGGCGCAACTCGATGCGGTCGGCGACCCCGGCCCGCGCCCAATAGCGCCGGGCAACCGCGGTATATTCCTCGCTGATGTCGCAGGCGACGAGGCGGCCGTCGGCGGGCAGGGCGAGGGCGACGCAGAGCGCGCTGTAGCCGGTGAAGGTGCCGATTTCCAGCGCCCGGCGCGCGCCGATCAGCTCGGTCAGCAGCGCCATGAACTGGCCCTGTTCCGGGGCGATCTGCATCCGCGCCTGGGGCAGGCGCGCGGTCTCCTCGCGCAGCTCGCGGAGCAGCGGCGGCTCGCGCAGCGCGACCGAGAGGTAGTAGTCGTAGAGCGGATCGGTCATCGCGATCGTGCGGTTCGACATCGGCTTAGTCTCCAGCTGCGGCTTGCGGCGGTCATGCGCACTATAGGGCCGGCGCGCCATGGCTTAAACGGCGGCCTCGCGCCACAATGGCAATTCCCACCCGCCGCCGGCACTGTTAGGTTGCGGCGGCGACCGGAGGAGAAGCGCCCGATGCGAGTGCTGACGACCGTTGCGCCGGACACGCTGAAACAGACCGTTCAGGCGCATGTCCTGTGGCTCAAGACCCCGGCCAAGGGCAAGCGCGGCGACCTGTCGTTCTGCAACCTCCCCGGCGTCGACCTGGCGGGCGTCGACCTGCGGCGGCTCACCTTCTCGGGCGCCAACCTGGCGTCGGCCAAGCTCGCCGCCTGCGACCTCAGCGACTGCGACTTCTTCGGCTGCAACCTGGAGAATGCCGACCTGCGCGGCGCGGTGCTGAATCGGGCAAACCTGCGCGGCGCGCGTTTGCGCGGCGCCGACCTGGAAAGCGCGATGCTGCAGGACGCCGACCTGCGCGAGGGCGTGTTGATGCGCCACCAGCGCGCGCGACGCTCCGGCGAGATGGAAATGGCGGCGCCGACCGAGGCGGACTCGACAAATTTCTTCAAGGCCGACCTGTCCAACGCCAAGATGTCCAACGCCCTCTTCCGCAACGCCCGCCTGGTCGGCGCGATCCTGGCCCACGCCGGTATGCAAGGCGCGGACTTCTCCGGCTCCGACCTCAGCGGCAGCGACCTGCGCGGCGCCGACCTGTCGGCGGCCAATTTCACCGGCGCGAAGCTGTGCAACGCCCGCATGGCCGGCGCCGCCCTGGACCGCACCGTGTTCACCGATGCCGACCTGACCGGGCTGTTGGCCGAGGACGTGCGCCACGTCAAGCCGTGGGCGAGCGACGCCAAGTTCGACGCGGCCCCGGCGGCCGAGGCGGAGTCGCTGGCGGCGATCATGGCGGCCCACGAGACGTGGATCGCGTCGGGCGGCAAGGACGGTAAGCGAGCGGTGTTCGAGAAGGCGGATTTTGCGCGTCACGTCTTCGCCGACCAACGGTTGACCGTCGTGACATTCAAGGAATGCCGCATGGTCGAAGCCAATTTCGCCGGGGCCGAGCTCAGCATCGTGGACTTCTCCGGCTGCGATTTGCGCCGCGCCAACTTCCGCGGCGCCACCCTGCACGGCGCCAACTTTACCGACGCCGACCTCTCGGGCGCCGACTTCACCAAGGCCCGCATCGCCGCCCTTGCCCTGGTCGGCGGTGCGAATCGGAAGGTGCCGACCCGGTTCCGGCGCGCCAAGCTTGGCCGCGCCAGCTTCGCCGGGGCGGCGATCGCCGACGCCGACTTTCGCGAGGCGGCGATGGAGCACGCCGATTTCGCCGGCGCCGACATGACCCGGGTCCTGAAGACCGATGGCTGAACCGGTACGCCGCCGCCGGCTTTCGGGTTAAACTCGGGATGCGCGAAACCGGCCTGCCTTCGCCGAAGCGAAACTTCGGCTTCGCGCAGGCAGGCGCGCGCCGCGGCCGCCTTGGCTTTGCCGTCGCGGTCGCGTTGGCGGTCGCCAGTTTGCTTTACCTGGTGCTCGGTCTCGTCTCGAGCTGGTCGATCGAGCCCCCCGCTCTGGTCAACGACGCCGGCAAGCCGGTCGGCCGCGACTTCCTCGCGTTCTGGTCCGCCTCGGCGCTGGCGCTCGGCGGCGCGCCGGCGGCGGCCTACGATCTTGCCGCCCTGCACGGCGTCCAGGTCGCGACCGTCGGCGCCGACATCGACCCGGTGCCGTGGCACTACCCGCCGACCTTCCTGTTGCTTGTGCTGCCGCTGGCGCTGTTGCCCTATCTGGCAGCCCTGGTCTTGTGGCTAGCGGCGCCGCTGGGGCTGCTCGGCGCTCTCGCCTATCGGCTGGCGCCGCGGCCGGCGGCGGCGCTGCTGACGCCGCTGTTTCCGGCCGTCGCGCAGTGTTTGATTAGCGGCCAGAACGGCATCGTCTCCGCCGTGCTGCTCGGCGGCGGGCTGGCCAATCTGGAGCGGCGGCCGGCGCTGGCCGGCGCCCTGTTCGGATTGTTGACCTACAAGCCGCAACTTGCCTGGCTGGTGCCGCTGGCGCTGCTGTTCGGCCGCCACTGGCGGGCGCTGGCCGCCCTGGCGCTCAGCGCCGCCGCCCTGGCCGCGGTCAGCCTGCTGGCCTTCGGTGCGGCGCCCTGGGCCGCCTTCCTCGGCGATCTCGGTTTCGCCGCGGAACTGCTGGAGACCGGGCGCAAGCCCTGGGTGCGCGTGCCGACCGTGTTCGCCGCGGCACGCTTGGCCGGGCTCGGGACCACCGCGGCCTACGCGGCGCAGGCGGCCAGCGCGACCGCCGTCGCGGTCCTGTTGGCGCGGCTGTGGCGCCGCCCGGCGCCGTTGCCGCTGCGCGGTGCCGCGCTCGCCGCCGCGATCCCGCTCGCCACGCCATTCGCCTTCGACTACGACCTTGTGCTGCTGCTGCTGCCGATCGCCTGGCTGGCGCGCGCCGGCGCCGAGACGGGCTGGCGGCGCGGCGAGGCGGCGTTGCTCGCGCTGCTGTGGGCGGCGCCGGTCGGCGGCTGGCTGATCGCGCGGCTGGCCGGCGCGCAAATCACGCCGCTTGTGCTGGCGCTGCTGCTCGCCGCGATCTGGCGGCGCGCGCGGGCCTGAGCGGCGGCTGTTCGCGCGGGCTTGCGCCGGCCCCGAAAACTCAATATTTTCCGCGCCGTCGGGGCGTAGCTCAGTCCGGTAGAGTGCCTGCTTTGGGAGCAGGATGTCGCTGGTTCGAATCCAGTCGCCCCGACCACGCCGGAGCGGCACCGAAGAAAGGGGCGGCGCATGCAAGTGCGGATCTATCGGCCGAGCAAGACCGCCATGCAGTCCGGGCGGGCCGACAGCCGAAGGTGGGTGCTCGAGTTCGAGCCGGAGGCGGCGCGACGGATCGAGCCGCTGATGGGGTGGACGAGTTCGGCCGATACCCGACGGCAGGTCCGCATGGCCTTTGCCAGCAAGGAGGAGGCGGTCACCTATGCCGAGAAGCACGGGTTGGCCTATACGACCGAAGAACCCGCCGAACGCAGCGTCCGGCCGAAGAGCTACGCCGACAACTTCCGTTACGACCGGGCGCTGCGCTGGACCCATTGATGTCGGTCCGGCCGTTCCGGCCGATGGTTGACGCCCGCGGGCGCCCGTAGCTCAGGTGGATAGAGCAACCGCCTTCTAAGCGGTAGGTCGCAGGTTCGAGTCCTGCCGGGCGCGCCAGCTCCCGCCCCCAGGGGTTCGGGCCGACCCGTCATCTGCTTTCGCCGGCCGGAAATTTCTGGTAAGACAATGTCGAATTCGGTCCAGTAGTCGGAGGGATAGGAGGAGCCAAAATGCACAGCGGAACATTTGCTGTCGCGGCTGGTAATCTTCTCGCGATCGGTTTTTTCCTTGGCGCGGCTGTCGCCGACGAACTGGAGTCGGCGCCGCCGCTCGAGAATGTATTCTTGATCGAGGCCGACCCGGTCGGCGCCGACGACCTCGAGGAGGTGTTCACCACAGACCGGCAGTCCCCGGGCGTCGTCGTGCGCTATACGGACGGCAGCGTGTCGATCTTCCGGGGAGAGGCGGCGGTGCCGCCGGAAGCGGACGCGCCGGGCGCGGTGGCGGCGCCGGAGCCGGCTATCGTGGTCGAAGAGGCACCGGAGCCGAGTGTCGTTACCGAAGAGACGCCGGAGCCGGCTGTCGTGACCAAAGAGGCGCCGGCGCCGGCTGTCGTGGCCGAAGAAGCGCCGGAGCCAGCTGTCGTGACCGAAGAGGCGCCGGCGCCGGCTGTCGTGGCCGAAGAAGCGCCGGAGCCGACTGTCGTGACCGAAGCGGCGCCGGAGCCGGCTGTCGTGGTCGAAGCGGCGCCGGAGCCGGCTGTCGCGGTCGAAGCGGCGCCGGAGCCGACTGTCGTGGCCGAAGCGGCGTCGGCGATCGGCATGCTGTCCGCAGACGGTATCCGCACGCACCTCGTCGGCAACACCACCACCCGCTTTCTGCGCGGCGGTTGGCGGATGGAATACTACGCCCCCGACGGCAGGATAGTGGGCCGCTGGCAGAACTTCCCCTTCGAAGGGACCTGGGCGGTGCGGGGCGAGGCGATGTGCTTCGATTACGCCGGCAGCCAGCGGGATTTTTGCGCGCGGTTGTCGCTCGACGAGGCAACGGTGTCCCTGTACACCGCCGACGGCATCCGCTACGACCGCACGCTGAGCCTGCTGCCCGGCAACCCGGGAAATCTGTAAAGCCTGTCGGAGACCGCCGCCGGGAGGCCTAAAGGCCGGACATCGCGTCCATTACCTGGAGGATGGCTGGGCCGATCAGCACGACGAACAGCGGCGGCAAGATGAACAGGATCATCGGCACCG
>JBBECF010000158.1:0-2475 GCA_040881945.1 Dongiaceae bacterium | reverse complement strand
CGGCGCCCGCCGGCAGCGCCGCGAGATCGACGACGCGCAACGCCTCGCCGTCATGCACCGCCAGCCTGGCGCCGTCGAGCTCGATGCGCGCCGCCGGCCCGGCATTGGCCAAGCGCAAGATCTGCCGGCGCAGGTCCTCGCCGGCGCGCTTGGCGGCGTTGCCCGACACGAAGGCCTGGCGCGAGGCCGAGGTCTTGCCGGCGTCGGCCGTTCGGTCGGTGTCGCCCGCGACCAGCGCGAGCTGCGCGACCGGGACGCCGAGGGCGTCGGCGCAGAGCTGCGCCATGATCGTGTTCGAGCCCTGGCCGATATCGACGGCGCCGCTATACAGCGTCAGCGTCCCGTCGCGGCCGAGGCCGACGCGCATCGTCGAAGGGTTGGTCATCGAGGTGTTGCCGATGCCGTACCACATGCAGCCCAGGCCGGCGCCGCGCCGCCGCACGCCGTCCGCGCGGTTGTGCCGCTCGGCATCGGCGCGCGCCCGCGTCCAGGCGGGCCGCACGGCTTCGAGGCAGTCCGCGAGGCCGGCGCTCGCCGCCAGCACCTGGCCCGTCGACGTCGCGTCGCCCGCGCGCAAGGCGTTCAGCAGCCGGAAGTCGAGCGGGTCTAGCCTCAGCTTCGCCGCCAGCTCGTCCATCAGCGCCTCGTGGACGACGGCGCATTGCGGCACGCCGAAGCCGCGGAAGGCGCCGGCCGGCGGGCCATTCGTGTAGACCGCGCGGCTGGTCGCGCGCACCGCCGGCACGCGATAGGGGCCGGTGGCGTGGATCGGGACGCGGCTCGCGACCGTCGGCCCCCACGACGCGTAGGCGCCGGTGTCGAAATCGCCGTGGAACTCGACGGCGGTCAGCCGGCCATTGCGGTCGCAGGCGAACTGCGCGGCCATGCGCGCCGGATGACGCTTGGTCGTCGAGCGCATCGATTCCGGCCGCGTGTAGACGCAGCGTACCGGCCGGTCCAGGAGCCAGGCCGCGACCGCGATCAGGGGCTGCACCGACTGGTCGAGCTTGCCGCCGAAGCCGCCGCCGCAGGCGGTCGGCATGACGCGCACGCGGTCCGCCGCGAGGCCGAGCACGCCGGCCACCTCGTCGCGGTCCATGTAGGGCGTCTGGGTGGTGACGGCGACCTCGATGCGATCGCCGAGGCGGCGGGCGTAGCCGGCCTCGGGCTCGATATAGGCGTGCTCGACGAACGCGGTCTGCCAGGTGCCCCCGGCGGACGCGGCGGCGGCGGCGAAGGCCGGCTCGACCTCGCCCTTGGCGACGCGGCCGCGCACCAGCACGTTGTCCGGCCGCTCGGCGTGGACCGCGACGGCGCCCGGCGCCAGCGCCGCGTCGAGGCCGAGCACCGGCGCCGTCGGCTGCCAAACGATCGGCAGGTCGGCGTCGGCGATGCCCTCGACCGTCGCCCGGTCGCCGACCAGCGCCACGACCGCCTCGCCGCGATAGCGCACGAAGCCCTCGGCCAGCACCGGCTGGTCCTTGAGATCGGGATAGATGCCGAAGCGGTTGCGGCCCGGCACGTCGGCCGCGGTCAGGACGCGCGCCAGGCCGGAGAAGCGGGCGTGCAGCTCGTCCACGGAACCGAGCGTGAAGCGGGCGCTGGCATGGGGCGAGCGCACGGCGCGCAGCCACAAGGACTCCGCCGGCGCCGCGTCGGCGCCGAAGGCCTCGGCCCCGGTCAGCTTCGCCACGCCGTCGACCTTCGGCAGCCGCGCGCCGACCGCCTGCCCGGCCGGGGGCTGCGGCAATTCGTCGCCGCCGGCGGCGTCCAGAACCGCCTCGACGATCTTGCGGTAGCCCGTGCAGCGGCACAGCACGCCGCCGAGGGCGTCGCGGACGGCGGCCGCGCCAGGGCGCGGATTGCGGGCCAGCAGGTGGCTCGCGGCCATCAGCATGCCCGGCGTGCAGATGCCGCATTGCGCGGCGCCGTGGCGGTGGAAGGCGCGTTGCAGGGCGTCGAGCGCGCCATCGGCGGCGAGGCCTTCGACGGTCGTGACGCGGCGCCCGGCCACCTGCCCCGCCGACACCAGGCAGGCGCAGACCTGGGCGCCGTCGAGCAGCACCGTGCAGGCGCCGCAGTCGCCGGCGTTGCAGCCGACCTTGGTGCCGGTCAGGCCGAGGTCGTCGCGCAGCAGGTCGGCGAGACGGCGGATCGGCGGGGCCTCGACCGCGACCGGGCGGCCGTTGACCTCGAAGGCGATGGCGCGGGCCAGCGGTTTCACGCCGCGCCCCCGCCCTGGGCGCCGAGATGGGCGAGCGCCCGCCGGACCAGGGTCAGGGCGGCGTCGCGGCGATAGGCGGCGGTCCCGCGCCCGTCGTCGATCGGCGCCAGATCGGCCAGGTGCTCGGACGCCGCGACCGCGCCGAGCCCGGAGTCGAGCGGCCGGCCGGCCAGCGCGGCCTCGAGCCCGGGCAGGCGGCGGGCGACCTCCGAACAGGCGCCGACGGCGACGCGCGCCGCCGCCACCGCCCC
>JBBECF010000157.1:11818-78407 GCA_040881945.1 Dongiaceae bacterium | reverse complement strand
TTACCCGGCGGAATACACCTTAGCCCCCTGTCCGATTTTCCAGGACCAGCTCATTCATCCGCCACGAAAAGGGGCTGGTTGGGCAGCTCCTCGATGAAGATGCCGACGAAATCGGACAAGCCGGCGAAATCGAGGCGCTTGACCGGCTTACGATATGCCTTATTAGGACCGGAATGTCAGCCGAAGCAGCTCAACATGCTAATAGGTATTTTGCCTTGTACCGGCGCGACCTGCAACTCGCTGCTACTCAACGCATAATTAAACGCATCGAAAAGGCGCTCGCGCGTGCGCGGTCGCAGAGCACGGGCGCTAGCGCCGCCGACCAGCTCATTGCGCCGGACCGGCCTAAAGCAGCGACTCGGTTAAGGCGGCGCTCGGCGAAGACCGGAATATAGGCCATGTCCGCTTCTTTCCATAGGCATTGCCGATGAGTGCGATCGCGATAGGCCTCAACGATCGTTATTCGTTATTGTTCGTTATTCACGTTATTCACGGAGAACTCACCAAGCGGCATATTTCCGCTCATTCTACCTTCACGCCGATAGCCTTCCAGAATGCGAGTTCGTGCATGATCCGGACGCCATATTGCCGGGCCTTCTTGGCTTTTCCGGACTGCGAGTGCGGGTCGGCCAATACAAGCAGATCGAGCTTCTTGGTGACAGAGGCCGCCACAATCATGCCGGCTTTGGTGGCAAGTTCTTCCGCCAACTCACGCGAAATCATCTGCCCGGCATGCCGGCATTGCAGCTCTCCCGTGAAACAAACACGCTTCCCCGACAAGCTCGCCTCAGCTTCCGGATACGGAGTCGGATTAAGGTGTGTCTCCGAGACCTTTGCGGCGGCTTCGCTAAGTATGTCGTCCCAGTCGCGTTGCTCTTGGCCGAGCAGTCGTATGACGAGTTCTAGATCGCGTCGTTCAGCATCCGTGACGATTCCATCGGCTATCGCGGCGATGGCGAGTTGGTTCAAATAGTCGCGGTGGGCAAGCTCTATTTGGTCTCTGTTCAAGCCCCATTTTGCGGCCGTCTCCACCAGCGCATCGGCTTCGGAGTCGTCCACATTACGATCTTCCAACGCCCGATCGAGTAGCGCTCCGTAGGCCAAAACTGCGCCGTCGACGGCCGCGGGCAGGGCGCGGTCGTGCATTCGTCCGAGAAGACGTTGTAGGTATGTGGGCGGTTCCGTTTGGCGACGGCGGGACTCATCACGCGTTACTGGTTGCTTCCCTATATTTGGAATAGCTGGCCATTGAATTGGCGTAACCTGGCGAAGCTCCTTAACAGTTTGGGATTGGTCAGAGAGAAGGCAGATCAGCAGCCGAGCGGCGGCACGGGCATCGGCGAGGGCATGATGGGCTTCGCCTTTTAGTGAGATTCCATAGTCACGGCAACAGTCCGTTAGTTTTCCGCCTCCCGCCAACTGCATTGTGCAAATGCTGAAGCAGTCTGGTAACTGGTAACCTAGCCGCGAGAACTCGCTCTCCAAGAACTGGCGGTCGAAGCGAACGTTGTGAGCGGCTATTGCCACCGTGCCGCTCAGCACGTCCAATAGCTGCGCCGCGATGTCTGCGAACCGCGGAGCGTGGAGAATATCTTCCGAGGTCAAACCGTGGATGCTGCTCGGCCCGATGTCCCGCACTGGATTCACCAGCGATACGAACTCGCGTCCAATACGCCCGTCAGCCTGCACAATAACGGCAGCCACTTCGACCACGCGGTCGTGGCGAAACGGGAATAAGCCCGTCGTTTCCACATCGATTACGGCTATTGGACCGGCGATCGGGGAAAGTGACATCAGTTAGCACCTTGAAAACGGTGTGAAAACGGTGACAGTTTACTTATTTCCCCGTTTCGTTCCCCGAGAGCGACCAGAAGCCGACCGTTGGAGCCACGAAATTGGACTCATCCCCATTTTCCCCCCAGGGGGTCACTATTGCGCGCGAATTTACAGCCGGGTGAGGCGGAAAGCGGATCGCGCCCTGCGTCTTCCGGGCTCTTGATCTCGGTAGGAGGATAGTCCTACAATGGGTTGGCGTCAAGTGGCGCTTGCCCCCGTCAAGCCCCGGGGGTCGTTGTTTGGCATCGTGAACAGAGGATCCGGCCGGAAGGACCGCCATTCGGTCTGCTGGCTCTTGCCGGCCGGGGGCGATGCGCCCGTGGTCTCGATGCGGTGGCCCGCCGGAGGGTAGCCCCGGAGTGCGGCGCCGCTCGGGCGCCGATTCGACTCGCACGATCGAAACGGTCGGGACGAGTTTGAACCTCGCCCCTACGACGGTCGAGACGGCCCTTGTCCCGCGGAGTCGGCCCGCGTCTCCCGCGGGATTTCCCGCTGGACATGGGGTGCATCGCTCGGATTCGAGGTCTCGCCGGAGCGGCTACGGACGTGCAACCGCCTGCGGAGTGGACCGAAGCCCATCGCCGGACTCGATCCGCTCGGCGCCCGAAGGTGGCGTTTCTCCCAGGGGACGCCCCCCTTCTCCCGCGAGACTTCCCGCTGCGTATGGGGTTCGTCGTTCACTTTTTCGCCGTCTCGCGGGATATGGCCGGCGTTGGCGCCTCCCCTCACCCAACTCCGGGTAGGGCGCGGGCCGAGGCCGCGCCCAACCCTTCGTATGCCTCTCCCCCCGCAAGCGGGGGGAGAGGGTGGGGTGAGGGGGGCCGTGCCGTCACTCCGCCGCTTGGCCGCGCGGCCGCGCCGCCCGGTCCAGGGTCGCGTCGAGCGCCTCTTCGAAGACGCCGAGCGTCTCCTCGAGGCAGGAGCGGTCGTGCGCCGCCGAGATGAACCAGGGCTCGCGCGAGTCGGGTTCGCACATGACGCCGCGATCGATCAGGTTGCGGGCCAGCGCGTCGTAGAACGTGTAGTCGCTGAGCCGCCAGTCGCGGTAATTGGTCGGCGCCGTCTCGCGGAAAAACAGGCCGGCCATGCTCGGATGGCCGCTGAAGCTGTGCGCGACGCCGCTTGCATCGAGGATGCGACTCATGCCCGCCTGCATCGCCTTGCCGTACAGGGCGATGTCGGCAAGGGCGGTCGTGTCGCGCAGGATCTGCAGCGTCTTCTCGGCGGCGGCGAGACTCATGGACTGGGCGGTGTAGGTGCCGCCATGGGCGACGCCCTTGCCGAACAGCCGCATAAACTCCTCGCGCCCGGCGACGGCGGCGATCGGGTAGCCGTTGCCCATCGCTTTCGCCATCGTGCAGATGTCGGCGGCGACGCCGTAGAGCTCCTGTGCGCCGCCCTTGGCGACGCGGAAGCCGGTCTTGACCTCGTCGACGATCATCAACACGCCGTGGCGGTCGCACAGCTCGCGCACGGCGCGGATGAAGTCGGGGCGCGACGGGATGCCGCAGCAATTGCCGAGGATCGGCTCGATCAGCACGGCGGCGATGCGGTCGGCGTGGCGCCGGAACAGGCTCTCGAGCCGGTCGGCGTCGTTGTACGGCACCTGCCAGAAGAGCTGCCGGATCAGGTCCGGAATGCCCTTGCCGAGGCTGACGATCTCGGGGTCCTGGTCGGGGTCCTTCAGGTTGGCGACATCGGCCCACCACATGGTGGCGTCGAACAGGCCGTGATAGGACCCTTCGAAGATGACGTAATTGTCCTTGCCGGTGGCCGCCCGGGCCAGGCGCAAGGCGGCCATCACCGCCTCGGTGCCGGAGTTCGAGAAGCGGACGAGCTCGGCCGCCGGCACCATGTCGTGGATCAGCTCGGCGACGGCCAACTCGCGCTCGGTGCCGAGGGCGAAGACGGTGCCGATGGCCTGGCCCTCGCGCGCCGCCGCATCGACTTGCGCGTGGCAGTGGCCGAGAATCACCGGCCCGTAGCCGAGCCGGTAGTCGATATAGGCGTTGTCGTCGAGGTCCCAGACACGGGCGCCGCGCCCACGCTTGACATAGACGGTGCGCTCGTCTCCCCAATAGCGGAAATTGGAGCTGACGCCGAGGGGCAGGCGGCGGATGGCGTTATGGAAATGGCGGTTCGATTTCTCCAAGGTTCGACTCATGACGGCACCCGTGATTCTCCGATCGCTGTTTTTGAATGCGTGTATAGTATGACTACCATATGGCCCCGGTGTTGTCCAGTTGACTGAATGGACGTTTAACGACATATGTTAAATAAATCTAATGATATCAAAATATTACGTTGATGTATAAATCCATATCCTCAAGATAATAGGATGGCGAGGGATGAGCAAGACAAGTGCCGTCAAGGAGGCCCGGCAGCGGCAGTTGATCGACGCCACGGTGACGTCGATCGGCCGGCGCGGCTATGCCGGGACGACCCTGACCCACGTCGCCGGCGAGGCCGGCCTGTCGCCCGGCATCGTCAACTTCTACTTCAAGAGCAAGGAACAGCTCCTGATCGCCACGCTCGAGCAGATCGCCGATGAATACGAGGCGTTCTGGAAAGAGGCGATCGCGGCGGCCGGCGAGTCGCCGGCGGCGCCGCTCGACGCCATGATCGATGCCGATTTCGACCCGGCGATCTTCACCCACGAGAAGGTGTCGGTGTGGTTCGCCTTCTGGGCCGAGGCGCAGTCGCAGCCGCCCTATCGCCGGCTCGTTTCGAAACTGGAGTCGAGGTATTTCGAGTCCACTCGGGCGATGTGCCAGCGGCTGATCGACGAAGGCGGTTACGCGGGCATCGACGCCGGCGCCGTCGCCACCGGCCTCAACGCCATGATCGACGGCTTCTGGCTCGACTTCCTGATCGATCCCCGTGATTTCGACCGCGAAACGGCCAAGCGCACCTGCCGGCTGTTCCTGAGCGGCCTGTTCCCGAACGAGTTTCCGCGGCCCGTCCACGCGGCGCCGGGCGCGGTGGCGACGGCGGACGCGCACGAGCTCGACCGCGCCGCCCACCGGGCCCGGCTGGCGACGGCGCTGCGCCGCCGTCTCGCGCCCGGCGGCGGCCCGGGGGTGAAGCAGTTGGCGGCGGCGGTCGGCGTGACTCCCGAAACGGTGCGCGGCTGGCTGGACGGCGAGACCGAACCGTCGTCGCGCGAGATCGGGTTGCTGTGCGGCCTGTTCGACCCGCTGTTCTGGCCCGAGGTGTACGGCCCGACCGGCGCCGCGCTGCGTCGACGCCTCGGCGCCGGCGCGGCGCAGGGCTGAGGCGGACGTGACGACATCGGCGGCCGCGGTCTCCGGCGCCGGCCATCGCCTGACGGCGCTGCTGGCGCCGCGGTCGATCGCCCTCATCGGCGCGTCGCCGAAGCCGGGGTCGGTCGGGAGCGGGATGATCGAGGGCACGGTCCGGCTGAGCGCCCGGCGCCGCGTCTATCTGGTGAACCCGACCTACGCCGAGATCGAGGGCATGAAGTGTCATCGGTCCTTGGCCGACCTGCCGGAGCCCGTCGATCTGGCCGTCATCGGCGTCGCCAGCGCGCGCGTCGAGGCGCAACTCGCCGAGGCGATCCGGCACAAGGCGCGCGCCGCCGTCATCTTCGCGAGCTGCTACCTGCCCGACGACGGCGACCCGCCGCTGACCCAACGGCTCGGCGCCATGGCCCGCGCCGCCGGCATTCCGATTTGCGGCGCCAACGGCATGGGATTCTATAACCTCGACGCCGACCTGCGGATATGCGGCTTCCCGCCGCCCGACTGGCTAGAGCCGGGCGGCATGACGCTCATCACCCATTCCGGATCGGTGTTCTCGGCGCTGGCGCACAACGACCGGCGGTTCCGCTACAACCTGGTCGTCTCCGCCGGGCAGGAACTGGCGACGACCGCCGCCGATTACCTCGACTACGCGCTCGACCAGGCGACGACGCGCGTCGTCGGGCTGTTCATCGAGGCGGTGCGGGATCCCGCCGGCTTCGTCGCCGGGCTGGAGAAGGCGAGGGCGCGCGACGTTCCCGTCATCGTGCTCAAGGTCGGCCGCACGCCGGAAAGCGCCGCGCTCGCCCTCAGCCATTCCGGCGCCGTCGCCGGCAGCCACGCCGCCCACCAGGCCGTGTTCGAGCGCTACGGCGCGATCGAGGTCGAGACCCTGGACGAATTCGCCAACGCCCTGCTGCTGTTCGCCCAGAAGCGGCGGGTGGCGGCCGGGGCGCTGGCCAGCATGCACGACTCGGGCGGCGAGCGCGAGCTGCTGGTTGATCTGGCGGCGGCGCGCGGCGTGCCCTTCGCCCGCATCGATGGCGCGACGACGGCGAAGCTGGCGGCGCGGCTCGACTACGGGCTCGAGCCGATCAACCCGCTCGACGCCTGGGGGACGGGCCATGACTTCGAGGCGATCTTCGCCGACTGCATGAGCGCGCTCGTCGCCGACCCCGATGCCGCGCTCGGCGCGCTCTTCGTCGAGCCGCGCAGCGGCTATTATCTGAGCGAAGGCTACGGCCGGGCAATGCTGGCCGCCGCCGCGCGCACGGAGAAGCCGGTGATCGTCGCCACCAACCTGGGCGCGCTCGGCAGCAACGACCTGTCCGATCGGCTGACGCGGGCGGGCGTGCCGGTGCTGAACGGCGCCGACGCCGCGCTCGCGGCGATCCGGGCCGCGTTCGCATACCGCGACCGGCGGGCGCTGGCGCCGATGTCGCCGCCGCCGGCGCCGGCCGGCGTGTGTGCGTGTTGGGCGCCGCGGTTACGCGCCGGCGGCGCGCTCGACGAGGCCGAGGGGCTTTCGCTGCTCGCCGATTACGGGATTCCGGTGCTGCCGCACCGGGTCGCCGAGGACGCCGCGGCGGCGCTGGCGGCGGCCCGCGAGATCGGCTTTCCCGTGGCCGTGAAAACCGCCATGCCGGGCGTGCTGCACAAATCCGACCGGGGTGGGGTCCGCTTGCGGCTCGGCGACGCCGCGGCCGTGGCGGCGGCCTATGAGGACCTGGCGCGTCGGTTGGGCCCGCGCGTTCTGGTCATGGCGATGGCCGGGCCGGGGGTCGAGCTCGCCTTCGGCGCGCTCGACGACGCCCAGTTCGGGCCGTTCGTGATCGTCGGGGCCGGCGGGGTGCTGATCGAGCTGCTCGCCGACCGGCGCTTCGCCCTGCCGCCGTTCGACGCGGCGGCGGCGCGCCGGCTGCTCGACTGCCTGAAGCTGCGGCCGCTGCTCGACGGCCGGCGCGGGGCGCCGCCCGCCGATCTGGACGCGCTGGCCGAGGCGCTGGCGCGCTTCTCGGTCATGGTCGCGGATCTGCGCGGCCTGCTCGGCGAGGTCGACGTGAACCCGGTCCTGGCGGGCGCCAACGGCTGCGTCGCCCTCGACGCCCTGGTCGTGCCGCGGGCGCGCTAGCCGGAAATGCCGGCGTTCGTGGATTTTCGCCGGGATTGCCGATGTTTTAGTTAAGGAATTGGTCCGGGCGTTGAGGTCACTCTCGCGGTGACCATTGGATCGGCGAGGCTCAAATGGCAAGGCGGCGGTTCGGGGGCGACGACGAGGCCGTCGCCGACATCAGGACTGGGGCGGCATCGCCGTCCACGTGTTTGAGAAGGTGGGCGGCGGCATGAAGCTCAAGCTCCACACGTTCAACTGAAACAGCACCGCGGCCGGGACCCAAAAAAAGGGGACAGTCCCCTTTTTCAGTGGCTAAGCCATTGGTCTAAAGTGCAAAAAAATGGGGACTGTCCCCTTTTTTGGCTCAGGCGATCTTGGCGGGCTTGTCCGGTGCGGCGGGCAGACGGACCCGCTGGCGCAGGAAGTCGGGCACGTGGTCGCCGAAGGCGACGACCAGGCGTTCCGAATCGACGTTCTTTTCGGTGTCCCGGCGCGTCCGCGGGCTCACCGCCGCTGGCCGTTCCGCCGCCCGCGGGCTCGGCGGTGCCGGCCGTTCCGCCGCCCGCTCGCTCGCCGCCGGCCGTTCCGCCGCCGGCGCCGCCGCCTCGGTCGGCCGGCGGCCGTCGCGCGGGCGCCGGGATTTCGCGGCGGCCGGCTTGTGCGGCGCCGCGCGGCGCGACCGACGCGGCTCGGCCTCCGTCTCGGCCGGCGCGGCCATGTCGGCGATCTCGACGCGCGGGATGTCCTTGCCGAGCAGGCGCACGATCGCATCGACGTATTTCCGGTCCTCGGGCGTCGCCAGGGTGAAGGCACGGCCCTCGCGCCCGGCCCGGCCGGTGCGGCCGATGCGGTGGATGTAGTCCTCGGCGTGGATCGGCACGTCGTAATTGAAGACATGGCTGAGCGCGATGATGTCGAGGCCGCGGGCGGCGACGTCGCTCGCCACCAGCAGGGTCACCTCGCCGCGCTTGAACCTGTCGAGCGTGGCGACGCGCACCGCCTGCGCCATGTCGCCATGCAGCGCGGCGGCGCTGAAACCGCTGCGCACGAGCGCGCGATGCAGGAGATCGACGTCGCGCTTGCGGTTGCAGAAGATGAGCGCGTTCTTCACGTCTTCGGAACGGATCAGGCGGCTCAGCGCCTCGCGCTTGTCCGTCGGCGCCACGGTGACGAGCGCCTGTGTCACCATGGCCGCCGGCGACGCCGGCGGCGACGCGGATATCTCCTTCGGATTCATCAGGAAGGCGTCGGCCAGGCGGCGAATTTCGGGCGGCATGGTGGCCGAGAACATCAGGGTCTGGCGGATCTTCGGGATCATCGCCACGATCCGCTCGACGTCCGGGATGAAGCCCATGTCGAGCATGCGGTCGGACTCGTCGATGACCAGGATCTTGACGTCGGACATCAGGATCTTGCCGCGGCCATAGAGGTCGAGCAGGCGTCCCGGCGTGGCGATCAGCACGTCGACGCCGCGGTCGAGGCGCTTTTCCTGATCGACGAAGGATTCGCCGCCGATCAGCAGCGCCATGCTGAGCTTGTGATACTTGCCGTAGGTTTCGAAGTTTTGCGCCACTTGCGCGGCCAGTTCGCGCGTCGGCTCGATGATCAGCGAGCGCGGCATGCGCACCCGCGCCCGCCCGGCCGCCAGCATTTCGATCATCGGCAGGACGAAGGCCGCGGTCTTGCCGGTGCCGGTCTGGGCGCAGCCGAGCACGTCACGCCCCATGAGCATGACGGGAATGGCCTGTTCCTGGATCGGCGTGGGTTGGCGGTAGCCAGCTTCTTCGACGGCGCGAAGGACTTCGGGGCTGAGCCCGAGATCGGAAAAGTTCATGATATGTGGTGTGGCCCCGTATTCAATTAACGTAAATTAAGGATATCCGCCGGGCGACGATCTCGGCCGCGGACCCATCAGGGGATATGGCGATTGACCTGGAAAAGTCAATCGAAATCCGGGTTTCGTTCATCCGTCGCGTTAACGTTTGTTAGCAGAACGGCACGAGGCAGCGGTCGCGGTTGCGCTCCGCGTCGACCGGCGGGAACAGCAGCACGGTGACCTGGCGCATGAAGGCGCGGAAGCCGGGATCGTCGGGGCCGTCGATCCCCTCGGCGGCGGCCGAGAGGAAGCTGAACGCCCGATCGGCCCGACAGAAGGCGGCGAGGAGCCGGACCTTGCCGCCTTCCGGCGACGGCGCCGCCGATTCGGGCCGGCCGGCGCACAGCGCGGTGCCGTTGCCGGCGGCCGGGCCGTTGAACACCAGCCGCACCCGATAGGGGTGAAGCGCCGAGTCCGACGGCGTCGTCGTAAAGTTGGCGGGCCGACCGAAATGGGCGCCGTACATCGCCGCCGTCACCGCCGCGTCGAACGCTGCTTGTGGCACGGCGAAGGGGTTGCCGAGGATCTCGGTGCGCAGGTCGCGCCCGCCGATGGCGTAGGCGACTTCCTGTTTGGTGTAGACGCTGTCGAGCTTGACCCGATGCACAACGCTGCCCCCGGCGGCGCAGGCGGCCAGAGTCATGGCGGCGGCGAGGATCAGCGGCAAGCGGAGAAGAAAAGGGGACATTCCTAATTTTACCGAATTCCTCGCCCGCGGGTAAGGTCGGATAATTAGGAATGTCCCCTTTTTGTCAGACATCGAGGTCGCGGACGAAGCGGGCGTTTTCCTGGATGTAGGCGAAGCGCAGTTCGGGCTTGCGCCCCATCAGGCTCTCGACCAGCTCGGCGGTCGCCTTGGTCTCGGCGCGGTCGCCGCGGCCCGGGACGACGACGCGCAACAGCGTGCGCTTGCCCGGCGCCATGGCGGTGTCGCGGAGCTGCGCCGCCGGCATTTCGCCGAGGCCCTTGAAGCGGCTGATCTCGACCTTGCCGCGGCCCTTGAAGACCGTGGCCAGCAGCTCGTCCTTGTGCGCGTCGTCGCGGGCGTAGGCCGACTGGCCGCCCTGGCTGATGCGATAGAGCGGCGGCAAGGCGAGGTAGAGGTGGCCGTTCTCGATCAGGCCCGGCATCTCGCGATAGAAGAAGGTCATCAGCAGCGAGGCGATGTGGGCGCCGTCGACGTCGGCGTCGGTCATGATGACGATGCGCTCGTAGCGCAGCTTGTCGTCGCTGTACTTGTCGCGCGTGCCGCAGCCGAGCGCCTGCACCAGGTCGGCCAGCTCCTGGTTGTCGCGCAGCCGGTCGGCCGAGGCGCTGGCGACGTTGAGGATCTTGCCGCGCAGGGGCAGGACGGCCTGGGTCGCGCGGTCGCGCGCCTGCTTGGCCGAGCCGCCGGCCGAATCGCCTTCGACCAGGAACAGCTCGGTACCGACCGCCCCGGCGCGGCTGCAATCGGCGAGCTTGCCGGGCAGGCGCAGCTTGCGCGTCGCCGTCTTGCGCTCGGCCTCCTTGTCCTGGCGCCGGCGCAGCCGGTCCTCGGCGCGCTCGACCACCCGCTCCAGCAGCCGGGCCGCCTGCTCCGGGTCGCCCGACAGCCAGTGGTCGAAGTGGTCCTTGATCGACGCCTCGACGAGCCGCGCCGCCTCGGACGACGCCAGCCGCTCCTTGGTCTGCCCCTGGAACTGCGGGTCGCGCAGGAACAGCGACAACAACACGCAGGCGCCGCCGGCGATATCCTCGGCGGTGACCTGCGCCGCCTTGCGGTTGCCGACGAGCTCGCCATAGGCCTTGAGCGAGCGGGACAAGCCGGCGCGCAGACCCGCCTCGTGCGTGCCGCCCTCAGGCGTCGGAATGGTGTTGCAATAGGAGTTGAGAAAGCCGTCGCCGTCGGCCGGCCAGCTCATCGCCCATTCGACCCGGCCGCTGCCGTCGGGAAAGGCCGCTTCGCCGAAAAAAGGTGTCGCGGTGACGGTTTCGCGGCCCTCCAGGCTGGCATTGAGGAAATCCAAAAGGCCGCCGGGAAAGTGCAGTGTCTCGCGCGCCGGGGTCGCGTCGCCAGCGCCGATCAGTTTCGGGTCGCAGCTCCAGCGGATCTCGACGCCGCGGAACAGATAGGCCTTCGACCGCGCCATGCGGTACATCCGCTCGGGCCGGAAGGCGGTTCCGGCCGGGAAGATCTCCGGGTCGGGATGGAAGCGCACCGCGGTGCCGCGCCGCTTGGCCGCGGCGCCCTGCTTGCGCAGTTTCGATGCGGGCTTGCCGCGGGCGTAGGCCTGGACGTAGAGCTGGCGGTCGCGCACCGTCTCGACGCTCAGATGGTCGGCGAGCGCGTTGACCACGGACAGCCCGACGCCGTGCAGCCCGCCCGACGTCACATAGGCCTTGCCGCCGAACTTGCCGCCCGAATGGAGCGTCGTCAGGATCACCTGGAGGGCCGACTTGTCCTTGAACTTCGGGTGCGGCTCGACCGGAATGCCGCGGCCGTTGTCGCGCACGGTGACGAAGCCCTCGGCGTCGAGCTCGAGCTCGATGCGGGTGGCGTGGCCGGCCACGGCCTCGTCCATGGCGTTGTCCAGGAGCTCGGCGACGAGGTGGTGCAGCGCCCGCTCGTCGGTGCCGCCGATAAACATGGCGGGGCGGCGGCGCACGGGCTCGAGGCCTTCCAGGACCTCGATGTCCTTGGCGGTGTAGTCGGCGGACTTGCGCTCGAGGTCATCGAACAGGTCGGGCATCGGCCACGTTTATCTGGGGCGGCGCCGCGAGACTTGCGCGCGGCCGGCCTTCATGCTGTATGGTCGGCGACAGTCCTTACTACATATTGCGAGTCCCGGGGAACGTAAAGATGCCGTCCGCCGCTCCGCCCGCCGGCCGCGAGCCGGCCTTGCGGACCATCGCCATGCCCGCCGACGCCAACCCGAACGGCGACATCTTCGGCGGCTGGCTGATGGCCCAGATGGATCTCGCCGGCAGCGTCGAGGCGGTGCGCCGGGCGCGCGGTCGGGTCGCCACCGTGGCGGTCGACGCCATGAGCTTCCACCGGCCGGTTTTTATCGGCGACCTGGTGAGCTGCTACGCGCGGCTGGTCCGCAGCGGGCGCACGTCGCTGACCGTGGACGTCGAGACCTGGGTCGAGCGCCGCGCCGACGGCGCCGCCGAGCGGGTGACCGAAGGCGTGTTCACCTATGTCGCGCTCGGCCCGGACGGGCGCCCGCGGCCGCTGCCCAAGCCCGCGCCCGGCGGCGGGGCTTCCGCCGGCAAGGCTTGACGGCCCGGCGACGCGCACGCCAAATCGTGGCGACGGCGCGGCGCGCCGCAGCCCATCCTAGCCAAGGCGCCACCATGCAACGAGCGATCGCCGGCCTCGTCTTCCTTGCCCTCGCGGCCGCCATCGGCAGCTTGCCGGCCGTGGCGCAAACCAAGCACGACCTGTCGGTCACGGCGGTGGCGGCGCTGCGCGACCGCCGGCCGGTGGACGAGACGCCGTTCGGCGAGTACGTCAACATCCAATGCAACTATCGGGTGGTCGAGGGCGATATCCTGACCCGGCCCCTGCGCACCTGGCGCGGCGAAATCAAGGTCGACGGTCGGGCGGTGTCGGAGTTCCGCGGCCTGCCGCGCGACGGGCGCTACAGCTATCAGTTCAACTGGCGCGCCGACGCGCTCGGCGAACGGCGCATCTCCTGCGAGCTCGACCAGCGTCGCGAGATCCTCGAGGACGACCTCGACAACAACATCGGCCAAGTCACCCTGCGGGTCATCGAGGCGGGGGCGGGGCAGGCGCCCGGGGGGCGCGCCGCGGCGATCCGCGTCGTCTGCCCGGCCAGCCTCGACGCGACGGTGACCGCGTCGGCGCCGGCCGCGCGGCGGGCGCGCACCGCCACGGTCGCGTTGTCGCTTGCCGATTCGACGGCCCGTGGCGACGGCGTGTCGTGCAGCTACGCCAGCGCCAACCGCGACGTCGAGGGCGTCACGATCGACCTGGCGTGCCCCGCCGCCCGGCCGGCCGGCGACCACGCCTACGACTGCGGCGGCTGAGCGGCCGGGCGCCCGGCGCCCCCTACACGCTGTAGTACATCTTGAACTCGAGCGGGTGCGGGGTCTGCTCGTACTCGTACACCTCCTGCCACTTCAGCTCCATGTAGCTGTCGATCAGGTCGTCGGTGAAGACGTCGCCCTTCTTCAGGAACGCGTTGTCGGCGGCGAGCGAGTCCAGCGCCTCGCGCAAGGAGCCGCACACCGTCGGCACCTCCTTCAGCTCCTCCGGCGGCAGGTCGTAGAGATTCTTGTCCATCGGGTCGCCGGGGTGGATGCGGTTCTCGATGCCGTCGAGGCCGGCCATCAGCATGGCGGCGAAGGCGAGATAGGGGTTGGCCGAGGGATCGGGAAAGCGCACCTCGACGCGCTTGCCCTTGGGCGAGGCCACGTAGGGGATGCGGCAGGCGGCCGAACGGTTGCGCGCCGAATAGGCGAGCAGCACCGGCGCCTCGAAGCCGGGGACCAGCCGCTTGTAGCTGTTCGTCGTCGGGCTGGTGAAGGCGTTGAGCGCCTTGGCATGGCGGATGATGCCGCCGATGTAGTAGAGCGCCATTTCCGACAGGTCGGCATAACCGCTGCCGGCGAACAACGGCTGGCCGCCCTTCCAGATCGATTGGTGCACGTGCATGCCCGAGCCGTTGTCGCCCTTCACCGGCTTCGGCATGAAGGTCGCCGTCTTGCCGTAGGAGTGGGCGACGTTGTGCACCACGTATTTGTAGATCTGCATGTTGTCGGCGCATTTCACGAGGTGGTTGAACTTGATGCCCAGCTCGTGCTGGCTCGGCGCCACCTCATGGTGGTGCTTCTCGACCTCGACGCCCATGTCGGCCATCACCGTGACCATCTCGGCACGCAGGTCGTTGCCGGAATCGACCGGCGGCACCGGAAAATAGCCGCCCTTGACGGGCGGCCGGTGGCCGTGGTTGCCCTCGTCGTACTTCTTGCCCGAGCTGTACGGCCCCTCGTCGGACTCGAACTCGAAGAAGCTGCGGTTCATCGACACCTCGAAGCGCACGTCGTCGAACACGAAGAACTCGGCCTCCGGCCCGAAGAAGGCGGTGTCGCCGATGCGCGTGCTCTTCAGGTGGGCCTCGGCGTTCTTCGCCACCGAACGCGGGTCGCGGCTGTAGTTCTGGCCGGTCAGCGGCTCGAGCACGTCGCAAAAGACGATCAGCGTGGGCTGCGCCGCGAACGGGTCCATGACCGCGGTCGCGCAGTCGGGCATCAGCAGCATGTCCGATTCGTTGATCGCCTTCCAGCCGGCGATCGACGATCCGTCGAACATGACGCCCTCGTTCAGCACCGACTCGTCGATGGCCTGCACCGACAGGGCGATGTGCTGCCATTTGCCGCGCGGGTCGGTGAGGCGGAAATCGACGTACTTCACGTCGTGTTCCTTGATCATCGAAAGGACTTTCTTGACGTCGGGCATGCTTCTGTTCCTCAAGGGCTGGGGGGGGGTCGCCAGGGCGAACCGCCGGCGGCGGCCGGTGAACGGTCAGAGCGCGTCGCCGCCGCGCTCGCCGGTGCGGATGCGGATCGCCTCGTCCACGGTGGTGACGAAGATCTTGCCGTCGCCGATGCGCCCGGTGTGGGCCGCCTGCTGGATTGCTTCGATGGCGCGCTCGACCAGGTTGTCCTCGAGCACGATTTCGAGCTTCACCTTGGGCAGAAAATCGACCACGTATTCGGCGCCGCGATAGAGCTCGGTATGGCCCTTCTGCCGGCCGAAGCCCTTGGCCTCGGTCACGGTAATGCCTTTGATGCCGACCTCGTTCAGCGCGTCCTTCACCTCATCGAGCTTGAAGGGCTTGATGATCGCCTCGATTTTTTTCATGGCACCGCTTCGTTCATGGCTGCCGCCTGGCCCGGGCCGCGATTCGGCGGATCAGCGCGTCCACCGCAGGTCTCATGCCAACAGACGAACGGCGCGCCGGCGGCGTGGCAAAGGCCGTTCGATGATTCGATCGGAGCGGATGTAAAGCGCAAAATCTGACCATTAGCCCGCCAAACTGCCGATTTTTTGAGCAGATCCTCCGGCGGCCGACTCCTGGGCGACAAGCCAATCACCGATCCGCTTTATGGCGGCGATGATGTTCTCCACGCTGTTGGCGTAGGAAAGGCGCAGATAGCCCTCGCCATAGGCGCCGAAGCTGGTGCCGGCGACGGTCGCGACTCCAGCCTGTTCCAGCAGCGCGAGCTCGAGCTTCTTGGCGGACAGGCCGGTGCCGGCAATGTTGGGGAACGCATAGAAGGCGCCGCCGGGCTCGACGCAGCTCACGCCCGGCAGCCGGTTGAGTTCGGCAACGACGATGCGGCGCCGCTCGTCGAAGGCCTTGGCCATGCGACCGACGGCGTCCTGCGGTCCCTCGAGGGCGGCGATGCCGGCGTATTGCGCCGCGGCGTTGACGCAGGAGTGGCAATTGATCGCCAGCCGCGTCGCGTGCTCGATCAACGTCGCCGGCCACACCGCGTAGCCGAGCCGCCACCCGGTCATGGCGTAGGTCTTGCTCCAGCCGTCCAGCATGATCGTACGATCGCGCAGCGCCGGATAGCTCAACAGGCTAAGATGCGGCCGGCCATCATAGAGCAGCTCGCTGTAGATCTCGTCGCTGAGGATCGCCACATGCGGATGCGCCGCCAGCCCGGCCGCCAGCTTGTCCATCTCGACCTTCGTGGCGACGCCGCCGGTCGGGTTGGCCGGGCTATTGAGGATCAGCAGCCGCGTGCGCGGCGTGATGCGTGCCAGCACCGCTTCGGCGCTGAAGCCGAAGTCGTCGGCCTCGCGCAGCGGCAGCGGCACCGCCTCGGCGCCGCTGAATCGGATCACCGATTCGTAAATCGGGAATCCGGGGTTGGGGTAAATGATTTCGGCGCCCGGCTCGCCGAACATCAGGACGGCGAAGAACATCGTCACCTTGCCGCCCGGCACGACCAGCACATGGCCCGGATCGACATCGACGCCGTGGCGCCGGTGCAGATCGGCGGCGACCGCCTCGCGCAGCGCCGGGATGCCGTTGGCCGGGGTATAGCCGTGGTGGCCGTCGCGCAGGGCCTTGCAGGCCGCCTCGACGATATGGTCGGGGGTGCGGAAGTCCGGCTGCCCAATGCCGAGGTTGATGATGCTCCGGCCCGCCGCCTCCAGCGCCTTGGCGCGCGCGAGCACCTCGAAGGCGGACTCCGTGCCGAGCCGCCCCATGCTGTTCGCCATCCTCATCGGTCCGCCCCCGAAAGTTTCTTGTCTATGGCGCGATCATAGAACGAGAGGCCGGCCGACCGGAAGCGCCATGCGAGGCCCGGCGGATCGCTTGACGCCGAGCCGGGGGCGGGACTACACAAACGGCTTCACGGCGGCGGGTGTAGCTCAGTTGGTTAGAGCGCCAGATTGTGGATCTGGAGGTCATGGGTTCAATTCCCATCACTCGCCCCAATTCCTCGCCGTCCGACCGCGTCGCGGGTCCGGGGCGCGTAGCGCAAGCGGGCCGGCGCCCGTGACTTCCGGGAGAGCCTGAGCGGAGGCGAGCCGGCCATGGATCGCGAGACCGTGCTGTTCGCCAACGAGGCCTTCTACCGCGCTTTCGCCGACCGCGACATGGCGGCGATGGACGCGCTATGGGCGCGCGAGGCGCCGGTCGCCTGCATCCACCCCGGTTGGGGGCTGCTCGATGGCCGCGAGGCCGTGATGGAGAGCTGGCGCGGCATTCTCGGCAGCCGCAGCGCGCCGGCCATCCGCTGCCGCCGCGCCAGGGCATTCATTCTCGGGGATGCAGCGTTCGTCACCTGTTTCGAGGCGGTCGGCAGCGACATTCTGATCGCCACCAACGTCTTCGTCCGGGAGCGCAGCGGCTGGAAGATGGTGCATCATCAGGCGGGGCCGACCGCGGAGCGACCGGGCGATGACGAGGCGTCGGCGCCCGACCGAGTCCATTGACCGCGCGCCCTGCCCGGCGTTGCCTTGGCCGGCGAACGACTGCATAGTAGCCGGGTGATCGGGCACGGCATTTTCCGCGGGCGGCGCGGCCGCTCCATGAAGATCTGGCGCGCCCTCTTGTTCGCCGCGCTGTCATGGGCGTTGCCGGCGGCGCCCGTTCGGGCCGACTACCAGACCGGCCTGAAAGCGTATGACAGCGGCGACTACGCCGCCGCCCTTCGCGAATGGCAGCCGGCGGCGGAGGCCGGCGAGGCGCGGGCGCAGCACGGTCTTGGCTTGCTGTACGAGCTGGGGCGCGGCGTGGACCGCCAGGACGACGCCGAGGCGGTGCGCTGGTACCGCGCGGCCGCGGCGCAGGAGTTGCCGGCGGCGCAAAGCAACCTGGCATTGATGTACGTCGCCGGCCGCGGGGTCGCGCGGAACCTCGAATTGGCCGCCGCGCTGTGGCGGCTGGCGGCGGCCGCCGGGCATTCGATGGCCCAGTTCAACCTGGCATTGATGCTGTATCGCGGCGACGGCGCGCCGCGCGATTTCAGGGAGGCCTTGCGCCTGTTCGAGGCGGCGGCCAAGCAGAACCTTGCCGATGCGCAATTCGCCACGGCCGAGATGTACCGGCTGGGCATCGGCGTCGCGCCGAACCAGGTCGAGGCGCGTGGGTGGTACGAGCGTGCGGCGGCGCAGGGTCATGCGCAGGCGGCAAAGCAGCTCGCCACGCTGCGCGGCGTGCCCGGCGGTACGCCGCCCCCAACGGCAGACGCCGACGATGCGCCGGCGCAAGCGGCGACCGTGACCGCGCCGTTGCCGCCCCCGACGTCGCCGGCGACGCCGGAACCGCCACCGACGGTTGCCGCGGCCGCGCCCACCGAGACGCCGCAGGCGGAGCCGCCGTTGCCGCCCGTCCCGGCGCCGCAGACGCAAGTGGCCGCATCCGACTTGCCACGGCGTGAGAAGCCGGTGGCGCAAGCTCTGCCGCCACCAGTGGAAAAGCCACAGGCCCGAGTCGCACCTCCGGTCCCGTCGCTGCCGCCGCTTTCGGCAACCGTGGCAAGCGCGGGGGCGCTGCTGTCGCCGGCGCCGGCGCCGCAAAAACCTGTCCCGGCGGCGATCGAAACGCCGCCGGCTCCGGCGCCGCCTTTGGTAACGCCGACGCCGGCCGCAACCCCGCCGCCTGCCGAAGTACCGCGGGTCCAGGTCGCCGTCTCGCTGCCGTCGCTGCCGCCGCTGTCCGCCGACATCGGCCGGGGCGAGGAGCCGAAGCCACCCGCCGCGCCGCTTCCGGCGGCGCCGGCCGCAGCCGCCGATGCGCCGCCGGCCCAGTCGACGGCCACGGCGAACTTGTCGCTGCCGCCGCTGTCGGGACCGCTTCTACCGCCGACGCCGCCACCGGCGCCGACGCCTGCCGCGGCCCCCGAAGTGCCGGCCGTCGAAGCGGCTGCGACCGCCCCGCGCGCCGTGGCGCAGCCGTCCGCGAACCGCGGTTATCGCATTTGGCTGTCCTCGCTGCCCTCGCCGGAGTTGGCGCAGCGGTCGTGGCGCGAGCTGCTGGCGCGCTATCCGGATCTGCTGCAGCCCTACGGGCCGACGCTCACCGAGGTCGATCTCGGAGCCGAGAAGGGCGTCTGGTACCGTGTTTACGCGGGCCCGATGGACAGCCGCGCCGCCGCCGACGCGGTCTGCGCGGAGATCAAGCAGCGTACGCCCGGCGGCGACTGCATCGTGCTGGCCAATTGACGGCGGCGCGACTCCGGCCACCGGGAAACAGGAAGGCAGCGATGACGCACCGGAACGAACTGAAGGGCCGGCTGGCGGCGGGCCGGCGCGCCCTGGGCTGTATCTTGGCGTCGGGTAGCCCGACGGTCGCCGAGGTGATGGCGCTGGCCGGTTACGACGGCCTGATGATCGACCGCGAGCACAGCCCCGCCGATTTGGGCGACGTCGTCGCCATGGTCAGGGCGATCCGGACGACTCCCTGTGCGGTGTTGGTGCGGGTGCCGGCCAACGATCCGGTGGAGTTCAAGCGCACCCTCGACATCGGAGTCGACGGCGTCATGGTGCCGGCGGTAGCCAGCGCGGCCGAGGCGCGCGCCGCCGTAGCCGCCTGCCGCTATCCGCCCGCCGGCCTGCGCGGCATGGCAGTCCCGATCGTGCGCGCCTCCGGCTATGGATTTCGCGCGGCGGAGTATCTGGAGGGGGCGGACGCGGCGCTATTGATCATCTGCCTGATCGAATCCGCCGCGGCTGTCGAACGGATTGACGAGATCGTCGCCGTCGACGGCGTCGACATGCTGTTCATCGGACCCTACGACCTGTCCACCGACCTCGGCCACATCGGTGAGCCGGACCATCCCGACGTGACGAAGGCGATCGCCGCGGTCGAGGCCGCGGTGAAGCGCGGCGGCAAGCTCCTGAGCGGCTTCGTGACCGCGGGTCGCGACGTCGCCGCGCTGTTCGCCGCCGGCTACGACTTCGTGTTCACCGGCGCCGACGTGGTGCTGTTGCGCGAAGCGGCCCGCGTTGAGGTCGAAGCGTTCCGGCGCGCCGCCGGCCGCCCATGACCGGCGCGCGTTCCGCCCATGAAGTGGCGCTGCTCACCGTCGCGGAGATGGCGCGCGCCGAGGCGGCGGCGATCGCCGCCGGCGTTCCCGGCGAAGCGCTGATGGAGTCGGCCGGCGGCGCGGTGGCGAACGAGATCCTCGCGCGCTGGTCGCGGCGCGAAACGGTCGTGCTGTGCGGGCCCGGCAACAACGGCGGCGACGGATTCGTCGTCGCGCGCCGCCTGCGCGAGGCCGGTTGGCCGGTGCGGGTGGCCCTCTACGGCGACAAGGCGAAGTTGCCCGGCGACGCCGCCGGCGCCGCTTCGCGCTGGGGCGGGCCGGTGGAGCCGCTGGGCGAGGGTCTGCCGGACGGCGATCCGCTGGTTGTTGACGCCCTGTTCGGCGCCGGTCTCGCCCGGCCGGTCGAGGGCGCGGCGCGGCGCGCGATCGAGGCCGCAAACGCGCGCGGCCTGGTTTGCGTCGGCGTCGACGTCCCGAGCGGCGTCCACGGCGACGGCGGCCTGGTCCTCGGCGCCGCCGCCCGTTGCGCCCTGACCGTGACGTTCTTCCGGCGCAAGCCGGGACACCTGCTGCTGCCCGGCCGCGTCCTTGCCGGCCGCGTCGTTGTCGCCGACATCGGCATTCCGGAAAACGTGCTCGACGACATCCGCCCCCGGCTGCACGAGAACGACCCAATCCTGTGGCTCGACCGTTTCCCTTGGCCGCGGGCGGAGGACCACAAATACAGCCGTGGCCACGCGGTCGTGGTCGGCGGGGCGGTCATGACCGGGGCCGGGCGGCTGGCGGCGCGCGCCGCGCGCCGCGTCGGCGCCGGGCTGGTGACGGTGGCCGCGCCGCCCGCGGCGGTCGCGCTCTACGCCAACGACGCCCCCGGCGCGCTCATCTGGGCCCTGGTCGACGCCGCCGACTTCGCCGCCCTGCTCGCCGACGAGCGCCGCAACGCCGTCCTGATCGGCCCCGGCAACGGCGCTTCGGCCGCCACGCGCGAGCGCGCCCTGGCGGCCCTCGCGGCCGGCAAGGCCTGCGTGCTCGACGCGGACGCCCTGACCGTCTTCGCGGCCGATCCGCAGGCGCTGTTCGCGGCCATCCGCTCGCCCTGCCTGCTCACGCCCCATGAAGGCGAATTTCGGCGCCTGTTCCCTGCCGTCGGCGCGGCGGGCGGCAAGGTCGAGCGCGCGCGCCAAGCGGCCCGCGAAAGCCGGGCGACGGTGCTGCTCAAAGGGGCCGACAGCGTGATTGCCGACCCCGGCGGCGCGGCGCGCATCAACGCCAACGCCCCGCCCGATCTGGCGACGGCCGGCAGCGGCGACGTGCTGGCCGGCCTCGCGACCGGGCTGCTGGCGCAGGGCATGGGCGCGTTCGACGCGGCCTCGGCCGCGGCCTGGCTGCAGGGGGCGGCGGCGGCCGAAATCGGCCCCGGCCTGATCGCCGAGGACCTGCCGGCGGCGCTGCCGGCGGTGCTGCGGCGGCTGCGCGACGAGGCCGCCGGCTGGTGAGCGAGGCGGCGCCGCAGGCCTTCCCCCGTCGCGACCGGCGGTTCGATTTCGTCTCAATTTCGACTATTACTTACGTTGTTTGCGGTTCGACATTGCGACCCGCCGCCACGCCAGTCTCCGCCAGTACAGGGGTATGCCGCGCCCCGGCCGCCGGCCGAAAAACCCGGCCGCGGTCGGCCGAATTTCAACAATTCTTAAGGGTCAGCGGCCATTCTAGGGTGACAGGATCAGGAAAGACAAAGGATCGTGTCATGACCAGGTATGGGCTGAAGATCGGAAGCTGGCTGTCCAGGGGCGAGCCGCGCAAGGCGGACATCGCGCCCGGTGCGGTGTTCCGCAAGATCCGCCCGGACAATTTCGTCGAGACGGCGAAGGTGCTGGCCCTGACCGCGGACCGGTTCGGCATCCCGCATGTCCGCTTCGACGTGAGCTTCGAGAGTCCCGGCCACCGCCGCCTGACGGAGGGCGTTCGGATGCTCAGCGTCGAGACCTTCACCGAGCACTTCCCGGAGCTCGTCAGCGCCTAGACCCGAACGCCGCCGGCGCGCCGTCGCACCGGGGCAGAAGCGGGGTCGCGCGCCGGGCGTCGCCCCTCTTTCCGGGCGTCCCCCGCCCCTATATGGTACGCGGCGGATATGATCCGCCGCCCGATGACCCCTTCCGGCACCCTTGCCTCGCACCCGGCCGCGGCGGCCGGCCCCGCGGCCGACCGGCTCGCCTGTCTGCGCGCGCTCGAGCGCAAGGTGCTGTGGCTCTCGACCTGGATGATCCACGCCGCCAACCACCTGCGGCCGAGCCGCGACGGCCTCAAGGTCGGCGGCCATCAGGCCTCGAGCAGCTCGGTGGCGACGCTGATGACGGCGCTGTATTTCGACGTCCTGCGGCCGCAGGACCGGGTCGCGGTGAAGCCCCATGCCAGCCCGGTTTACCACGCCATCCAGTACCTGCTGGGCCGCCAGACGCGCGACAAGCTGGAGGCCTTCCGCGGGCTGGGCGGGGCGCAGTCCTATCCGTCGCGCACCAAGGACAGCGACGACGTCGACTTCTCGACCGGTTCGGTCGGTCTCGGCGTGGCGATGACCAGCTTCGCCGCCCTGGTGCAGGATTACGTGCGGCTCAAGGGGCTGGCCCCACAGACTCAGCCGCCCGGGCGCATGGTCGCCGTGGTTGGTGACGCCGAGCTCGACGAAGGCAACGTCTATGAGGCGATGCTCGAGGGCTGGAAACACGACCTGCGCAACCTGTGGTGGGTGATCGACTATAACCGGCAGAGCCTGGACAGCATCGTTTCGGACCGCCTGTTTCACCGGATCGACCGGCTGTTCCACGCCATGGATTGGCGCGTCGTCACGCTGAAGTACGGCAAGCGGCTCGAGGCGGCCTTCACGCGGCCCGGCGGCGAGGCGCTCAAGCGCTGGATCGACGACTGCCCGAACTCGCTCTATTCGGCCCTCGCCTTCAAGGGCGGCGCCGGCTGGCGCGAGCATCTGCGGCGCGACCTCGGCGACACGGCCGGACTCGCGGAGCTGCTGGACGGCCACGACGATGCCGCGCTGCACGCGCTGATGACCAACCTGGCCGGCCAGGATCTGGAGTCGGTGCTGGAGGCGATGCACGGGGTCGCCGGCGACGAGCCGGTCTGCTTCATCGCCTACACGATCAAGGGGTCCGGCCTGCCCTTCGCCGGCCACAAGGACAATCACGCCGGGCTGATGAACCTCGAGCAGATGGCGCTGTTCCAGCGCAGCATGGGCGTGCCGGAGGGCGCCGAATGGGACCGCTTCGCCGGGCTCGATGTCCCGCCCGAGGCGCTGGGGCGGTTCCTCGCCGCGGTGCCGTTCGTCGCCGGCGGTTCGCGCCGCCACGCGGCGGCACCGGTACCGGTGCCCGACGACCTGCCGGCCGCGACGGGCGAGCGGCAGTCGACGCAGGAGGCGTTCGGTCGCATCCTCGGCGAAATCGCCCGCCGCGACGACGCCTTCGCCGCGCGCCTCGTCACCACCTCGCCCGACGTCACCGTCTCGACCAACCTCGGCGCCTGGGTCAACCGGCGCGGCGTTTACGATCGCCAGCGCCGCAAGGACGTGTTCCGCGAGGAGAAGGTGGTCTCGGCCCAGCGCTGGTCGATGTCGCCGGAAGGCCAGCACATCGAGCTCGGCATCGCCGAGCACAACTTCTTTACCCTGCTTGCCGCGCTCGGTCTGGCCGGTCCGTTGTTCGGCGCGCGCCTGCTTCCGGTCGGCACGCTGTACGATCCCTTCATCATGCGCGGGCTGGACGCGCTCAACTACGCGCTCTACCAGGACTCGCGCTTTCTGCTCGTCGCCACGCCATCCGGCCTCACCCTGGCGCCGGAGGGCGGCGCCCACCAGTCCATCGTGACGCCGCTGATCGGCTTGGGCCTGCCCGGGCTGACCGGGTTCGAACCGGCCTTCGGCGACGAGCTGGCGGCGATCATGGCCTGGGCCTTCCGCCACATGCAGGCCGACGACGGCGGTTCGGTCTATCTGCGCCTGTCGACGCGGCCGGTCGACCAAACGCGCCGGACGATGACCCCGGCGCTGCGTGACGGCGTGGTCGCCGGCGGGTACTGGCTGGTGCCGCCGGAGCGCGACGCGTCGCTGGCCATCGTTTACACCGGCGCGGTGGCGCCGGAGGCGATCGAAGGGCACCGGCAAATCCTCGAGGACATACCCGGAGCCGGGCTGCTCGCGGTGACCTCGATGGACCGCCTGTACGCCGGCTGGCGACATGCTCAGCAGGCGCGCGCCGCGGGCCGGCCCGCGGCGCCGGCGCAAGTCGAACGGCTGCTCGCCGAACTGGCGCCCGATGCCGGGTTGGTGACGATCATCGACGGACACCCGGCGAGCCTGGCCTGGCTTGGCGCCGTAGCCCGCCATCGGGTGCAGGCCCTGGGCGTCGACCGTTTCGGGCAGTCGGGCGACATCCCCGACCTGTACCGGCTCTACGGGCTGGACGTCGATGCCGTCCTGCGCGCCGCCGCCGCGCTGTGTCTCGGCTAGCGGATTTCGAGCGACTTCAGCTGCCAGATCGAGCGCGCGTGGTGCGCTTCGTCATTCACGCCGGGGTCCGCATCGTAGGGATAGACGATCCACAGCGGGCCCTGCTCGCCCTCGGCCAGCGGCGCGCCGTTCATCTTGTAGGCGATGATGGCGCCGCTCCGGCGGAAGTCCTCCATCGGGATCACCACGCTGTAGCCGTCCAGGGCCTCGGCGCGAATCTCGGCGCCGTCGGCTTCCAGCGTCGCCATCAGCTCGTTGCCGCTGACGCCCTCGAACGTGACCTTGCCGTCAGTCCACGGCGTGCCGGTGGTGAAGCTGGTGACGCCGAACCGTTCGAGCGAGCCGAGATCGAAGGCGGCCTTGTCGCCGGCGTTGGTGTTGGCGATCTTGCCCGTGACCTCCAGGACGACCACGCCTTGCGGCTTGGACAGCGGCTCGGCCGCCGCAGCCGCGGCCGGTCCGAGGACGAGTGATACGAGAGCGGCGACGACGGCCGCCTTGACCCCCCTCATTTTCGATCTCCCCTTCTTGTGTGAACGAGAACACGGGCACAGTATTGATCATTTCGGCTTGCAGCGCATGGGGGAGGTTGGCTTACCCGGCCGTGCGGCGGGCGGCCCGCGACCAGGCAAGCGGCGGGGCGGGGCGCTTTTCCTGCTTGTGGGCCGTTCGACTCTGATATACACCGCGCCCGGCGGTGGCGCGGGCCGCCGGCTGCGGCGCCGTGGGCGGGCGTGGCGGAACTGGTAGACGCGCCAGACTTAGGATCTGGTGACGCAAGTCGTGGGGGTTCGAGTCCCTCCGCCCGCACCAAACGGAGGGTGCGCGCAGCGGGCGCGGGCTTCCATTCATTCGAGCAATTACGCACGGATCGAGCCGACCCATGCAGGTGACCGAAACGAGCGCCGAGGGATTGAAACGCCAGTATCGGGTCGTCGTTCCGGCGCAGAACTGCGAGTCCCAGCTTGCGCTTCGCCTGCAGGAGCTGGGCCGCGCCGTACGGGTGCCCGGCTTCCGGCCCGGCAAGGTGCCGATGTCGCTGCTCAAACAGCGTTACGGCAAGGCGGCCATGGGCGAAATCGTGGAGCGCGTCGTCAGCGATAGCTCGAGCCAAGTGATAGCCGAGCGCGGCTTGCGGCCGGCGGGCCAGCCGAAGATCGAGATCGTCTCGCTTCCCGGCGGCGCGGATCTCGAATTCAACGTCGCGCTCGAGCTGATGCCCGACATCACGCCAATGGATTTTGCCGAATTGGAGCTGGAGCGGCTCTCCATCGAGGTGCCCGAAGCCGAGGTGCAGGAGGCGGTGCAGCGCCTCGCCGAGCGGCAACGCAAGTCGGAGCCGATCGCGACGCCGCGACCGGCCAGGAAAGGCGACGTCCTGGTGATCGACTTCGTCGGCCGCATCGACGGCGTCGAATTCCCCGGCGGCACGGCCAGCGAACAGTACCTCGAGCTCGGCGCGGGCTGGATGATCCCCGGATTCGAGGACCAGCTTGAAGGCGCAGGGCCGGGCGACCATGTTACGGTCAAGGTGACTTTTCCGGCCGATTACCCGAAGCCGGAACTCGCCGGCAAGGCGGCTGAGTTCGCGGTCGACCTGCGCGAGATCCGCGAACCGGTGGCGGTTCCGGCCGATGACGAGTTGGCCAAGTCGCATGGCCTCGAGGATCTCGCCACGCTGCGCGCCTCGGTGCGCGACCACATGCAAGGCGAATACGCAAGTGTGGCGCGCGGACGGCTCAAACGCCAGTTGCTCGATGTTCTGGCTGCACGCCATGACTTCGAGCTGCCGGTCGGCCTTGTCGAGGCCGAATTCGGCGCGATTTGGGAGCGTATCGAGAGGGAGCGCGCGGCGGGCGGTCTCGACCCGGAGGACGAGGGCAAGAGCGACGACGTGCTGCGGGTGGAATACCGCGACATCGCGAAACGCCGGGTCAAACTGGGGCTGCTGCTGTCCGACGTCGGCCGCCTGAACAACATTCAGGTGACGGCGGAGGAGGTGAACCGCGCCCTCATGGCCGAGGCGCAGCGCCATCCCGGGCGCGAACGCCAGGTCGTGGACTTCTACCGCAAGACGCCGGAGGCGCTGGTGCAACTGCGCGCCCCGGTTTACGAGGACAAGGTGATCGATTTCATTCTCGAACTGGCCCAGGTGAGCGAGCGTAAGGTGTCGCCCCAGGAGCTGATCGAGTTGGAAAAGCCGGCCGCTGCCGGGGAACCCGCCGCGGATGACAAGGAAAAATCCGCCAAGAAGCCGGCGACGAAGAAGTCCGGTGCCGGGAAGAAGGCGGCGAAGAAGGAATGAGGCGACGGGGCGGCCCGTCGCCGACATAGGTGGACGATCGATGCAGGACCCGACAGATACCTACATGAATTTCCTGGTCCCGATGGTGGTCGAGCAGACCAACCGCGGGGAACGGGCCTACGACATCTATTCGCGCCTGCTAAAGGAGCGGATCATCTTTCTCGTCGGCCCCGTCAACGACCAGCTCGCCAGCCTGATCTCGGCACAGCTGCTGTTCCTCGAATCGGAGAACCCGAAGAAGGACATTGCGCTCTACATCAATTCGCCGGGCGGCATGGTGACCTCGGGGCTGGCGATCTATGACACGATGCAATACATCCGGCCGGAGGTGACCACCGTGTGCATCGGCCTGGCGGCGTCGATGGGATCGTTGCTGCTGACCGCCGGCGCCAAGGGCAAGCGGTTCAGCTTGCCGAACTCGAAGATCATGGTGCACCAGCCGTCCGGCGGGTTCCAGGGTCAGGCGACCGACATCGAGATCCACGCCAAGGACATCCTGTCCACCCGGGCCCGGTTGAACGCGATCTATGTCCGCCATACCGGGCAGGATCTCAAGGTCATCGAAGACGCGATGGAGCGCGACAAGTTCCTGTTGCCCGAGGACGCCAAGGCGTTCGGTTTGATCGACGCCGTGGTCGATAAACGGCCGCCGGCCGAGGATGCGGCGGACGGCCAAAAGTAAGGCGTTAACCGTTTATTGACCGGCCGGCGTTTGAATGGCGGTGAAGGAATGACGGTGGTTCCGCAAGCGCCGCCCAGGGCGGAGAGGGCTGTAGCGGGTACCCGGGCGCTGCGCAGCGGCAAAATGTCGTTGTGCGGGGGTCGGGCGGAGGGCTAACATTAAGTCGTTCTGGCATCGGGCGGATTGCGCATGACCAAGTCCGGCGGCGGTGAATCCAAGAACACCCTGTACTGCTCGTTCTGCGGGAAGAGCCAGCACGAGGTGCGCAAGCTGATTGCCGGCCCGACGGTGTTCATCTGCGATGAATGCGTCGAGCTGTGCATGGATATCATCCGCGAAGAGCACAAGACGACGCTGGTCAAGTCGCGCGACGGGGTGCCGAGCCCGCGCGACATTTGCAACGTCCTCGACGACTACGTCATCGGGCAGATCCACGCCAAGCGCGTGCTGTCGGTGGCCGTGCACAACCACTACAAGCGGCTCGCCCACGGCGCCAAGAGCAACGACGTCGAGCTGGCCAAGTCGAATATCCTGCTGGTCGGGCCGACCGGATGCGGCAAGACGCTGCTGGCGCAGACGTTGGCGCGGATCATCGACGTGCCGTTCACCATGGCCGACGCCACCACGCTGACCGAGGCCGGATACGTCGGCGAGGACGTCGAGAACATCATCCTCAAGCTGCTGCAGGCCGCCGACTACAATGTCGAGCGGGCGCAGCGCGGCATCGTCTATATCGACGAGGTCGACAAGATCAGCCGCAAGTCCGACAATCCGTCCATCACGCGCGACGTATCCGGCGAAGGCGTGCAACAGGCCCTGCTGAAGATCATGGAAGGCACCGTCGCCTCGGTGCCGCCGCAGGGCGGGCGCAAGCACCCGCAGCAGGAGTTCCTGCAGGTCGACACGACCAATATCCTGTTCATTTGCGGCGGCGCGTTTTCCGGCTTGGAGAAGATCATCGCCGCGCGCGGGCGGGGCTCGTCGATCGGCTTCGGCGCCGACGTGCGCGGCCCCGAGGAACGCGGCACGGGTGAGATCCTGCGCGACGTCGAACCCGAGGACCTTCTCAAATTCGGCTTGATTCCGGAGTTCGTCGGGCGCCTGCCCGTAGTCGCGACCCTCGAGGACCTCGACGAGCCGGCGTTGATCGAAATTCTGACGACGCCCAAGAACGCCCTGGTCAAGCAGTATCAGCGCCTGTTCGACATGGATGACGTGCGGCTTGATTTCACCGAGGATGCCCTGAAGGCCATCGCCCACAAGGCGATCGCGCGCAAGACCGGGGCGCGGGGCCTGCGCTCGATCATGGAGTCGATTCTGCTGGAACCGATGTTCGAGCTGCCGGGCCTCGAGGGCGTGGAAAGCATGGTCATCAGCCGCGACGTGATCGACAACGCGGCCCGGCCGCTCTATATCTACACCGACCGCCGCGAGGACGTCGGGAGCAGCGCGTGAGCGCGGCCCGACCGGCGGCCGCCGGCGCCGAGGACGCGCCCGCGGGCCGCCGGCCCTTGACGCGGGGGAATCTTGCGCCATTTCATGAGGTGGACACGGGACGAGCCGGATCGGCTTGAACCGCCGACCCGCGGTGCCTCGCGACCGCCAAACTGAGAGGCCACATGCAAGAGATTTCGCAAGCTTCGCTGTTCCCCGTTCTGCCGCTGCGCGACATCGTGGTGTTTCCCCACATGATCGTGCCGCTGTTCGTTGGCCGCGAAAAGTCGGTCCACGCGCTCGAGGACGTGATGAAGGATGACAAGCAGATCCTGCTCGTCACCCAGAAGAACGCCGCGCAGGACGACCCCACGCCGGCCGACATCTTCACCGTGGGAACGATCGGCACCGTGCTGCAGCTGCTCAAGCTGCCCGACGGGACCGTCAAGGTCCTGGTCGAGGGCGGGCAGCGCGCGCGCATCGTCAAGTTTGCCGACAACCCGTCGTTCTTCCAGGCCTATGCCGAGGCGATCGTGGAGAGCATAGGCGAGGGCAAGGAGATCGAGGCGTTGGCCCGTACGGTGGTCTCGCAGTTCGAGCAGTACATCAAGCTGAACAAGAAGATCCCGCCCGAGGTCCTGGTGTCGATCAATCAGATCGAGGAGCCGGGCAAGCTCGCCGATACGGTCGCCTCGCACCTGGCGCTGAAGATCGCCGAGAAGCAGGAGCTGCTCGAGGCCGAGACGATCAGCGAGCGGTTGGAGCGCGTCTATGGCTTCATGGAGGCCGAGATCGGCGTGCTGCAGGTGGAGAAGCGCATCCGCAGCCGGGTCAAGCGTCAGATGGAAAAGACCCAGCGCGAGTATTACCTGAACGAGCAGCTCAAGGCGATCCAGAAGGAGCTCGGCGAGGGCGAGGACGGCCGCGACGAACTGGGCGAGCTCGAGGCGCGTATCCAGAAGACCAAGCTGAGCAAGGAGGCCCGCGAGAAGGCGTTGGCCGAACTGAAGAAGCTGCGCTCGATGAGCCCGATGTCGGCCGAAGCGACGGTGGTGCGCAACTACCTCGACTGGATGCTGAGTATCCCGTGGCGCAAGCCGACGAAGATCAAGCGCGACATCAAAATCGCCGAGAAGGTGCTTAACGCCGATCACTACGGTCTCGAGAAGGTCAAGGAGCGCATCCTGGAGTACCTCGCGGTGCAGCAGCGCATGCGCAAGGTGAAGGGCCCGATCCTGTGCCTGGTCGGCGCGCCCGGTGTCGGCAAGACCTCGCTCGGCAAGTCGATCGCGCGGGCGGCGGGGCGCAATTTCGTGCGCATGTCCCTGGGCGGCGTGCGCGACGAGGCCGAGGTTCGCGGCCACCGCCGCACGTATATCGGCTCGATGCCGGGCAAGATCCTGCAGGGCATGAAGAAGGCCAAGTCCTCGAACCCGCTGTTCCTGCTCGACGAGGTGGATAAGCTGGGCGCCGACTGGCGCGGCGATCCGTCCTCGGCGCTGCTCGAGGTGCTCGACCCCGAGCAGAATTCGACCTTCAACGACCATTACCTGGAGGTCGATTACGACCTGTCCGACGTCCTGTTCGTGACGACGGCAAACACGTTGCGCATGCCGCAGCCGCTGCTCGACCGCATGGAGGTGATCCGCATCCCCGGCTATACCGAGGACGAGAAGGTCGAGATTGCCAAGCGGCACCTGGTGCCGAAGCAGATGCGCGAGCACGGCCTGCGCAAGGCGGAATGGAGCCTCTCCGAGGAGGCGCTGCGTGACCTGATCCGCTACTACACGCGCGAGGCGGGCGTCCGCAACCTTGAGCGCGAGCTCGCCAATCTGGCGCGCAAGGCGATCAAGGAAATCCTGATGAAGCACTGCACGAAGCTGACCGTGACGCGGCGCAACGTGGAAAAGTTCGCCGGCGTGCGCCGCTTCCGGTTCGGCTTGGCGGAGCTCGAGGACCTGATCGGCGTGACCACCGGCCTCGCCTGGACCGAGGTCGGCGGGGAGATCCTGTCGATCGAGGCGGTGACGGTGCCCGGCAAGGGCAAGGTCATCACCACCGGCAAGCTCGGCGACGTCATGCGCGAATCGGTGCAGGCCGCGGAGAGCTACGTGAAGTCGCGCGCCGTCGACTACGGCATCAAGCCGACCGTGTTCGAGAAGAAGGACATCCATGTCCACGTGCCGGAGGGCGCCACGCCGAAGGATGGCCCGTCGGCGGGCGTCGCCATGGTCACGTCGATCGTCTCGGTGCTGACCGGAATCCCCGTTCGCCGCGAGGTGGCAATGACCGGTGAGGTCACGCTGCGCGGCCGGGTGCTGCCGATCGGCGGCCTGAAGGAAAAGCTGCTGGCGGCGCTGCGGGCGGGGGTGAAGACGGTACTGATCCCGGCCGATAACGAGAAGGACCTGGCCGAGATTCCGGACAACGTCAAGCGGGGTTTGAAGATTGTCCCGGTAGCGATGATCGACGACGTGCTGCGCCAGGCGCTCGCGGCACCGCTGGTCCCGATCGAATGGATCGATCCGGCCGAGGTCGAAGAGGTGGCGGCGAAGAAATCGGTGGACGAACGCGGCGTCGTCACGCATTGAAGGCGCGGATCGTCGGTCGGCATGCCGGCGTGGAGTCCGCAGAATTGTGGGGATAATCGCGGTTCGGAGATTGACGTGGAGAAAAATCGCGATCTACACTCCGTCGTTATTGGCCGCGGCTTTTCTGGGGCGTTGATGGCTTGCCGAACAAAAGGGGGTAGTAGAGGTGAATAAGAACGATCTCGTTGCTGTCGTCGCCGATCAGACGGGTTTCTCGAAGGGCGACGCGACCAAGGCCGTCGAAGGCGTCTTCGACGCCATCTCGAACGCGCTCAAGCAGGGCGACGAAGTTCGCCTGATCGGCTTCGGTACTTTCCATGTCGCCCGTCGAGCGGCGTCGGATGGGCGCAACCCGCGCACCGGGGAAAAGATCCGTATCCCCGCCTCGAAGCAGCCGAAGTTCAAGGCGGGCAAGGGCCTGAAGGACGCCGTGAACTGATTCGGACGGCTTGCCGGCCCGACCGGCCGTTCGAGGCGATGGCCAAAGACGATCCGGGTCCGCCGCTGCCGACCGCTATCGACGAAGTTCCCGCGGGTCGCGAACGGCAGATCGCCGGACGGGCGGGCGATTAGCTCAGCGGTAGAGCATCTCGTTTACACCGAGAGGGTCGGCGGTTCGAACCCGTCATCGCCCACCAGCCCGGGCGGGCGCTTGACTCCGGTACGCCGGCCGCACTACATGGTGCGGCCCCGCACCCGGGTACGGGGGTGTAGCTCAGTTGGTTAGAGCGCCGGCCTGTCACGCCGGAGGCCGCGGGTTCGAGTCCCGTCACTCCCGCCATTTCCACCAGGGCCGCGTGCGTTAACCGGCGCCGGGCAGGGCGGATCGACGAGGCGCCGGGACGTGGGGTCATGGACGAGCTGCTGCGCGAGTACCTGCCGATCCTGATGTTCCTCGCCATCGCCGTCGCCATCGCGGGCGGGGCGATCGGGATGTCCGTCGTCATGGCGCGCCAGAAGCCCGATTCCGAGAAGCTTTCGCCCTATGAATGCGGATTCGAGGCGTTCGACGATGCCCGCCGCCGCTTCGACGTCCGCTTCTATCTCGTCGCCATTCTGTTCATCATCTTCGACCTGGAGGTGGCGTTCCTCTTCCCCTGGGCCGTTTCGTTGCGCGACATCGGCGTTTTCGGGTTCTGGTCGATGGTCGTGTTTCTCGGCATCCTGACGGTCGGGTTCATCTACGAATGGAAGAAGGGAGCCTTGGAATGGGAGTGAGCCGGGCGACGCCGGCTGCGCCGGCGCCGCTGTCCGGGACGGTATCGGATGCGGCCCTCCGGTCGGTCACGGACGAACTGAGCGACAAGGGTTTCGTCGTCGCCCAGCTCGACAATTTGGTGAACTGGGCGCGCACCGGGTCGTTGTGGCCGATGACCTTCGGCCTCGCCTGCTGCGCGGTCGAGATGATGCACGCCTACATGTCGCGCTACGACCTCGATCGCTTCGGCGTCGTGCCGCGCGGCAGCCCGCGCCAGTCCGATGTCATGATCGTCGCCGGCACGTTGTGCAACAAGATGGCGCCGGCCATGCGCAAGGTCTACGACCAAATGGCCGAGCCGCGCTGGGTGATCTCGATGGGGTCGTGCGCCAACGGCGGCGGATACTACCACTACTCGTACTCCGTGGTGCGGGGCTGCGACCGTATCGTGCCGGTCGATATCTACGTCCCCGGCTGTCCGCCGACGGCCGAGGCGCTGGTGTACGGAATCCTGCAGCTGCAAAAGAAAATCAGACGCACCGCGACGATCGCGCGCTGACTAGGCGATACCGGGAGGCGGGGATCGTGGCGGCAACGACAATCGGACGAACGGGAATCATGGATCAGGCGCTGCGGGACCTCGGCGAACACATCGCGGGCCAGTTGCCGAACGACGTGCTGGAAGTGGACGTCGCCTATGGCGAGCTGACGGTACGCACCGGCGCGCCGTCGGTCGTCAAGCTGCTGACGTTCCTGCGCGACGACAGCCACTGCCTGTTCAAGCTGCTGATCGACGTCTGCGGCGTGGACTACCCCGAGCGCGAACAGCGCTTCGAAGTCGTCTATAACCTGCTCAGCCTCAAGCAGAACCATCGCATCCGTGTGAAGTTGTCGACCGCCGAGGGCCAGCCGGTGCCGTCGGTCACCGGCGTCTTCAAGTCCGCCGGCTGGTATGAGCGCGAAGCCTGGGATATGTACGGCATCTTCTTTTCGGGCCACCCGGACCTCAGGCGGCTGCTCACGGACTACGGCTTCGAGGGGCATCCGATGCGCAAGGACTTTCCCCTCAGCGGGCACGTCGAGATGCGCTATGACGAGGAACAGAAGCGGGTCGTCTATGAGCCGGTGAAGCTGACCCAGGAATTTCGCCGCTTCGATTTCGTCAGCCCGTGGGAGGGCATGCTGCAAACCCTGCCCGGTGACGAAAAGGCCGACCAAGCCGACAAGACCGGGAAGCCGGACTGATGCCGGAAACGCACATCAAGCCGGTGACGATGAACTTCGGGCCGCAGCACCCGGCGGCCCACGGCGTGCTGCGCATGGTCGTCGAGATGGACGGCGAGGTGGTCGAGCGGCTCGATCCGCATATCGGCCTGCTGCATCGCGGCACCGAAAAGCTGATCGAGCACAAGACCTATCTGCAGGCCATCCCCTATTTCGACCGACTCGACTACTGGTCGCCGCTGAACCAGGAGCACGCCTTCGTTCTGGCCGCGGAAAAGCTGCTGCGCCTCGAGGTGCCCCTGCGCGCGCAGTACATCCGCGTGCTGTTCGACGAGCTCACGCGCATCCTCAATCACATCCTGGCCACTTGCGCCCTGGCTATGGACGTGGGGGCGATAACGCCGTTCCTGTGGGGCTTCGAGGAGCGCGAGCTGCTGATGGAGTTCTACGAGCGGGCGAGCGGCGCGCGCCTGCACGCGGCGTACTACCGGGTCGGCGGCGTGCACCAGGACCTGCCGGCGGGGCTGACCGACGACATCATGGCCTGGGCCGAAAGATACCCCAGGGTGGTGGACGACATAGAGGGCCTGCTGACCGAGAATCGGATCTTCAAGCAGCGACTGGTGGACATCGGCGCGGTGTCCGCCGAGGACGCCCTTGACCTGGGCTTCACCGGGCCGATGCTGCGCGCCTCGGGCGTGCCGTGGGACCTGCGCAAGGCGCAACCTTACATGGTCTATGACCGCATGAAGTTCGACATTCCGGTCGGCAAGCACGGCGATTGCTACGACCGCTATCTGGTGCGCGTCGAGGAAATGCGGCAGAGCGTCCGCATCGTCAAGCAGTGCCTCGAGGAGATGCCGGCCGGGCCGGTCGCCGCCGACGATCGCAAGGTCACGCCGCCGCCGCGCGCCGAGATGAAGCAGTCGATGGAGGCGCTGATCCACTTCTTCAAGCTCTATACGGAGGGCTTTCACGTGCCGCCCGGCGAGACCTATACGGCGGTCGAGGCGCCCAAGGGGGAGTTCGGCGTCTATCTCGTTGCCGATGGCAGCAACCGGCCCTACCGCTGCAAGATCCGCGCGGCCAGCTATACTCATCTGCAGGCGATGGACTTCTGCAGCCGCGGCCACATGCTGGCCGATGCGGTTGCCATCCTCGGCTCCATGGACATCGTGTTCGGCGAGATCGATCGATGAGTTCGCCCGGCCCGCAGCCCAGCGTCCAGCCGGACGGCTTTGCCTTCACGCGCGACAACCGCGAGCGCGCGCAGGCGTACATCGCGAAATACCCGCCCGGTCGCCAGGCCAGCGCGGTGCTGGCGCTGCTCGACCTGGCGCAGCGCCAGGCCGGGGGCTGGCTGCCGCGCGCCGCCATGGACCATGTCGGCGAACTGCTCGACATGGCGCCGATTCGCGTCTACGAGGTCGCGACGTTCTACACGATGTTCAACCTGCAGCCGGTCGGGAAGTTCCATGTCCAGATCTGCCGCACCACGCCGTGCTGGCTGCGCGGCTCCGAGGAGCTGTCGCGGACCTGCCGGCGAAAGCTTGGCATCGGGATGCGCCAGCGCTGCGCGGACGGCCTCTTCTCGCTCGTCGAGGTCGAATGCCTCGGCGCCTGCGTGAACGCGCCGGTCGTGCAGATCAACGACGACTTTTACGAAGACCTGGACCCGCGGCGGCTGGAAGCGGTGCTCGACGCGCTCGCCCGCGGCGAACGGCCGGCCGCCGGCTCGCAGACCGGCCGGCAGGGGTCGGCCCCGGCGGGCGGACCCACCACCCTGGTCGCCGGCGGCGGGGCGGGCGAATAGCCATGCTGCGCGACGCCGACCGCGTCTTCACCAACCTCTACGGCCGCCACGACTGGCGGCTGGCCGGCGCGCGGGCGCGTGGCACCTGGGACAATACCAAGGACCTGATCGCCCGCGGCCGCGACGCGATCATCGACGAGGTGAAGAAGTCGGACCTGCGCGGGCGCGGCGGCGCCGGCTTCCCGGCCGGCCTGAAATGGTCGTTCATGCCCAAGCAGTCGGACGGCCGGCCGTCCTATCTCGTCGTCAACGCCGACGAATCGGAGCCCGGCACCTGCAAGGACCGCGACATTCTGCGCTTCGAACCGCATATGTTGCTCGAAGGTTGCCTGCTGGCCGGCGCCGCGATGGGCGCGCACACCTGCTTCATCTATATCCGCGGCGAGTTCTATAACGAGGCGCTGAACCTCCAGGCCGCTATCGACGAAGCCCGCGAAGCCGGGCTGATCGGCAAGAACGCCTGCGGGTCGGGCTGGGACTACGACATCGTCCTGCATCGCGGCGCCGGCGCCTATATCTGCGGCGAGGAGACGGCGCTGCTCGAAAGCCTCGAGGGCAAGAAGGGCATGCCGCGGCTGAAGCCGCCGTTCCCGGCGGCGGTCGGCGTCTATGGCTGCCCGACGACCGTGAACAATGTGGAGACGATCGCCGTCGTGCCGGCCATCCTGCGCCGCGGCGCGGCGTGGTGGAGCGGCCTCGGCCGGCCGAAGAACACCGGCACCAAGATCTTCTGCATCTCCGGGCACGTCGAGAAGCCGTGCAACGTCGAGGAGGAGATGGGCGTGCCCCTGCGCCAGCTCATCGAAAAGCACGCCGGGGGCGTGCGCGGCGGCTGGGACAACCTGCTGGCGATCATTCCGGGCGGCTCGTCGGTACCGCTGCTGCCGAAATCGATCTGCGACAGCGTGTTGATGGACTTCGATTCGCTGCGCGACGTGAAATGCGGGCTCGGCACCGCCGCGGTCATCGTCATGGACAAGTCGACCGACGTCGTCGCGGCGATCGCGCGGCTCTCGCATTTCTACATGCACGAAAGCTGCGGCCAGTGTACGCCCTGCCGCGAGGGCGCCGGCTGGATGTGGCGGGTCATGGAGCGCCTGGTCAGAGGCGAGGCTCGGATCGAGGAGATCGATGACCTCGAGGAGGTGACGCGCCAGATCGAGGGGCACACCATCTGCGCACTCGGCGACGCCGCGGCCTGGCCGATCCAGGGGCTGATCCGGCATTTTCGGCCCGAGCTGGAGCGCCGTATCCTCGAGTCGCCGTTGCGTCGGGCGGCGGAGTAGGGGCTCGTGCCGAAACTAATCATCGACGGCGTCGAGATCGAGGTCGAACCGGGCCTGAACGTGTTGCAGGCCTGCCAGATCGCCGGCGTCGAGATCCCGCATTTCTGCTACCACGAGCGGCTCTCGGTCGCCGGCAATTGTCGCATGTGCCTGGTCGAAATGGAGAAGTCGCCGAAGCCCATCGCCTCCTGCGCGATGCCGGCCGCCGACGGCATGGTGATCCGCACGGATTCCGACGTCGCGCGCAAGGCGCGCCAGGGCGTCATGGAGTTCCTGCTGATCAACCACCCGCTCGACTGTCCGATCTGCGACCAGGGCGGCGAATGCGACCTGCAAGACCAGGCAATGGCCTATGGATTGGACCGCGGCCGCTTCCGCGAGAGCAAGCGGGCGGTGAGCGAGAAGTATCTCGGACCGCTGATCAAGACCATCATGACGCGGTGCATCCACTGCACGCGCTGCGTGCGCTTCGCCACCGAGGTCGCCGGGGTCGAGGACCTCGGCGCGACGGGACGCGGCGAGCACATGGAGATCGGCACCTATGTCGAGACGGCGCTGCGCTCGGAGTTGTCGGGCAACATGATCGACATCTGTCCGGTCGGGGCGCTGACCTCCAAGCCCTACGCCTTTGCGGCGCGGCCGTGGGAGCTGCAGAAAACCCAGACGATCGACGTGATGGACGCGGTCGGCAGCAACGTTCGCGTCGACGCCCGCGGCCGCGAGGTCATGCGCGTGTTGCCGCGGCTCAACGAGCGGATCAACGAGGAGTGGATCTCCGACAAGACCCGGTTCGCCTGCGACGGGCTGCGGCGCCAGCGGCTTGACCGGCCGTATCTGCGCCGCGACGGCCGGCTGCGGCCGGCAAGTTGGGCGGAGGCCTTCGCCGCCGTGGCCGAGCGGCTGCGCGGTGTCCCCGGCCAACGCATCGCCGCCATTGCCGGCGATCTGGTCGATGTCGAGGCCATGCTTGCGCTCAAGGACTTGATGGCCGCGCTCGGCTCGCCCAACCTCGATTGCCGTCAGGACGGCGCCCGGATCGACCCGCGGGCGCGCGCCGGCTACCTGTTCAACACCACGATCGCCGGCATCGAGCGCGCCGGTGCCTGCCTGTTGATCGGCACCAACCCGCGATGGGAGGCGCCGCTGGTCAACGCCCGCCTGCGCAAACGCTTTCTCATGGGGCGGTTCCCGGTCGCGACGATCGGGCCGAGCGTGGACCTGACCTACCGCGCCGAGCGCCTGGGCGCCGGGCCGGAGACCTTGCGCGAGGTCGCCGACGGCCGTCATCCCTTCGCCGCGGTGCTGAAGCAGGCCGAGCGGCCGATGCTCGTGCTCGGCATGGGCGCGCTGGCCCGGCCGGACGGCGCGGCGGTGCTCGGCCTGGCGCGTCGCGTCGCCGAAAGCTGCGGCATGGTCGGCGACAACTGGAACGGATTCAACCTGCTGCACACCGCCGCGGCCCGCGTCGGCGGGCTCGATGTCGGCTTCGTGCCGGGCCCGGGCGGCCGCGACACCGACGGCATCCTCGACGGCGCCGGAGGCGGCGAGATCGAGGTCGTGTATCTGCTCGGCGCCGACGAGATCGACATGGCCCGCCTCGGCGGCGCCTTCGTCGTCTATCAGGGGCATCACGGCGACGCCGGCGCCGAGCGCGCGGACGTGGTCCTGGCCGGCGCCGCCTATACCGAGAAGAACGCCACCTACGTCAACACCGAGGGCCGGGTGCAGCAGGCGCGCCTGGCGGTGTTCCCGCCCGGCGACGCGCGCGAGGACTGGACGGTCCTGCGCGCGCTGTCGGAGACGCTCGGCCGGCCGCTGCCCTACGACGATCTGGCGCAGCTCCGTCGGCGCCTCGTCGAGGCGAACGGGCGATTCGGCCGCCTCGACTCGATCCAGCCGGCGCCCTGGGAGCCGTTCGGCGCCGATGGCCCGGAGGCGGCGACGCCGTTTCGCTTCCCGATCGAAAACTTCTACATGACCGACCCGATCAGCCGCGCCTCGGAGACCATGGCGAATTGCACCGAGGCGTATCTGCGCGGTCGGCCGACGAAGACCGGCACGCATGACTGAATTATGGGATGGCTACGTCTGGCCGGCGACGATCATCGTCGCTCAGATCGTCGCCATCGTGGCGCCGCTGCTGGGGGCGATCGCCTATCTCACCCTGGCCGAGCGCAAGGTGATGGCGGCGATGCAGCTCCGCCGCGGCCCCAACGTGGTCGGGCCGTTCGGCCTGCTTCAGCCGATCGCCGACGGGCTCAAGCTGATGTTCAAGGAGACCATCATCCCCAGCGGGGCCAGCCGCGTCGTGTTCATCGCGGCGCCGATGCTCACCTTCGTGCTCAGCCTGGTCGCCTGGGCGGTCATCCCGTTCGGCGAGGGCGTCGTGCTGGCCGACATCAATGTCGGCGTGCTCTACTTGTTCGCGATATCCTCGCTCGGCGTCTATGGCGTCGTCATGGCCGGTTGGGCGAGCAATTCGAAATATCCGTTCCTCGGCGCGCTGCGCTCGGCGGCGCAGATGGTGTCCTACGAGGTCGCCATCGGCTTCGTCATGATCACTGTGCTGCTGTGCGTCGGTTCGCTGAATCTGACGGACGTCGTGCTGGCGCAGAAGAACGTCTGGTTCGCCGTGCCGCTGTTGCCGATGTTCGTGATCTTTTTCATTTCGGGCCTGGCCGAGACCAATCGGACGCCGTTCGACCTGCCGGAGGCGGAAGCGGAGCTGGTCGCCGGATATTTCTCGGAATACTCGGCAATGACCTTCGCCCTCTTCTTCCTCGGCGAATACGGCAACATCATCCTGATGAGCGCCTCGACGACCATCCTGTTCCTCGGCGGCTGGCTGCCGCCGTTCGACGTGGCGCCGTTCAATTGGGTGCCGGGGCCGGTGTGGTTCGCGCTCAAGGTCGCCTTCGTGCTGTTCTGCGTCATCTGGGTGCGGGCGTCGTTCCCGCGCTATCGCTATGACCAGCTCATGCGCCTCGGCTGGAAAGTGTTCCTGCCGTTTTCGATGCTTTGGGTGGTCGTCACGGCGGGTGCGCTCCTCGCCTTCGGGTGGTTGCCGTGACCGGCGGGGCTTGCGCCGGCGGCCGCGCCGGCTATGGTAGCGGCGGCCGGGTGGCCGGTGGGCGCGCGACGGGAGTCGGTTGAGCATGGGCTTCCTGTATCGCGGCATGAACAGCCTGTTGCTCCGCGAGCTGTTGTCGGGGCTGCGGCTCAGCTTCGGCTACATGTTCCGGCCGCGCGTGACGCTCAATTACCCGTTCGAGAAGGGACCGCTCAGCCCGCGCTTCCGCGGCGAGCATGCGCTGCGCCGCTATCCGAACGGCGAGGAACGCTGCATCGCCTGCAAGCTGTGCGAGGCCGTGTGCCCGGCGCTCGCCATCACCATCGAGGCCGAGCCGCGCGCCGACGGCAGCCGGCGCACGACACGCTACGACATCGACATGACCAAATGCATCTATTGCGGGTTGTGCCAGGAGGCTTGCCCGGTCGACGCGATCGTCGAGGGCCCGAACTTCGAATTTGCGACGGAGACGCGCGAGGAGCTGCTCTACAACAAGGACAAGCTGCTCGCCAACGGCGACCGCTGGGAGGCGGAGATCGCCGCCAACCTGGCGGCCGACGCGCCGTACCGGTGAGCGCCGCCCGATGATCGTCCAGGCGCTCGCCTTTTATCTGTTCGCCGGGACCGCGCTCGCCGCCGGGGTCATGGTGGTCGCCGCCCGCAACCCGGTGCACTCGGTGCTGTTCCTGATTCTCGCCTTCTTCAATTCGGCCGGGCTGTTTGTCCTCCTGGGGGCCGAGTTCCTGGCGATGATTCTGGTCGTCGTCTATGTCGGCGCGGTCGCCGTGCTGTTCCTCTTCGTCGTCATGATGCTCGATATCAATTTTGTCGAGCTGCGCCGCGGCTTCCTGCAGTATCTGCCGATCGGCGGGCTGATCGGGCTGGTGCTGCTGGTCGAACTGCTGCTGGTGTTCGGCGCCTGGGTGGCGGCGCCGGAGGCGTTGGCGACGGCCCAGCGTCCGATCCCCCCGGTCGGCGAGGTCACCAACACGCACGCGCTCGGCGCCGTGCTGTACACCGATTACGTCTATCTGTTCCAGGCGGCGGGGCTGATCCTGCTGGTCGCCATGATCGGCGCCATCGTGCTGACGCTGCGCCAGCGCGAAGGCGTCCGGCGCCAGTCGATCGCCGCCCAACTCGCGCGCGGCAAGCGCTCGGTCGAGATCAAGGATGTGGCCACGGGGAGCGGCATCTGAATGTTCGACATCGGCCTCGCCCATTATCTCACCGTGGCCGCGATCCTGTTCACGCTGGGCATTTTCGGCATTTTCCTCAACCGCAAGAACGTCATCATCATCCTGATGTCGATCGAGCTGATGCTGCTCGCCGTCAACATCAACCTGGTGTCGTTCTCGGTCCATCTCGGCGACCTGGTCGGCCAGGTCTTCGCCATGTTCGTGTTGACCGTGGCGGCCGCCGAGGCGGCGATCGGCCTCGCCATCCTGGTGGTCTACTTCCGCAACCGCGGGTCGATCGCCGTTGAAGACATCAACCTGATGAAGGGTTGAGGCGGGAATGGACGCGGCCGTCATCTTCCTGCCGTTGATCGGCGCCGTCATCGCCGGCCTGTTCGGCCGCCAGATCGGCGACAAGGGGGCGCAGGCCGTGTCCTGCGGGTTGATGCTCGCCTCGGCGGCGCTGTCGGTGCCGGTCCTCGTCGACGTCGCGTTCGGCGGTCAGCCGCGCACGACCGAGCTGTTCACCTGGGTCGACTCGGGCGCGTTCGAGGCGTCCTGGGCGCTGCGCGTCGATCAGCTCTCGGCGGTCATGATGTTCGTGGTCAGCTTCGTGTCCGCCATGGTGCACGTCTATTCCATCGGCTATATGCATCACGACAAGTCGATCCCGCGGTTCTTCGCCTATCTCAGCCTGTTTACGTTCTTCATGCTGTCGCTGGTGACGGCCGACAATTTCCTGCAACTGTTCTTCGGCTGGGAAGGCGTCGGGCTGTGCTCGTACCTGCTGATCGGCTTCTGGTACGACCGGGAGACGGCCAATGCGGCGGCGATCAAGGCGTTCATCGTCAACCGCGTCGGCGACTTCGGCTTCGCCCTCGGCATCATGGGCGTGTTCTTCGTCTTCGGCTCGATCGATTTCGACACCGTCTTCGCGGCGACGCCGGACAGGGCCGGTACGGTCATCGACTTCCTCGGCCTGCGCGTCGATACCCTCGACACGCTGTGTATCCTGTTGTTCATCGGCGCCATGGGAAAGTCGGCGCAGATCGGCCTGCATACCTGGTTGCCCGACGCCATGGAGGGTCCGACCCCGGTCTCGGCGCTGATCCACGCGGCGACCATGGTGACCGCCGGCGTGTTCATGGTCGTCCGGCTGTCGCCGATGTTCGAATACGCGCCGACGGCGCTCATAGTGGTGACGCTGGTCGGCGCGACGACCGCGATCTTCGCCGCCACCATCGCCCTCTGCCAGAACGACATCAAGCGGGTCATCGCCTATTCGACCTGCAGCCAGCTCGGCTACATGTTTTTCGCCGCCGGCGTCTCGGCCTACGGCGCGGCGATGTTTCACCTCTACACCCACGCCTTCTTCAAGGCGCTGCTGTTCCTCGGCGCCGGGTCGGTGATCCACGCCATGTCGGCCGAACAGGACATGCGCAAGATGGGCGGGATCTGGCGGCTGGTGCCGGTCACCTACGCGGTGATGTGGATCGGCAGCCTGTCGCTCGCCGGCGTCGGCATCCCGGGGCTGTTCGGCTTTGCCGGGTTCTACTCCAAGGACGTGATCCTGGAGGCCGCCTGGGCGGCCGAAACCGGGGTCGGACGGTATGCGTTCTGGCTCGGGCTCCTGGTCGCGGTCCTGACCGCCTTCTATTCGTGGCGGTTGCTGTTGATGACCTTCCACGGGCTCCCGCGCGCCGACGACAAGGTGATGGCGCATGTCCACGAATCGCCGAAGATCATGCTGGTGCCCTTGATCGTGCTCGCGCTGGGCGCCGTCTTCGCCGGGGCGATCGGCTATTCCCAGTTCGTCGGCGAGGGAATGGAGTCGTTCTGGGGCGACTCGCTGCTCGTGCTGCCGGGCAACGATTCGATCGAGGCGGCGCATCACGTGCCGCTCCTGGTCAAGCTGGCGCCGCTGGGGGCGGCGGCGATCGGGATTGCCCTGGCCTATCTCATGTACATGCGGCGGCCAGACTTGCCGGCCGCAATCGTCGGGCGGGTGCGCGCGCTCTATTTATTCCTGCTCAATAAATGGTATTTCGACGAGGCTTACGATCTTTTGTTCGTCCGATTTGCGAACTACCTGGGTTACGGCCTATGGAAGTCCGGCGACGGGGCGTTGATCGACGGCGTCGGCCCGGACGGCGTGGCGGCGGCGGCGCTCAACCTGGCGCAGCGCGCCAGCCGCCTGCAGACTGGCTATGTCTACCACTATGCCTTCGCCATGCTGATCGGCGTCGTGGCGCTGGTGTCGTGGTACCTGCTCGCGCGGGTCGGCTGAGGGCAGGGGAGACGGATGCCGCTACTCAGCCTCGTCACGTTCCTGCCGCTGGTCGGCGCCGGATTCATCCTCGTGATCCGCGGCGATGCCGAGATCGTGGCGCGCAACGTGCGCAACGTGGCCCTGTGGACGTCGGTGATTACCTTCGTGCTCTCGCTCCTGTTGTGGGTCGACTTCGACCGCACGAGCGCCGAATTCCAGTTCGTCGAGAAGGTCGATTGGATTCCGTCCTTCGGCATCTCGTACCACATGGGCGTCGACGGCATCTCGTTGCTGCTGGTGCTGCTGTCCACGTTGCTGACGCCGATCGCGATCCTCGCGAGCTGGGAGGCGATCCAGACCCGGATCAAGGAGTACATGATCGCCTTCCTGGTGCTCGAGACCCTCATGGTCGGGATGTTCTGCGCCCTCGACTTCGTCGCGTTCTATGTGTTCTTCGAGGGCGTGCTGATCCCGATGTTCTTCATCATCGGGGTGTGGGGCGGCGAACGGCGGGTCTATGCCGCCTTCAAGTTCTTTCTCTATACGCTGCTCGGCTCGGTGCTGATGCTGCTCGGCATCCTGGCGATCTATTTCGAGGCCGGCACCACGGACATCCCGACGCTGATGCGGTACGGTTTCCCGGCCGGCATGCAGACCTGGCTGTGGCTGGCCTTCTTCGCCTCGTTCGCGGTCAAGGTGCCGATGTGGCCGGTGCACACCTGGCTGCCCGACGCCCATGTCGAGGCGCCGACCGCCGGTTCGGTGATCCTGGCGGCCGTCCTGCTAAAGATGGGCGCCTATGGGTTCCTGCGCTTCTCGCTGCCGATGTTCCCGGACGCCTCGGCCTTTTTCACGCCGCTGATCTATGTCTTGAGCGTCGTCGCCGTGATCTACACCTCGTTGGTCGCGCTCGCCCAGGAGGACATGAAGAAGCTGATCGCCTATTCCTCGGTCGCGCATATGGGATTCGTGACCGTCGGCATCTTCACCCTGACGCGGCAGGGGATTGAGGGCGCGCTGTTCCAGATGCTGAGCCACGGCGTCGTTTCGGCCGCGCTGTTCCTCATCGTCGGGGTGATCTATGACCGCGTGCATTCGCGCCTGATCGCGCGCTACGGCGGCCTGGTTCACCGCATGCCGCTCTATGCCGCCGTGTTCATGCTGTTCACCCTGGCCTCGGTCGGCTTGCCCGGCACGAGCGGCTTCGTCGGTGAATTTCTGGTCATGGTCGGCGCCTTCCAGGACAATACCTGGGTCGCGACCCTGATCACGACCGGGATCATCCTCGGTGCCGCCTACATGCTGTGGCTGTATCGCCGGGTGATTTTCGGCAAGCTGGTGCGGCCCGACCTGATGAACATCGCCGACCTCAGCCGCCGCGAGATAGCGGTGTTCGCCCCCCTGGTCGTGCTCGTCCTGTGGATGGGCATCTATCCGATGTCGTTCCTCGAGATCGTGGGGCCGAGCGTCGAGAACCTGATCGAGCAGTACGGCACGGCGCGGGCCGGATCGCCGGCGCCGTCGCTGATCGAGCTCGCGGCCGCGGCCTGGGAACAGGCCGCCGCGGTCGCGGCCGAATAAGGGAGCCGAGGCGGGTCTTGATGTCCTACATGCTTGCCGCTCCCGAGATCTTCCTCGCCGTCGCCGGCATGGCGCTGCTCATGTTCGGCGTGTTCCGCCGCGGCCAGGGTGTCCGGGCGGTGGCGTGGCTGACGGTCTTGGCCCTGGTCGTCGCCTTCGTCCTCGTCTGGGTCGCGCCGGACGCGACCGGCACCGCCTTCGGCGGCCTGTTCGTGGCGGACCGATTCGCCGCCTTTCTGAAGCTGTTGGTGCTGCTCGCCTCGGCGCTCGCCGTCATCATGTCCCTCGACTACATCGAGCGGGAGGACATGGCGCGCTTCGAATTTCCGGTGCTGATGCTGTTCGCGACGCTCGGCATGCTGATGATGGTCTCGGCCAACGACCTCATCTCGCTCTATCTCGGGCTCGAACTGCAGAGCCTGGCGCTCTATGTCGTGGCCGCGTTCCGCCGCGACTCCTTGCGTTCGACCGAGGCCGGGCTGAAATACTTCGTTCTCGGTGCGCTCGCCTCGGGCATGCTGCTCTACGGCAGCTCGATGATCTACGGCTTCGCCGGGACGACCGCCTTCGCCGGGCTGGCGGCGACGATCGGCGGCGCCGGCGCGGCGCCGATCGGGCTGATCGTCGGCATCGTCTTCCTGGCGGCCGGCCTCGCCTTCAAGGTCGCCGCGGTGCCCTTCCACATGTGGACGCCGGACGTTTACGAGGGCGCGCCGACGCCGGTCACCGCGTTCTTCGCGCTGGCGCCCAAGATCGCCGCCCTCGGCCTGTTCGTGCGCGTCATGGTCGGACCGTTCGGCGACCTGGTCGAGCAATGGCAGCAGATCATCGTCTTCATCTCCATCGCCTCGATGGTCCTCGGCGCCCTGGCCGCGATCAACCAGAGCAACATCAAGCGGCTGATGGCGTACAGCTCGATCGGCCATGTCGGCTACGCGCTGATCGGACTTGCCCCCGGCACCGAGGTCGGCGTGCGCGGCGTGCTCGTCTATCTGGCGATCTACATGTTCATGACCGCCGGCACCTTCGCCTGTATCCTGTGCATGCGGCAGAAGGGCCGCATGGTGGAGGAGATCGCCGACCTGGCCGGCCTGTCCAAGACGCACCCGGTGATGGCACTGGCGCTGGCCGTGTTCATGTTCTCGATGGCCGGCATCCCGCCGCTCGCCGGTTTCTTCGGCAAGCTCTACGTGTTCCTCGCCGCCATCGAGGCGGAGCTCTATGCGCTGGCCGTCATCGGCGTCGTCACCAGCGTGCTGGGGGCCTTCTATTATTTGCGCATCGTCAAGCTGATGTACTTCGACGAACCGATCGAGGATTTCGACCGTCCGCTCGGCTGGGAGATGACCGGGGTGCTCGCCGTGAGCGGCGTCTTCATCGTGCTGTTCTTCGCGGTTCCGGGCCCGATCGTCGAGGGCGCCGCGGCCGCCGCCGCCGCCCTGTTTCCCGGATGACCGCCGCGGCGCCGCGGCTGCCGTCGTTCTATCGCCTCGTCGCGTTCGACCGCATCGATAGCACCAACGAGGAGGGCCGCCGACAGGCGGCCGCCGGCGCCGCCGAGGGCACGCTGCTGTGGGCGCGGGAGCAGCTTGCCGGCCGCGGCCGGCGCGGCCGTGCGTGGCAGTCGCCGCCGGGCAACCTCTATGTGTCGCTCGTCTTGCGTCCGGCCTGCGCGCCGGCCACGGCGGCGCAGCTTAGTTTCGTCACCGCCGTCGGTCTCGGCGCCGCCCTCGATGGGCTGCTGCCGGCCGGGACCAGCGTGCAATACAAGTGGCCCAACGACGTCCTGGTGGGTGGGCGCAAGGTCGCCGGCATCCTGCTCGAGACCTCGGCGTCGCCGGGGCCGGCGCTCGACTGGCTGGTCGTCGGCGTCGGCGTGAACGTCGAAAGCTGCCCCGACGACGCGCCGTTCCCGGCGACCAGCCTGGGCGCGGTGGGGGCGGGCGAGGCGAGCGTCGCCGGCGTGCTCGAGGCCTTCGCCCGACATTTCCTGGACTGGTACCGGCAGTGGCGTGCCGAAGGCTTCGCACCGATCCGCGCCCGCTGGCTCGACGGCGCGCGCGGCCTTGGGCAACCCGTCGAGGCGCGGCTGGTCGGCGAGACCCTGGCCGGCCGCTTCGCCGCCCTCGATGAGGGCGGCGGCCTGGTGCTCGACCTGCCCGGCGGCGGCCGTCGCACCATCGCCGCGGGCGAGGTGTTCTATCCCGGGCTCTGAGGGAAAGGCTCGACGCATGCTTCTCGCCATCAATTGCGGAAACACCAATGTCGTGTTTGCCGTCTTCGCGGGCGAGGAGCTGCATGGAAGCTGGCGCGCCGCCACCGAGGTCCGCCGCACCGCCGACGAATACGCGGTGTGGCTGATGCAACTCATGGCGCTGCAGGGCATGGCCCCCGCCGACATCGACGGCGCGATCGTCGCCACCGTGGTGCCGGAGGCGCTGTTCAACTTGAAGACCCTGGTCCGCCGCTATTTCGCCTGCGAGCCGCTGATCGTCGGCGATGACTCCGTGCGGCTCGGCATCAAGATCGACATCGACCGGCCGGAGGACGCCGGCGCCGACCGCCTGGTCAACGCCGTCGCGGCGCACCGCCGCTATGGCGGACCGTTGATCGTCGTCGACTTCGGGACGGCGACGAGCTTCGACGTGGTCAACGACCGCGGCGACTACATCGGCGGCGTCATCGCGCCGGGCGTCAACCTGTCGCTCGACGCCCTCTACATGGCCGCGGCGAAGCTGCCGCGCGTGGCCGTGCAGCGGCCGCGCCGGGTGATCGGCAAGAGCACCGTCCCGGCCATGCATTCCGGCATCTTCTGGGGCTATGTCGGGCTGATCGAGGGACTGGTCGCCCGCATCCAGGCGGAGTACGGCGCACCGATGAAGGTGATCGCGACCGGCGGGCTGGCGCCGCTGTTCCGCGACGCGACCGGCGTCATCGAACAGGTCGACCCGGACCTGACGCTGCACGGCCTGGAGATGCTCCACCGCTTGAACCGGGCCGGCGCCGCCCAATGATCGATCGGCCCGGGGCCGACGAGCTGTTGTTCCTGCCCTTGGGCGGAACCGGCGAAATCGGCATGAACCTCAATCTCTACGGCCACGCCGGCAAGTGGCTGATGATCGACCTCGGCGTCACCTTCGGCGACGACACGACGCCGGGCATCGAGGTGATCATGCCCGATCCCGGCTTCATCGCGGAACGGCGCGCCGACCTGGCCGGTCTGGTGCTGACCCACGCCCACGAGGACCACATCGGCGCGGTGCCCTATCTGTGGCCGCGGCTGCGCTGTCCGCTTTTCGCCACGCCGTTCACGGCCGCGCTGCTGCGGCGCAAGCTGCGCGACGCCGGGCTTCAGGACCAGGCGCCGATCACCGAGGTGCCGATGTCCGGGCGCTTCGCCGTCGGCCCGTTCGAGCTGGAGCTGATCACGCTCACCCACTCGATCCCGGAGCCCAACGCCGTGGTCGTGCGCACGCCGCTCGGCACCGTGCTGCACACCGGCGATTGGAAGCTCGACCCCGACCCGTTGGTCGGGCCGCTCGCCGACGAAGCGGCGCTGCGCCGGTTGGGCGATGAAGGCGTACTCGCCATGGTCTGCGATTCGACCAACGCCATGGTCCCCGGCGAGTCCGGGTCCGAGGCGGCGGTGCGGGAAAGCCTGGGCCGGCTGGTCGGGCGCATGACCCAGCGCGTCGCCATCGCCTGTTTCGCGAGCAACGTCGCGCGCCTGGAGACCGGCGCCTGGGTCGCCGCCGCGCACGACCGCCACGCCGGCCTGGTCGGCCGGTCGTTGTGGCGCATCGACGCGGCGGCGCGCGAAACCGGCTACCTCGCCGATGTGCCGCCCTTCGTCCGCGAGCACGATGTCGCGTATCTGCCGCGCGACAAGGTGCTGATGCTGTGCACCGGCAGCCAGGGCGAGCCGCGCTCGGCGCTCGCCCGCATCGCCCGCGGCGATCATCCCGGCGTGACCCTGGAGCCCGGCGACGCGGCGATCTTCTCGTCGCGCATCATCCCCGGCAACGAGCGCGCCATCGGCCGGCTGCACAACGACCTGGCGCGAATGGGCGTCGAGGTGGTGACCGAGCGCGACCATTTCGTCCACGTCTCCGGCCATCCGGCGCGGGACGAGCTGGCGGCGATGTATCAGTGGGTGCGGCCGCGCGTGGCCGTGCCCGTGCACGGCGAGGCGCGGCACCTGCGCGCCCACGCGCGCCTCGCCGAGAGTTGCCAGGTGCCGACCGCGCTGGTCGTCGAGAACGGCGCCGTGGTCCGCCTGGCACCGGGGCCGGCGCAGGTCGTCGGGCGGGTGCCGTCCGGACGGCTGGCCGTGGACGGCAACGAGCTGGTGCCGCTGGACGGTCCGATGATGAAGCGCCGCCACCGCATGCTGTACAACGGCGCCGCCGTGCTGACCCTGGTGGTGGACCGCGACGGGCGCCTGCAAGCCGACCCGCAACTCGCCGTGCACGGGCTGCTCGACCCCGAGCGCGACGCGGCGAGCTGGGAGGCGGCGCTGGTCGCCGTGCAGGGCGCGCTCGCCGGCCTGCCGGCCGCCCTGCGCCGCGATGACGCGGCGCTCAAGGAGGCGGCGCGCCTGGCGGTGCGGCGGACGTTGCTGGCAAGCCGCGGCAAGAAACCGGACACCCAGGTGCATCTGGTGCGGATATGATCGCCGCGGCCTGATAGAGTTTCGCCCGGAGGGCAGGGGATGATCGGCAGGCTGAACCACGTCGCCATCGCGGTGCCGGACCTCGCCGCCGCCGCGCGGCTCTACGCCGAAACGCTGGGCGCCCGCGTCTCGGCCCCGGTCGATCAGCCGGCGCACGGCGTGACCGTGGTCTTCGTCGAGCTGCCGAACGCCAAGATCGAGCTGCTGCACCCGCTCGGCGCCGAGTCGCCGATCGCCGGATTCCTCGCGCGCAACCCGGCCGGCGGCGTCCATCACCTGTGCTACGAGGTCGCGGACATCCTGGCCGCCCGCGACCGGCTGCGCGCCGCCGGCGCCCGCGTGCTCGGCGACGGCGAGCCGCGGATCGGCGCCCACGACAAGCCGGTGCTGTTCCTCCATCCGAAGGATTTCTGCGGCACCCTCATCGAGCTCGAGCAGGCGTGACCATGGGCTGGTTGGGCGGCCCGTTCGTTTATGTGCTGATCTGGTGGATGGTGCTGTTCGCCGTGCTGCCCTGGGGCGTGCGGGTGCCGGACCGCCCCGAGCCCGGCCACGCGACGAGCGCGCCGAGCAACCCGCGGCTGGGGCTGAAGCTGCTGGTCACGTCGGCCGTCGCGGCGTTGCTTTGGCTGGCGTTCTATTTCGTCATCGAATGGAAACTCATCGACGTCGGCGCCGCCTGATCCGATGACGACATATTGCGAGATCGCGCCCGGTCACCCCTGGCACGGGCCCTACCACGACACCGAATACGGCTTCCCCGTCGCGGACGATACGGTGCTGTTCGAGCGGCTCATTCTCGAGATCAACCAGGCGGGCCTAAGCTGGCTGACCGTGCTGAAGAAGCGGGCGGCGTTCCGCGCCGCCTACGACGGCTTCGAGATCGACCGAGTCGCCGCCTATGGGGCGCGCGAGCGGGCGCGCCTGCTGGCCGATGCCGGCATCATCCGCAACCGCCTGAAAGTCGATGCCGCCATCGAGAACGCGCGGCGCGTCCGGGTCCTGCGCGACGACTTCGGCTCGTTCGCCGCCTGGCTGGCGGCGCACCACCCGCGCTCGAAGCCGGACTGGGTGACGCTGTTCCGCAAGACCTTCCGCTTCACCGGCGGCGAGATTACCGGCGAGTTCCTGATGAGCATCGGCTATCTGCCGGGCACGCACGTCCCAGACTGCCCGGTCTATCAGCGGATCGCCGCCCTGGACCCGCCGTGGATGCGGCAAGGGGGACGCCGTGTTTCCCGAGACCGCACTTGAACAAACAAAAAAAACTTTTTGATATAAAAAGAAAACGGCAAGCCGCAAAGCGAGGCTTGCCGTACCCATGGCGTGCGTGCCGTACGTTTCTGTCGGACCCTCCCAGGCGGCCCTTACCTCGCGCGTCTCCCTGAACTTGGACCGAGGCGACGTTGCGCCTCATGCCGCTTGCCGCGACGATGACATTTTTACTCAGACTCGTGGGAAAAGCTACTGAAATCGTTGAACAGCCGGCCGAGTCAGCCCTTGTTAATCCCCGGCCGCGACACTCATGGCCATGACCCGAACCATGCCCGCCGCCCTGCTCCTGCTCTTCCTGCCGCTGCTCGCGGGCGTGGCCGCTGCCGAGGACGCGCCGCTGCGCGTCGCCGGGGCCGATTGCGCGCGGCTGGTCCGGCATGTGCCGGCGCCCGACGTCGCCTATCGGCCCGGCGTGGACGTCTATGGCCGGCCGGTGACGCCGGCCGGCCCTGACGCCGCGAACGTGACGATCCCCGAAACCATTCTCGTCCTCATCACCGTCGACCTGCAGGAACGGTTCGGCATCCCGGCAAATTCCGTCCTGTTCGAAGGCAACGCCGGCATCGGCGTGGTCGAGGTCGCCGGCGACCGGGTGACCTTCAACGGTCAGGCGCTGACCGACCCCGAGACGCGCGCACTCGCCGCCGCCTGCCAGCGCATCGACGACGCCGAATAGTCCCGGCCGCGGCCGCGGCGGGCATGGACAGCCCCGCGGCCATTGCCTACAGTCTGCGCGCCCGACCGCCCGGCGAGGAGCGCGATGCGTCTGTCCGCCTATTTCATGCCCACGCTGAAGGAAAACCCGGCCGAGGCGCAGATCGTCTCGCACCGGCTGATGCTGCGCGCCGGCATGGTCCGCCAGGCCAGCGCCGGCATCTATTCCTGGCTGCCGTTGGGCTTCCGCGTGCTCAAGCGCGTCGAGCAGATCGTGCGCGAGGAACAGGACCGTGCCGGGTGCCAGGAAATGCTGATGCCGACGATCCAGTCGGCCGATCTGTGGAAGGTGTCCGGCCGGTACGAGGACTACGGCAAGGAGATGCTGCGTATCACCGACCGGCACGATCGCGAGATGCTGTACGGGCCGACCAACGAGGAGCTGATCGCCGACATCTTCCGCAATGCGGTGCGCAGCTACCGCGATTTGCCGAAGCTGCTCTACCACATTCAGTGGAAGTTCCGCGACGAGGTGCGGCCGCGCTTCGGCGTCATGCGCGGGCGCGAATTCCTGATGAAGGACAGCTATTCCTTCGACCTCGACTACGCCGGGGCCAAGCGGTCGTACAACAAGATGTTCGTTGCCTACCTGCGCACCTTCGCGCGCATGGGCCTCAAGGCGATCCCGATGGAAGCCGAGACCGGGCCGATCGGCGGCAATCTGAGCCATGAATTCGTCATCCTGGCGGACACCGGCGAGAGCGCCGTGTTCTGCCACCGCGATTTCGTGGCCTTCGATGTGCTCGGATCGGAGGTCGATTACGAGGCCGACCTGGAGCCCGTGGTCGACGCCTGGACGCGCCTCTACGCGGCGACCGACCACAAGCACGACCCGGCCGCCTGCCCGGTGCCGAAGGACGAGCTGCTGGAGGCGCGGGGCATCGAGGTCGGGCACATCTTCTATTTCGGCACCAAGTATTCCGAGCCGCTGCAAGCCGTTGTCGCCAAGGCGGACGGGGAGGCGACGCCGGTGCACATGGGGTCCTACGGCATCGGCGTGTCGCGGCTGGTCGGCGCGATCATCGAGGCCAGCCACGACGACGACGGCATCGTCTGGCCGGACTCCGTGGCGCCGTTCAAGGTCGGGCTGATCAACCTGAAGGCGGGCGATGCCGCCTGCGCGGCGGCCTGCGACGACGCCTATGGAAAATTGCGCCGGGCCGGCGCCGAGGCGCTTTATGACGACCGCGACGAGCGGCCGGGTGCCAAGTTCGCCGGCATGGACCTGATCGGGCTGCCGTGGCAGCTCGTCATCGGGCCGCGCGGGCTGGCCGCCGGCACCGTCGAGCTGAAGCGGCGGGCGACCGGCGAGCGCCACGAGCTGTCGCTCGATTCGGCGCTCGCGCGCGTCGTCGGCTAGCCGCCGCCGATGTTCTCCGCCTTCGAACGCATGGTGGCGATGCGCTATCTGCGGGCGCGCCGCCAGGAAGGCTTCATCTCGGTCATCGCCGGATTCTCGCTGCTCGGCATCGGCCTCGGCGTGGCGACGCTGATCATCGTCATGTCGGTGATGAACGGGTTCCGGCACGAGATCCTGTCGAACATCCTCGGCATGAACGGCCATCTGGCGGTTTACGCCGGCGAGGGCCCGCTCGTCGACGTCGACCGGGCGGTCCGGGCGGTGGCCGGATTGGCCGAGGTGCGCAGCGTCATGCCGACCGTCGAGGGCCAGGTCATGGTCACCGCGGCCGCGCAGGCGGCGGGCGCGCTGGTCCGCGGCGTCCGGCCGGAGGACCTGCGGGCGCGCCCGATCATCGCCGACAACATCGTCGCCGGCAGCCTCGACGGCTTCGCCGGCGAGGACGTGGTCGCCATCGGCAGCCGCCTCGCCCGGCGTCTCGGCCTCGCCGCCGGCGATTCGATTACGGCGATCTCGCCGCAGGTCACGACGACGATGGTCGGCGCGGTGCCGCGCATGAAGGCCTACCGCGTCGTGGCGATCTTCCAGATCGGCAACACGCTCTATGACGACGGCCTTCTGTTCATGCCGCTCGAGGCGGCGCAATTGTTTTTCAAGCTGCCCGGCGCGGTCAGCAGCCTCGAGGTCACGGTCGCCGATCCGGATCGGGTGGAGGCGGCGCGCGCCGATATCCTGGCGGCGCTCGGCCCGGGCTATCGCCTGGTCGACTGGCAGCAGGCCAATGCCAGCTTCTTCACCGTGCTCAAGGTCGAACGCAACGTCATGGCGCTGATCCTGACGCTGATCATCCTGGTTGCCGCCTTCAACATCGTCTCCGGGATGATCATGCTGGTGAAGGACAAGGGCCGCGACATCGCCATCCTGCGCACGATGGGCGCGACGCGCGGCATGATCATGCGCATCTTCCTGTTGAGCGGCGCCAGCATCGGCGTCGTCGGCACGGGGCTGGGGTTCGCCCTCGGCCTGGCCTTCGCCGAGAACATCGAAACGATTCGTCAGTGGCTGCAACAATTCACCGGAACCGCGCTGTTCCCGGACGAGTTCTATTTCCTGTCGCAGTTGCCGGCGATCGTCGATGCGCGCGACGTCACCGCGGTCGTCGGCGTCGCCCTGGTGCTGTCGTTTCTGGCCACGCTCTATCCATCGTGGCGCGCGGCGCGGCTCGATCCGGTCGAGGCGCTGCGCTATGAATAGGGCGGCCGAACGCGTTCTCGCCCTCGACAAGATCGACCGCACGTTCGTCCAGGGCGGCAATCGCCTGGCGGTGCTGCGCGGCGCCACGCTCGCGGTCAAGCGCGGCGAGATGGTGGCCTTGGTCGGGCCGTCCGGTTCCGGCAAGTCGACGCTGCTGCACATCGCCGGGCTGCTCGAGCGGCCCGACGGCGGCGAGGTGCGGATCTCCGGCGACGCCGTCGGCGCCCTGTCCGATCTCCGGCGCACCGAGCTGCGCCGCGGCGCCATCGGCTTCGTCTATCAATTCCATCACCTGTTGCCGGAATTCTCCGCGCTCGAGAACGTCGTGCTGCCGCAAATGATCGCGGGCACGGGCCGGCGCCAGGCGCGCGGGCGCGCCGAGGAACTGCTCGCGCGCGTCGGCCTGGCGCAGCGGGCGAGCCATCGCCCGGCGCGGCTCTCCGGCGGCGAGCAACAGCGCGTCGCCATCGCCCGGGCGCTCGCCAACGCGCCGGCGCTGCTGCTCGCCGACGAACCGACCGGCAACCTCGACGAGCACACGGCGAGCGACGTCTTCGACGTCCTGGCCGGTCTCGTGCGCGAGGTCGGGCTGGCGGCGCTGATCGCGACCCACAACCTCGATCTCGCCCGCCGCATGGACCGCGTGCTGACGTTGCACGAGGGCGCGGTCGCGTAGCGGCGCGGTCGATGACCGATCCCGTTCGCGACCAGTACGAGGTCTATCCCTATCCGGCGCGCGACCCGCGCGACGAGGCCAAGCGCCTGATCGAGACGACGCAGAGTCATCTCGACGAAATCGACCATTACGTCTATGCCGGGCGGCGCGATTTCAGCCGGCTGTTCCGCGTCCTGGTCGCCGGCGGCGGCACCGGCGACGTCACCGTCATGTTGGCCCAGCGACTCGCCGATCGCGGCTGCCCGGCCGAGGTGGTCCACCTCGATCTGTCGGCCGCCTCGACGCGCATCGCCGAGGCGCGGGTGGCGGCGCGCGGCCTCGGCAACGCCCGCTTCGTCGTCGGTTCCCTGACCGAGTTGGCGGCGCTCGGGCTCGGCCGGTTCGATTACATCGACTGCGTCGGCGTGCTGCACCATCTCGACGACCCCCCGGTGGCGCTGCGTGCGCTTGCCGACGCGCTGGTCGGCGACGGCGGCATGGCCTTGATGGTGTACGGCGCGCTCGGCCGCACCGGCGTCTATCAGATGCAGGCGATGCTGCGGCGGCTGACGCCGCCGGCGGACCCGCCGGCGACGCACGTCGAGGTCGCGCGGCGACTGTTGAAGCAATTGCCGCCGACCAATTGGTTCGCCCGCAATCCGGTCGTCGTCGACCACATCCGCGGCGGCGACGCGGGGCTGTACGACCTGCTGCTGCACGGCCGGGACCGCCCCTATACGGTCCCGGAACTGGTCGAGCTCGTGACCGGCGCGGGACTCGAGATCTGTAGCTTCATCGAACCGTGGCGGTACGATCCGGCGCGATATGTGAGCGACGGCGCGATCCTCAAGCGGCTCGCCGGGCTCGGCCGGTTCGAGCGCGCGGCCTTCGCCGAGCTGCTGGCGGGCAACCTGAAACGCCATGTCTGCTACGTCGTCAAGGCTGGGCGCGCCGGCCAGGCGGTCGCGCGCCCCGACGACCCGGCGGCGGTGCCGATCCTGCACCGCTGCGCCGCCGCCGATCTCGTGGATCGCATCAAGCCGGGGCCGGTTCTGGCGTTGCGCGTCGACGGCATCGACGCCCGGTTCGCGCTGCCGCCGCGGGCCGTGCCGATCCTGACCCGGGTGGACGGCCACCGCAATCTGACGGACTTGCACCAGGCCGTCTCGGTCGCGGAATCCGGTCGCCTCGACTGGCCGGCCTTCAAGACCGAGTTCGACCGGCTCTATGCCGTGCTCAACGGCACCAACCAGATGTTGCTGACCTACCCGCCGACGCCGCGGCCTGTCTCTTGATCCAGGTCAAGGACGCGGTGGCCCGGATGTGCTTTGCGGATCGTCGGGCCGGCAGGCGGGAACCACATCATGGCGCGCGTACAGTTGACGGACGAGACGGTCGGGTCGGTGCGCCCCGGCGCGCGGATGGTCGTGCTCTGGGACACCGATCTATGGGGGTTCGGGTGCGTCGTCCCGCCGGGCGGGCGGCCGGCCTATTTCGCCTACTACCGCACCGCGGTCAGCGGCGTCAGGTGCCGCCGGGTGATCGGGACGCACGGCGCCCTGACCTGCGCGCAGGCGCGCGCCATGGCCCAGAACCTGATCGGGCGCAGCGCCCCGCAGCAATTTCGCCGCCAGGTCGCAAAGCCGTAGGGCTGGCGCGACGCCCTGCGCTTACCCCGACACGGCGTCCGCCAGGCGCGTGATGCGCGCCAGCGGCGGCGGGTGCGAATGGTGGAACGCCGAATAGATCGGGTCGGACGACAGGCTCTCCGCATTCGTTCGATAGAGTTTTTCCAGCGCGCGGACCAACAGGCGCGGATCGACGTGGCGGGTGGCGAAGGCGTCGGCCTCGAACTCGAAGCGTCGCGAGACGGCGGCGACCAGCGGCTTCGCGAACACCGCGAGCGTCGGCAGGCTCAGCAACAGCAGCGCCAGCGCGGCCTGTGGCGATGGCCGGTCCACACCCAGCCCCGCGAAGAAGCCGGGTCGCGCCGCGAGCCAGCCCAGGAGCATGAGGCATCCCAGGCTGGCGACGGCGGTGACGGCGAGGTGCTTGGCGATGTGGCGACGCTTGAGGTGGCCGAGCTCGTGGGCTAGCACCGCGGCGATTTCGTCGGGATCGAGACCATCGACGAGGGTGTCCAAGAGCACGACCCGCTTGCCGCGGCCGATCCCGGCGACGGACGCGTTGCCGTGCGTGGAGCGCCGCGACCCGTCCATGACCGCGACCTCGCCAAGGCGCAGGTCGCAGCGCTCGAGCAGCGCCGCGATCCGTTTTCTCAATCCGTCGTCGGGCAGCGGCGCGAAGCGATTGAACAGCGGCGCGACGAGGCCGGGATAGGCCCATGTCCGGACTACGACGTAGGCCGTCCACAGGACCCAGGCGACCGGCCAGCGCAGGCTGCCGGCGGCGTCCATCGACCACAGGATCAGCGCGGTCAGGGGCGCGGCCACGCCGGCGAGCAGGAGTCCTTTCGTAAGCGCGTCGGTCGCGAAGAGCCGCGGCGTTGTGCGATTGAGCTCGAAGCGTGCGTCGACGGCGAACCGGCGGCAGGCGGCGAGCGGCAGGCGAAGCAGCGCGCTCAACAGTAGGGCGCTGGCGATCACGCCGGCGCCCGCCAGGGGTGCGGCCAGGTCCAGGGCGTTCCAGGCCCTATCGAGCAGGTCGAGCCCGCCGCCGACGGTCCAGCCCAGCAACGACGCGGCGTCCAGGCCGGTTACGGCGACGGCGAGCCGGGTCCTCGCGATGGTGTAGTCCGCCCCCCTCCGGTGGGCGGTCGGGGACACGCGATCCGTGAAGCCCGGGGGCACGGCTGACCGGTGCGCCCGCAGATGGGCGAGCTGGCGCAGGTTCAACCAGGTCTCGAGGCCGACTGCGGCGGCGAGCGCGGCGAGGAAGACGACGGTGAAGGCATTCATGGCGCCGATCGCCCGCCTCGCTCCCGCCGCGATCGCCCGCGCCGACGCGCGAACGTCGCCATGAAATCGATCAGCGCGTCCACGCCCGCATCGGGCATCGCATTGTAGAGACTGACGCGGACGCCGCCCACGGCCGGGTGTCCCTGGAGGTTCAGCAGGCCGCGCCGGCGCGCCTCGGCCAGAAAATCCGCCTCGAGCGATTCGTCGGCGAGCCGGAAACACGGGTTCGTCGTCGAACGGTCGAGGGGTGCAACGGGGCAACGATAGACGCCGCTGGCGTCGATGGCGGCGTAGAGTCTGGCGCTGTTGCGCCGGTTCCGCCGTTCCATCGCGGCCAGACCGCCCTGTTCCGCCAGCCACTCGAAGACGAGCCCGGCGACGTAGATCGCGAAGGTGGGCGGCGTGTTGACCCGAGACCCCGCGTCGGCCTGCCTCTTGTAGTCGAAGACCGCCGGCGTTCCCGGCAGGGCCGCGCCCAGGAGGTCGTCGCGAACGATGACGATGGTCAGGCCCGCCGGACCGATGCTTTTCTGGGCGCTGGCGTAGATCAGGCCGTAGCGCGCCACGTCGATCGGTCGGGACAGCAAATCGGAGGTCATGTCGGCGACGAGCGGCACCGCCGCGGTCTCCGGCGTCCAATGGAACTGCACGCCTTGGGCCGTCTCGTTGGTCGTGATGTGGCAGTAGGCCACGTCCGGGGACAGCCGCCAGACGTCGCGCGGCGGTATGCGCGTGAAGCCGTCGGGTTCGCCGCTGGCCACCGTCTCGACGCTGCAATAGCGCCGCGCCTCGGTCATGGCCCGGCGGGACCAGTGGCCGGTTTCGACGTAGGCCGCCCGAGTCCGGCCGCGTAGCAGGTTCAGGGGGACGAAGGCGAACTGACCGTAGGCACCGCCTTGCAGGAACAGCACGCGGTAGTTGACGGGGATGGCCAGCAGGCGCTTCAGCCGCTCGACGGCGTCGGCCTGGATTTCGGCGAATTCCGGGCCGGTGAAGGGCATCTCCAGCACCGACATGCCGCTACCGCGCCAATCGAGCAGTTCCTCGCGAACGCGGGCCAGCACCGTCTCCGGCAGCATGCCCGGCCCGGCGGCGAAATTGAACGGCCGGGCCATCATCCGAAGAGCGGCCCGTGCGCCCCCGCCACCATGAAGAAGATCGTGGGAAACGACAGGATCGTGTTGGTCCGCGCCGTGAGGAAGGTGATCCGCGCGCAGCGAATGCGCTCTTCCGTGGTCGCCGGCGTGAACCCGAGCACCTTCCGCTGATGCGGCCACAGCAACAGCCACACATTGAGCACCATGATGGTGCCGGTCCACGTCCCGACGCCGATCGCGGCCGCGTCCCCCGACAGCATGTACGCGTCGAGCAGCAGCCCGCGATACCACAGCATGAACAGGCCCGTGGCCCATGCGACCAGCGAGGCATAGCGGAACAGCGCATGCTCGCGTCCCAGGGCCGCCATGAAGACGGCGCGCGCCGCCTCCGGCGGGTCGTCGGGGGCGACCGGCCGGAACGCCGGCTGTTGCACGGCGTTCGCGTAGTTGTGCCCGATCCATGTCACGACCGCGATGACGTGGATCCAGCGCGCTACAATGTCGAAGGTCGAAAGGTCCATGCGCCGCCGCCGATTCCTGCGGGCCGACCGTTGCAACGGCCCGGCCGACGTGCTGCCCTTCTTGCCTGCTATCCGACGCCCAGCCAGCGCATCAGCAGGGCGAGCGCCGCCGTCAGCAAGATCCCTGCGAGGACGGTGCCCTCCAGAGTGTCGTGCGGCAGATTCACTGCCCCAGGTCGACGGGGGCGGCCGCGATCGCACCCCGCTTGCGCAGGACCAGCGGTCGCGGGACACGATGCTCGCCCTCGGCTTCCGCCACGGCCGCCTCGATCAGATGATGGTGCGGCGCGCGGCTGCAGGCCGGATCGGCGTTGGCGGCGTCGCCGGTGAGCAGGTAGGCCTGACAGCGGCATCCGGCGAAGTCCTGCTGCCGGCTGTCGCAGCTTCGGCACGGGTCCTTCATCCAGTCGTCGCCGCGGAAGCGGTTGAAGATCGGCGAGTCGCGCCAGATCCACTCGAGGCTCGCGTCGCGCACGGAGGGGAATTCGAGACCTTTGATGACGCGCGCCTCCTGGCAGGGCAGGGCGGCGCCGTCCGGCGCGATGGTGAGGTGGATCGCTCCCCACCCGTTCATGCACGCCTTGGGGTGGCCGTCGAAATAATCGGGGATGACAAAATAGATCGTCATCCGTTTGCCGAGACGCTCGCGCGCCGCCTTCACCGAGGCCTCCGCGCGTCTGAGTTGGGCTTGTGTCGGAAGCAACTCCGACCGGTTCAGCAGCGCCCAGTTGTAGTACTGCAGATTGGCGAACTCGAGATAGTCCGCGCCGATGCTTTCGGCCATCTCGAGGATCCGCTCGGTTTGGTCGATGTTCTGGCGGCAGACCGGCACGTTGAGGACCATGGGAAAGCCATGGGCCTTGATCTCGCGCGCCACATTCAGCTTGTGCGCGTGGGCTCCGTTGCTGCCGACCAGCCAATCGGTGATTGTGGAATCGCAGGATTGGATGCTGAGCTGGATCTGCCGCAGGCCCGCCTGCTTGAAGGCCTGCAATCGCTCCGCCGTCAGACCCATCCCGGAGGTGATGAGGTTCGTGTAGTAACCGAGGCGATGGGCCTCGCCGATCAACTCTTCCAGGTCCGGGCGCAGCACCGGCTCGCCGCCGGAGAATCCGAGTTGCAGGGACCCCAGCTCGCGGCCCTCGCGCATGACGCGCACCCACTCCTCGGTGCTGAGTTCATTCCGGTAGTTGTCGAGATCGACCGGATTGTTGCACCACGGGCACTTCAGCGGGCAGCGATAGGTCAACTCGAGCAGCAGCCAGAGCGGCTGCCCCAGACCGTCAAGACTTAACCCTGATCCAGCCTTTGGCATGGGAGACCTCCAGGAACCTGTGGGCACTATCGGCGACAGCCTCGCCCGGGAACTTCTGCTCGAGCTCGTCGATGACTTGCGCGACGGTTCTATCGCCGGTGCACAGCTTCAGGATTTCCCCAGCCGTTCCGTTGAGTTTGACGATGCCTTCCGGGTAGAGCAACACATAGGCCTGTTGCGGGTCTTCCCACCGAAACAGGTACAGCGGGTTGATCTCGACGAAGTCGATGGCCCGAATCTGAGGGTCACCCGTCATGGTCGACGTCGTGCGGAAGCGGTGCGCGTTGATCGTTGGAGAGGGGTCGGGCGCAAACCCGACCCCCCCCCGGGGAACCCGCTAACGAACGTAGACGTAAGCGGTGACTTCGAAGCCCAGCCGTAGGTCACAGTAGGTCGGTTCAACCCATTTCATGTCTTGCCCCCCTTGGAAGTTTTCTAATATGATTGAGGTCACAGTCTCCTTATACGCAGACAAGCGGAATGGTGTCAACATGTGGGGAAGAAAACATGTTCGTTTTCCGGGTCTTGAATGGAATAATTACTAGTATCATTCCAATTTAGCCGCGCGAGCCCCCGTCGACGGAGCAGGGGACGAGTCCGATAGCCCGGACCGCCACGAGTCGTTTGCGCACCCTAGCCACGCCCTTGCCGTGGACTTAGAATCGATTCGGACAGCGGTGCGCCGCGGCGAATGCCGGTGCGGCGAGGCCGGACCGAAGGAGGCTGACTTGCTCGCGCGACGAAGTACGACGAACTCGGCGGCCTTGCGGCTTCTCGGCCGCGGTGCGTTCGCGGCGATGCTGGCGCTCGGGCTCGTCTCGCCGGCTGCGGCTCAGGACGTGCCCGCCGACCCCGCCGCCGAGGCGACGGCCGGCGAGATCGAGGCGCTGCTGGCCGAGATCGAGGCGCGCATGGCGGCCATCGACGCGGCCGCCGTCAAGCGCGACGAGGCGCTGAAGTTCCTCGGCGACCAGGTGGACAAGGCGGCGCTGAGCCTCACCACCCGGCACGAGGAGAACCTCGACCTGCGCGAGAGCAACGCGGCGCTCAACACCCAGGTGGAAAGTCTCGCGGGGTCGCGCGAAGAGGTCGGCCGCGAGCTTGCCCGCCTGAGCGCCGAACGCGATTCCGCCATGGCGGCGCTCACCGCCCGCGTGGCCGAACTGGACCGCGAGACAGTCGAATTGCGCGCGGCGGCCGAGGGCAATGAAACCCTGGCGGCCGACCTTGCCGAAGCAAAGGCGGGCATCGAGACGCGCGAGCAGACGATCGTGATGCAGAAGCAGGAGGTCGCGCGCCTCAACGACGAGGCCGCGGCGTTGCAGGCGAAGCTGGACGAGGCGAAGGCGGCGCTGGCGTCCGCGCCGTCCCAAGCGAGCGAGACGTTGTCGTCGTACCGGTCCGAATTCTATGGGCGCCTGCGCGACGCCCTCGGCAATCGCGTCGATATCCGCGTCGAAGGCGACCGCTTCGTGTTTCAGGCCGAGCTGCTGTTCGATTCGGGCTCGGCGCGGCTCGATCCGCAGGGCGAGGCGCAGCTTGGCGAGCTGGCGGCGGGGCTGACGGAGATCGCCGCCGAGATCCCCACCGACCTCGACTGGATCCTGCGCGTCGACGGCCATACCGACCGGTTGCCGATCCGCGCCGGGCCGATCGCCTCGAACTGGGAGCTGTCGGCGGCGCGCGCGATCTCGGTGGTGGAGTTTCTGGTGCGCCAGGGTATCGCGCCGGAGCGGCTCGCCGCCGCCGGCTTCGGCGAGTTCCAGCCGCTCGACGCGCGCGACGACGAGATCGCCTACCGGCGCAACCGGCGCATCGAGTTCCGGCTGACGCAGAAATAAACTGGCCGCCGCCGCCGGCTTGTGGAATCCTGCGCCCGCGATGCCGCATGCCGATTTCGTCCATCTGCGCGTCCACTGCGCCTATTCGCTCGCCGAAGGGGCGATCCGGATCAAGCAGTTGATCGAGTTGTGCCGCCGCCACGCCATGCCGGCGGTGGCGGTGACCGACAGCGGCAATTTGTTCGGCGCGCTGGAATTCGCGCTCGCGGCGCGCGCCGCCGGCGTGAAGCCGATCATCGGCTGCCAGCTCGCGATCGCGCGCGAGACCGCGGCCGGCGGCTTTGCGCCGGTGCAGGCGGGGGCGGAGAACGGCCAGCGACGGGCCGCCCACCGGCGGCCGCCGGACCAGCTCGTCGTTCTCGTCCAGAGCGAGGCCGGGTACCGCAACCTGCTGCGGCTGGTCAGCAAATCGTTCCTCGACGGCGAGCCGGGCGAGGCCCCGCAACTACCGCCGGCGGCGCTCGACGGCATGACCGACGGGCTCATCGCGCTGACCGGCGGGCCTGCGGGCCTGGTCGGCCGGCTGCTCGGCGAAGGCCAGGACGACGCGGCCGCGACCGCGCTTTCCGATCTCGCCCGGCTGTTCCCCGGTCGCCTCTATGTCGAGCTGATGCGCCACGGCCTCGAAGCCGAGGCGCGCATCGAGGGCCGGCTGATCGACCTCGCCTTTGCTCACGGCCTGCCGCTGGTCGCGACCAACGAGGCGTTCTTCGCCGACCCCGATATGTACGAGGCGCACGACGCGCTGCTCTGCATCGCCTCGGGCGCCTATGTCGCCCAGGCCGACCGCCGACGGGTGACGCCCGAGCACTGGTTCAAGCCGGCGGCCGAGATGCGCGCCCTGTTCGCCGATCTGCCCGAGGCGGCGGACAACACGCTGGTCGTCGCCCGCCGTTGCGCCTTCATGCCGGAGGCCCGCCAGCCGATGCTGCCGGCGTTCCCCGTGCCGCCCGGCCGCACCGAGGCCGAGGAACTGCGCATCCAGGCGACGGCGGGGCTGGAGCGGCGGCTGGCGGCGCGGGTATTCGGCGCGGACGTTGACGCGGCCGCGCGCGAGGCGGCGGCGCGGCCGTACCGGCAGCGCCTGGAATTCGAGCTCGGCGTCATCGTCCAGATGGGCTTTCCCGGCTACTTCCTGATCGTCGCCGACTTCATTCAATGGGCCAAGGGCCAGGGCATTCCGGTCGGCCCGGGGCGCGGATCGGGCGCGGGGTCGGTCGTGGCCTGGGCGCTCACCATCACCGACCTCGACCCGTTGCGCTGGGGCCTGCTGTTCGAGCGCTTCCTCAATCCGGAGCGCGTGTCGATGCCGGATTTTGACGTCGATTTCTGCCAGGAGCGCCGCGACGAGGTGATCCGCTACGTTCAGGACAAATACGGCCGCGACCGGGTGGCGCAGATCATCACCTTCGGCAAGTTGCAGGCGCGCGCCGTGCTGCGCGACGTCGGGCGCGTGCTGCAGGTGCCCTACGGGCAGGTCGACCGGCTGTGCAAGCTGGTGCCCAACAACCCGGCGAATCCGGTCGGCCTGCAGCAAGCGATCGACGGCGAGCCGCAGTTGCGGCAGCAGCGCGAACAGGACGAGACCGTGGCCCGGCTGATCGACATCGCGTTGAAGCTCGAGGGCCTCTACCGCCACGCCTCGACCCATGCCGCCGGCGTCGTCATCGGCGACCGGCCGCTCGACGAGATGGTGCCGTTGTACCGCGATCCGCGGTCCGACATGCCGGTCACGCAGTTCAGCATGAAATACGTCGAGCAGGCCGGGCTGGTGAAGCTCGACCTGCTCGGCCTCAAGACCCTGACCGTGCTGGCGCGCGCCCGCAACCTGATCGCCGAACGCGGCCAAACGGTCGACCTGTCCAACCTGCCGCTCGACGACGCCGGGACCTACGAGATGATCGGGCGCGGCGATTCGACCGGCGTGTTCCAGTTGGAAAGCTCGGGCATGCGCGACGCGCTGCGCAAGCTCAAGCCCGACCGCTTCGAGGACCTCATCGCCGTCGTCGCGCTCTACCGGCCGGGGCCGATGGACAACATCCCGCGCTATATCGCCTGCCGGCACGGGCAGGAGGCGCCGGACTACCTGCACCCGTCGCTCGCCGGCATCCTCGGCGAGACCTACGGCATCATGATCTACCAGGAACAGGTCATGCAGATCGCCCAGGAGCTGTCGGGGTACAGCCTGGGCGGTGCCGACCTGCTGCGCCGCGCCATGGGCAAGAAGATCAAGTCGGAGATGGAGGCGCAGCGGCGCAACTTCATCGACGGCGCCACCGCCCGCGGGGTGCCGGAGGCGACCGCGGCGCAAGTCTTCGAACAGGTCAACAAGTTCGCCGGCTACGGATTTGTCAAGAGCCACGCCGCCGCCTACGCCCTGATCGCCTATCAGACCGCCTGGCTCAAGGCCAACTACCCGGTCGAGTTCTTCGCCGCCTCGATGACGCTCGACCTCGGCAATACCGACAAGCTGAACGTCTTCAAGCAGGAGCTGGACCGCCTGAAGGTCCCGCTGCTGCCGCCCGACATCAACCGCTCGCGCGCCGGCTTCGGCGTCGAGACCGGGGCCGACGGCGGGCGCGCCATCCGCTACGCCCTGGCGGCGGTGCGCAACGTCGGGGCTGGCGCCATCGAGGCGCTGGTGCGCGCCCGCGACGCCGGCGGCCCGTTCAAGGACCTCGGCGATTTCGCGGCGCGGCTCGACGCGCGCATCCTCAACCGGCGGCAGCTCGAAAGCCTGATTTGCGCCGGCGCCTTCGACGGCCTCAACCGGAACCGCCGGCAGAGCTTCGAGGCGGTGGAAACGATCCTGCGCCACGCCAGTGCCGCCGCCAGCGAGCGCGACAGCCGGCAGGTCAACCTGTTCGGCGGTCTGGACGACGGCGCGCGGCCGGCCTTCGGCCTGCCCGCCGTCGAAGACTGGCCGGCAATGGAACGGCTGCGCCACGAGTTCGAAGCGATCGGCTTCTACCTCTCCGCCCATCCGCTCGACGGCTACGGGTCGAGCCTGGCCCGCCTCGGCGCCGTGCGCTATGGCGACCTGGCGGCCTCTCTGGTCCGGCACCCGAGCAACCGGGCGAAGCTGGCCGGCATCGTCATCGCCCGACAGGAACGCACCTCGGCGCGCGGCAACCGCTTCGCCTTCGCCCAGTTCTCCGACGCCAGCGGGATGTACGAGGCGACGGTGTTCTCCGACACCCTGGTCGCCGCGCGCGAACTGCTCGAGCCGGGCCGGGCGGTCCTGCTCACGGTCGAGCTGCGCGACGAGGCGGACAGCCTGCGGCTGACCGTGCAGGGCGTGCAGGCGCTCGACGAGGCGGTGGCCCAGGCCGGCGCGGGCTTGCGCGTCTTTCTCAAGGATCCGGGCCCGCTCGACAGCCTGAAACAGGCCATGGGACGCGAGCGGCGCGGCCGCGGCCGGGTCAACCTGGTGCTCGACCTCGGCGCGGCCGGCGAGGCGGAGGTCGCGCTGCCCGGCGGCTGGGCGGTCTCGGCCGCCACCCGCGCCGCCATCAAGGCCATCCCCGGCGTCGTCGACGTGCAGGAGGTGTGAACGCGTCGGCTTCGGCGGCGTTACCCTCGGCGATCTGGGTATCGACCTTAGGGTCAGCCAGCAGCAACAAACTAAAGGTCTCCAGGCTTGAGCCCGGTGTGTTTTGCGATACGGGCAAGCATACGGGGGCCGATTTCGTCGCCGTTATGGAAGGCGAACGCCACATCGGGCCAGCCGTCACGGGATAGGGTGCGATGCGACCCCGATTGACGTTTAATTTTCCAACCGATTGCCAGCAAGGCACCGAGCACGCGTTTGGCCTTGGACGATGGCCAGCGGCTCATACCGCGGCGAAGGAAATGCTGATCGGCTGAGGACCGTTCTCGCCTTGCTCGAGACGCTCAGCCAACACCCGCAGCGCCAGGGCCTCGACCTTGGCCATGGCCTCGTCGGGTGTCGCGCCATAAGCGAGAACGCCAGGAAGTTGCGGTACTTCCGCCAGCCACCGACCGTCTTCTTCCTGCTCGTATTCGATACTGAAATTCATGAATCGTACTCCGAGCCGCCGAGCCGGTCGCGTCGATGCTACACGATGTTGAAGCCCGCGACCATCGCCCCGAAAAGGCTTGCAAATACTGCGCCGGACGGCTATCAAACCGGCCGTTGAATCCACACGCGGGCGCGCGGCCCGGCGGGGAGACATCCCGCCGGTCGCTCCGGT
>JBBECF010000157.1:0-11718 GCA_040881945.1 Dongiaceae bacterium | reverse complement strand
AATCCACACGCGGGCGCGCGGCCCGGCGGGGAGACATCCCGCCGGTCGCTCCGGTGTTCGCTGCCTCGCCGGCGGCGGACCGATCGTTCCGCGGAGGCCGTAACCGGAAAAGGACGTTCGCGGATGGCTCTGCCGACCTTCACCATGCGCCAGCTCCTGGAGTGTGGCGTCCACTTCGGGCATCACACCCGCCGCTGGAACCCGAAGATGGCGCCGTACATCTTCGGCATACGCAACGGCGTCCACGTCATCGATCTCGGTCAGACCGTGCCCATGTTGCACGCGGCGATCCAGGCTGCGCGCGATGCCGTCGCGGGCGGCGGTCGCGTGCTCTTCGTCGGTACCAAGCGCCAGGCCAGCGAGAAGATCGCCGAGGCCGCGAAGCGCTGCGGCCAGCACTATGTCAACCATCGCTGGCTCGGCGGCATGCTGTCCAATTGGAAGACGATCTCCAACTCGATCAAGCGGCTGCGCGAGCTCGACGAGCAGCTGACCGGGGAGCAGGCCGGGCTGACGAAAAAAGAACTACTGCGGCTGACCCGGCAACGCGACAAGCTCGAGCGCGCGCTCGGCGGCATCAAGGAGATGGGCGGCCAGCCCGACATCCTGTTCATCATCGACACCAACAAGGAAGACATCGCCGTCGCCGAGGCGACCAAGCTTGGCATCCCCATCGTCGCGATCGTCGACAGCAATTCCGACCCGAGCCGGATCACCTATCCGGTGCCGGGCAACGACGACGCCATTCGTGCGATATCGCTGTACTGCGACCTGATTGCCGCCGCCGTGCTCGACGGCCTGCAACAGGAAATGATCAAGACCGGCGCGGATGTGGGCGAAGCCGAGGAGGCGCCGGCCGAGCCGCTGCCGCCGGACGACAAAGGCGACGGCGCGCCGGCAGCGGAGGGCGAGGCCGTCGCGGCCGCCGTCTGAACCGCCCAGATGCGCTGATTTTCCAGAGATTTTTTGTGCCGAAACAGATTGTTCCGGCTTCAAGTTCACGAAGAGGTTGAATCATGGCCGAGATCACCGCGGCGTTGGTCAAGGAGCTGCGCGAAAGGTCCGGCGCCGGCATGATGGATTGCAAGAAAGCGCTGACCGAAACCGCCGGCGACCTCGAGGCCGCCGTCGACTGGCTGCGCAAGAAGGGCCTCGCCGCCGCCGCCAAGAAGGCTGGGCGGGTGGCCGCGGAGGGCCTGGTCGGCGTCGTCGTCGAGGGCGGCCGCGGCGCGCTTGTCGAGGTCAACGCAGAAACCGATTTCGTCTCCCGCAACGAGATGTTCCAGGATTTCGTCGGCCGTGTCGCGCGGCTCGCGTTGGCCCAGGGCGACGTCGAGGCGCTGCGCGCCATGCCTTATCCCGGTGAATCCGTGACCGTGGCGGAAAGACTCGCCCAGCTCGTCGCCACCATCGGCGAGAACATGGCGGTGCGACGGGTCGAGACGCTGTCGGTCGCGCGCGGCATCATCGCCAGCTACATGCACGGCGCCGCGGCGCCGGGGCTGGGCAGGATCGGCGTGCTGGTCGCGCTGGAGTCGACCGGCGACGCCGGCAAGCTGGCGGCGCTCGGCAAGCAGCTCGCCATGCATGTCGCCGCCGCCCGGCCCGAGGCGCTGTCCGTCGCCGAGATCGATCCGGCCTTGCTCGAGCGCGAGCGGGCGGTGCTGGCCGAGCAGGCGCGCGTCTCCGGCAAGGCCGAGGCGATCGTTGCCAAGATGGTCGAGGGGCGCTTGCGCAAGTTCTACGAGGACGTGGTCCTGCTCGAGCAGACCTACGTCGTCGACGGCGAGAGCAAGGTCGCGGCCGTGGTCGAGGCGGCGGCGCGCGACATCGGTGCCCCGGTGCGCATCGCCGGCTATCGGCGGTTGGCGTTGGGCGAGGGCATCGAGCGCGCGCACAAGGACTTCGCGGCCGACGTCGCCGCCCAGCTAAACGCCTGAGCCGGGCCGGCGCCGGCCGGCATCGGCTATTTGCCTGCGCCGCCGCTGCGCGAGTCGTGTATGATGCGGGGTCGCCCGGCGGGCCGGGCCGGGCGAGACGAGGGGACGTGCCGATCGATGGCGGATCAGGTCGTGAAACAGGGCGCGCGCAGGCGCCTCCAGCCGATCTATAAGCGGGCGCTGCTCAAGATATCCGGCGAGGCGCTGATGGGGCCGCACGAATTCGGCCTCGACGCCGATACGGTCGAGCGCATCGCGCAGGACGTCCGCGCCGTACAGGGCCTTGGCGTCGAGCTGTGCCTGGTCGTCGGCGGCGGCAACATTTTCCGCGGTATCGCCGGCGCGGCCCAGGGCATGCAGCGGGCGTCGGCCGACTACATGGGCATGCTGGCCACGGTGATCAACGCGCTGGCGTTGCAGAATGCGCTGGAGCAGCTTGGCGTCGACACCCGCGTGCAGTCGGCGATCCCCATGGCCACGGTGTGCGAGCCCTACATCCGCCGGCGCGCGCTGCGGCACCTCGAAAAGGGGCGCGTGGTGATCTTCGCCGGCGGCACCGGCAATCCGTTTTTCACCACCGACACGGCCGCCGCGCTGCGCGCCACGGAGATGGGCTGCGAGGCCCTGCTCAAGGGCACCAAGGTGGATGGCGTCTATAGCGCCGACCCGCATCTGTCGGCGGCCGCCGTGCGCTACGACCGGTTGACCTATCTCGAGGTGCTGTCCCGCGACCTCAAGGTCATGGACGCCGCGGCGATCTCGCTGGCGCGCGAGAACCGCATCCCGATTCTGGTGTTCTCGATCCACGCCGCGGGCGCCTTCGCCGATGTCATGACCGGCGCCGGCAAGTTCACGATCATCAGCGACGGGGAGTAAGCCGTGGCCGAACCGCAGATCGACGAGCTGAAGCGCCGAATGGACGGGGCGCACGAGGCGCTGCGTCGCGAATTCGCGGGCCTGCGCACCGGGCGCGCCTCGGCGCACCTGTTGGATCCGATCACGGTGAACGCCTACGGCAGCGACATGCCGCTCAACCAGGTGGCCACGATCAACGTGCCGGAGCCGCGTCTGATCGCCGTGCAGGTATGGGATCGCGGCCTGGTCTCGGCGGTGGAACGGGCGATCCGCGATTCCGGACTCGGCCTCAATCCGGCGAGCGACGGCCAGCTCGTGCGCGTCCCGATCCCCGAATTGAGCGAGGAACGGCGCATCGAGCTGAGCAAGATCGCCCACAAATACGCCGAGCAGGCGCGCGTCGCCGTGCGCAACGTGCGCCGCGACGGCATAAACACGCTGAAGCAAATGGAGCGCGACGGCGAGATCTCCCAGGACGAGCACCGCGGTTGGGTCGACAAGGTGCAGAAGCTGACCGACGATCACGTCAACCGGATCGACGAGATGCTGGCCCAGAAGGAAAAAGAGATCATGCAGGTCTGACGCGATGGAAGCATTGCGCTCTACCGTCGTTGCCCCGCCGCCCGTCCACGTCGCCATCATCATGGACGGCAACGGCCGCTGGGCAAAAGCGCGCGGCCTGCCGCGCACGGCCGGCCACCAGCGCGGCGCCGAGGCGGTGCGACGGACCGTGGCGGGGGCGACGGAGCTCGGTGTGTCGTACCTGACGCTCTACGGATTCTCGTCGGAGAACTGGAAACGCCCGGCGGCCGAAATCGACGACCTCATGGGCCTGTTGCGCTTTTACCTGCACAGCGAGATCGCGGCCCTCGATGGCAATGGCGTGCGGCTGCGCGTGATCGGCGACCGCGCCAAGCTAGGAGACGACATCGTACGTCTGATCGACGACGCCGAGGCGCGCACGGTACACAACCGGCGCCTCAACCTGACGGTGGCTTTGAGCTACGGCGGCCGCTGGGAGATCGCGCTCGCGGCCGGCCACATCGCGGCCGAGGCGAGCGCGGGGCGGTTGCGCCCGGAAGACGTCGACGAGGCGCTCTTCTCGCGCTACCTGCTGACCGCCGGAATGCCCGACCCCGATCTGGTGATCCGCACCAGCGGCGAGAAACGGGTGAGCAATTTCCTGCTCTGGCAATGCGCCTATGCCGAGCTCGTGTTCGTCGATCGGTTGTGGCCGGATTTCACGAGGGACGACCTGGAGGATGCCATTAGCGAATTCCGCGGTCGCGACCGCCGCTACGGCGCGCAGGGATAGGCGAAGCGTGTTGGCGCAACGATTGGCCTCGGCGCTCGTGCTGATCCCCCTGGTGCTGGCGGGCGCGTGGCTCGGCTCGCCCTATCTCGATGTGCTGGTCGCCGCCTTCGGCGCCGCGATGGCATGGGAATGGACCGGCCTGTGCGCTCGCGGGCGGGCCGGGGTGGTTGCCGCCATCGGCATCCTGACCGTGCTCGGCGCCGTCGCCGCGTCGGTCGCGGCGTCGTTCGGGCTGGCCTTCGCGCTCGTCGCCGTCGGCGCCGCGGCGATGGCCGTTGCCGCCGCTCTGACCGGGGCCGGATCGCCGATCCTGCAAGGGCTCGGTGCGGTCTATATCGGCGTTCCGTGTCTTGCCCTGCTGTGGATCCGCGCCGATCCGGAGGCCGGGATGGCGACCCTGCTGTGGGCGCTCGTCCTGGTCTGGGCGGTCGACACCGGCGCCTACCTCGCCGGCCGCGCCATCGGCGGGCCGAAACTGGCGCCGGCGATCAGTCCCGCGAAGACCTGGGCCGGGCTCGGCGGCGGCGTCCTGGCGGCGGCGGCGGTGGGGTTGATCGCGGGGCTGTGGTCGAGGCCGGCGTCGGCATGGGTGCTGGTCGCGATCAGCGCCGGGCTCGCCCTCGTCGAGCAGGCGGGCGACCTCGCCGAATCGGCGCTGAAGCGGCATTTCGGCGTCAAGGACAGCGGCCGGATCATCCCCGGCCACGGCGGCGTCCTCGATCGCGTCGACGGGCTGATGACCGTGGCCGTCGCGGTCGCCGGTCTCATGCTGATCGGCGGCGGGAGCGTGCTGACATGGCGCTGAGCCGCTGCGCCCCGCGCCCGCAGCCGACAGTGGTGCCCCGGCGAATCACGATTCTCGGCTCGACCGGGTCGGTCGGCGGCAGCACCATCGACCTGATCGAACGCCAACCCGGCGCTTACGCGATCGAAGCCCTGACCGCCTACGACAATGTCGCGTTACTCGCCGCGCAGGCGCGCCGCTTGCGGCCGCGTCTGGCGGTCATCGCCAACCCGGCCCATTACGGCGCGCTGCGCAAGGCGCTGTCGGGCACCGGTATCGAGGCGGCCGCCGGCGCCGCGGCGGTGATCGAGGCGGCCTGCCGCCCGGCCGATTGGGTGATGGCCGCCATCGTCGGCGCCGCCGGGTTGCCGCCGACCCTGGCGGCGATCCGCCGCGGCGCCATCGTTGCGCTGGCCAACAAGGAATGCCTGGTTTGCGCCGGCGCCTTGGTGATGGGCGAGATCGCCCGCTACGGCGCGACGCTGTTGCCCGTGGATTCCGAGCACAACGCGATCTTCCAGGTATTCGATTTCGCCCGCATCGATTCCGTCGAGCGAATCATCCTCACCGCCTCCGGCGGCCCATTCCGCACGATGTCGTTGGCGGCCATGGCCGACGTGACGCCGGCGCAGGCGATTGCGCATCCGAACTGGGACATGGGCGCCAAGATCTCGGTCGATTCCGCGACCATGATGAACAAAGGGCTTGAGCTGATCGAGGCCCATCATCTTTTCGGCTTGGCCGAGGAGCGGATCGAGATCCTCGTGCATCCCCAATCCGTCGTGCATTCCATGGTGGCCTATGTCGACGGATCGGTGCTCGCCCAACTCGGCAGCCCGGACATGCGCACGCCGATCGCCTATGCCCTCGGCTGGCCCCATCGCATGGCGGCGCCGTCGCCGCGGCTCGACTTGGCGCGGCTTCGCGACTTGTCCTTCGAGGCCCCTGATATCGCCAGGTTTCCGGCCCTGCATTTGGCCCGGGAAGCCTTGCGGACCGGCGGCGCCGCCCCTACTATCCTGAACGCCGCCAACGAGGTCGCCGTTCGTGGGTTTCTCACCGGACGCCTTCGTTTCTTGGATATCGTCCGCGTCGTCGAAGAGACCCTCGGGCGCGTGGCCAACGGCGCCATCGCCAGCCTCGAAGAGGTCGGCTTGGTCGACTCGGCGGCGCGGGAAGTGGCGGCGGAACTGGTCAGCGCGTCCGACTGAGGCCGCGGCATCGAATTCCGGTAATTGAGTAGGCTGCGCCGGGTCGGATATGATAGACCTGACGGCAGCAACTGCGAAGCTGTAAACTCTCTCGATGCGGAACGGCTAGGGCATTGGGCATCATGGAATTTCTGATCGATCTGCCGCGTTACGCCCTCAGTTTTGTGGCAATCCTGACGTTGCTCGTATTCGTGCACGAACTCGGGCATTTCTGGATCGCGCGGCGCTGTGGCGTCCGGGTCGAGGTCTTCTCGATCGGCTTCGGACCGGAGCTGTTCGGTCGCACCGACCGCACGGGCACGCGCTGGAAATTCAGCGCGCTGCCGCTCGGCGGCTACGTCAAGATGTTCGGCCACTCGGCGACGGTGACCGAAGCGGACGGCGGCGAGCGGCCTATGACGGTAGAGGAGCGGAGGGTCGCCTTCTATTGCAAGAGCCTGGCGCAACGCACCGCGATCGTGCTTGGCGGCCCGCTCGCCAACTTCTTGTTTGCCATCGTCGTGCTCGCCGGCCTGTTCTCTCTCTACGGCCAGCAGTTTTCGTCGAACGAGGTCGGGTCGGTGCTGGAGGGCAGCGCCGCCGAGGCGGCCGGCATCGAGCCCGGCGACCGTATCGTGAGCTTAAACGGCCAACCGATCGAGCGCTTCGAGGAGATCGCCGCGATCGTGCAACTCGGCCTCGACGAGCCGCTCGACATGGTGGTCGAGCGGGATGGCCGGCCGTTGGCGCTCGTCGCCAGTCCGCAGATTATCGTGCAGACGGACAATTTCGGGAACATACACCGCATCGGCCGCTTGGGAATCGGGAGCACCGGCGGCGGCGAGGTCGTCCGCTACAATCCGTTGTCGGCCGTTTGGGCCGCGACGGTGGAAACCTATCGCCTGACCGCCGCCACGCTCAAGGCGGTGGGACAGATGGTCGTCGGCACGCGACCGGCCGAGGAGCTGGGCGGAATCTTGCGCATCGCCAAGATGTCCGGAGACGTGACGCAGGTCGGGCTGGTCGCGGCGATATCGTTCGCCGCGTTGCTGTCGATCAATCTCGGCTTGATCAACCTGTTTCCGATTCCGATGCTCGACGGCGGGCATTTGGCGTTTTACGCGATCGAGGCGGTTCGCGGGCGCCCCTTGGGGGAACGCGCGATGGATTGGGGGTTCCGCATCGGGTTCGTCCTGGTCATCGCCCTGTTCGTCTTCGCGACGCGCAACGATCTGATGCTGATTCCGGGTGTGGTGGATTTCATCAAGCGTCTCATCACCTGACGGCGCCTTTGGGGGGAAGATCGTGGCAGGGGGGTGGTTAGCGGCATTGGCGTTTGCCTTGTGTCTGGGCGCGGTCGCCGTCCCGGCGGTGCGCGCGCAGGACATGTTCACCGGCGAGCCGATTGCCGCAATCCGCATCGAGGGAAGCCAGCGCATCGAGCCGGAGACGATCCGCTCCTACATGCAGCTGGTGCCCGGGGATCCGTTCGAATCGGAGCGCATCGACCGCGCGCTGAAGAGCCTGTTCGCGACCGGCCTGTTCGCCGACGTTACGTTGCGGCGCGAAGGCGCCGCGCTGGTCGTTCAAGTGGTGGAGAACCCGATCATCAACCAGCTCGCCTTCGAAGGCAACAGACGCATCGACGACGAGACGCTCGAGGCCGAGGTTCAGCTTCGGCCGCGCGTCGTCTATACGCAGACGCGGGTCCAGAGCGACACCCGGCGCATCCTCGAGATCTACCGTCGCAGCGGCCGCTTCGCCGCCACCGTCGAGCCGAAGGTGATTTCGCTGGAACAGAACCGCGTCGATCTGGTCTTCGAAATCAACGAAGGCGAGGTCACCGAGGTCCGGCGCATCGACTTCGTCGGCAATACGGCGTTTGGCGACGGCACGCTGCGCGGCGAGATCATCACGCGCGAAAGCGCCTGGTACCGCCTCTTTTCCACCGTCGATACCTACGACCCGGACCGGCTGACGGTGGACCGCGAGGCGTTGCGCAACTTCTACCTCAAGGAAGGCTACGCCGACTTCCGGGTGGTGTCCGCTGTGGCCGAGTTGTCACCCGACCGTGATGCCTTCTTCATCACCTTCACCGTCGAAGAAGGGGAACGCTACCGCTTCGGGCAGGTCGACCTGCAGACCGCGCTCAAGGACCTCGACCCGGAACGCCTGCGCGCGGAAATCTCCACGCGCGACGGAGATTGGTACAACGCCGAGGAGGTCGAGGACAGCATTGCCCGGATCACCGACGTCGTCGGCGAGCTCGGCTATGCCTTCGTCGACGTCAGGCCGCGCGTCGAGCGGGATCGCGAGAACAAGGTCATCAACCTGACCTACGACGTCCAGGAGGGGCCGCGCGTCTTCGTCGAGCGCATCGACATCTCCGGTAACGTACGCACGCTCGACAAGGTGATCCGACGCGAGTTCCGCCTGGTCGAAGGCGATGCCTTCAATACCTCGAAGATCCGCCGCACCCGTCAGCGCATCCAGAATTTGGGGTTCTTCGAGGCGGTCGACATCCGCACCGTGCCCAGCGACAGCCCGGACAAGACCGTCCTCGAGGTCGAGGTGCAGGAGCAGTCGACCGGCGAGTTGTCGTTCGGCGTCGGTTTCTCGACCGCGGAGGGACCGCTCGGCGACGTCAGCGTGCGCGAACGCAACCTGCTCGGTCGCGGGCAGGATCTGCGGCTCGGCTTCGTGATTTCCGGCCGCCGGTCGCAGATCGACCTCAGCTTCACCGAACCCTATTTTCTCGATCGCCCGCTGGCCGCCGGCTTCGACGTCTTCCGCACCGATACCAACCGCCGGGAAAGCTCGTTCGACGAGAAGAACCTCGGCGGCGGCCTACGCTTCGGCTACGACATCACTGAATTCCTGCGCCAAACGGTGCGATACACGATCAGCCGCAACGAAATCCTGGACGTCGATTCCGACGCCTCGGTGGCGATCCAGCAGCAGAGGGGAACGACCATATCCTCGGTGATCGGGCAGGACTTGACCTACGATCGCCGCGATAACCGCCTCGATCCGCGCGAAGGGTACTTCGTGCGCCTGCGCAACGATCTCGCGGGGCTCGGGGGCGACGTCAGTTACCTGCGCAGTCGGCTCGGGGGCGGATATTATCAGCCGCTCGGCGGCGATTTCGTGGCGGCCCTTCTGGGCGAAATCGGGTACGTGTTCGGCATCGGCGAGGACGTCCGAATCACAGACAATTTCTTCCTCGGCGGCAACTCGTTCCGCGGCTTTCAGACGGCGGGCATCGGGCCGCGCGACGTCGTCACCGAAGACGCGCTGGGCGGCAACAAGTTCTTCGTCGGGACGACCGAGCTGTCGTTCCCGCTTGGGCTGCCCGAGGAGTTCCAGATCCGGGGTCGGGTGTTCTCGGATTTCGGGACGCTCACCGACAGCGACTTCAAGAGCGCCAGCTCGGTGGACGAAGCCAGCCTCCGCATCTCGGTCGGCACGGGCCTGTCCTGGAAGTCGCCGTTGGGACCCATCGCGGTCGATTTCGCGGTGCCGGTGATCAAGGAGTCGTTCGACCAGCTGGAGCTGTTCCGGTTCAGCGTCGGCACGAGATTTTAACCCGTCGTACCCTTTGGAAATATGATCTGCCATGTCCTGCAAGATTAAGTCATGGGCGGCCCTCGCGGCTGCGTTCCTTGTGTTGACGGCCGTCGTCGCCGACGTTCGGCCGGCGGCGGCGATCGAGCTGAAGGAAATCCCGATCATCGTGGCGGTGCTCGACGTGCAACAGATAATGCGCGATTCCAAGGCCGCTGTCGGAATCCAGGCCGAACTCCAGCGGCAGCGCGCAGCCTACCAGGCGGAACTGGCGCAGCAGGAAAATGCGCTGCTCGCGGCCGACCAGGACCTCGCAGGCCAGCGTGCCACGCTTTCGCAGGAGCAATACAAGCAGAAGCGCGAGGCGCTCGATCAGCAGGCAATGCAGCTTCGCCGCAACGTGCAGGGGCGCAAGGACGAGCTCGAGGAGCTCTTCAACAACAGCATTAACCAAGTCCGCCAGGCGCTGGCCCAGGTCGTCGCGGAGATCGCCCAGGAAAAAGGCATCACGCTGGTTCTGAGCAAGTCCCAGGTGGTGCTGTCGGCCACCGGCTTCGACATCACCGCGGACACGCTGACCAAGCTGGATGCCAAGCTGCCGTCGGTGGCGGTGGCAAAGCCGAAGTGAGCGGCGCCCACGTGCAGCGCCCACCCAGACCGGCGGCGCCGGCCGAGCATCGACGCAGCGGGGCAGGGACTCGCACGCAATGACCGAAACGGGCTCGCGGACGGTTGCGTCGGCCGACATCATGCGGGTCATGCAGATGATCCCGCACCGCTATCCCTTCCTGATGGTCGACCGGGTCGTCGACATCGAATTGGACCGCGGCGCCGTCGGGATCAAGAACGTAACGATCGACGAATGGTTCTTTCAGGGCCATTTTCCACGCCGGCCGGTGATGCCGGGCGTCTTGATCGTCGAGGCGATGGCGCAGACCGCCGCCGTGTTCGTCGTGCACACGCTGGGTCCGGACGCCGAGGGAAAGCTGGTCTATTTCATGTCGATCGAGGCCGCCCGGTTCCGTCGGCCCGTCCTACCGGGCGACCGGCTCCATCTTCACGTCGCCAAGGAGCGGCATCGCGGCGCCATCTGGAAGATGAAGTGCGAGGCCCGCGTCGACGGCGTGGTCGTCGCTGACGCGACGATCACGGCGATGATTCGGGACGAATGATGGCCGACATCCACGCCACCGCCGTGATCGCACCGGGCGCCCGGATCGCCTCGAACGTCTCCATCGGTCCGTATTGCTGCGTCGGGCCGCAGGTGCAGCTCGATGCCGGGGTGGCGCTCAGCGCGCATGTCGTCGTCGACGGCCGCACGACCATCGGCGCCCACACCGTCGTCTACCCCTTCGCCTCGATCGGTCTGGCGCCGCAGCACCAGGGCTTCAAGGGCGAGCCCTCGGAGCTGACGATCGGCCATCACAACGTCATCCGCGAGCATGTGACGATCAATCCCGGGACCGCCGACGGCAGCATGGTGACGCGCATCGGCGACCACGGCTTCTTCATGGTCGGCGCCCATGTCGCGCATGATTGCCGGGTCGGCGACCATGTCATCATGGCCAACAACGCCACCCTCGGCGGCCATGTCGAGCTCGGTGACCACGTCGTGATCGGCGGCCTGTCGGCGGTGCACCAATACGTTCGGATCGGCCGTCAGGCGATGGTCGGCGGCATGTCGGGGGTGGCGCAGGACGTCATCCCCTTCGGGATGGCCGTGGGCAACCGCGCCAGGTTGACCGGCCTCAACCTCGTCGGGCTCAAGCGTCGCGGCATGGCGCGGACCGACATCCACGCGCTACGCGTCGCCTATCGGCAGATTTTCGAGGGCGAGGGACCGATGGCGGAGCGGCTTGAACGCGTGGTCATGACGCTCGGCGATAGCCCGCCGGTGATGGGACTCGTCGACTTCATCCGCGACGCCTCGCCGCGCTCGCTGTGCCGGCCGAACGTCCGGGATGCCGCTTAGTACCCACTTTCATAGAAGGATGCCACGTGAGATCGCCTGTGGTGGGCCTGCGGCAGGAAGCGTCGCGCCGCCGATGCTGGACGCATCGGCAAGCGGCG
>JBBECF010000156.1:0-2567 GCA_040881945.1 Dongiaceae bacterium | reverse complement strand
GGCGCTCCGCTCCCCGGAGTCGCCATCCCTTGACCCGCCAGGAGGATCGCGCGCCGGGTGGAGGGCCGCGACGGTTGCCGTCGCGCGCGGCCCCAAGGCGTGAGTCGATCGGGAGGCCGCGACTATCGGAACGCATTTCCTGGTGAACCTGCTGGGCGCCGCGGCGCTGCTGGTCTGGGGCCTGCGCATGGTGCGCACCGGGGTCCTGCGCGCCTACGGCGGCGACCTGCGCCGCCGTCTCGGCCGCAGCATGAGCAACCGCTTTTCCGCCCTGCTGGCCGGACTCGGGGTCACGATCCTGCTGCAGAGCAGCACGGCCACCGCTTTGATGGCGGCGTCCTTCGCCTCGCGCGGCGCGGTCAGCACGGCGGCGGCGCTCGCCATCATGCTCGGCGCCGACGTCGGCACCAGCCTGGTGGCGCAGGTGTACTCGTTCCGGCTCGGCTGGCTGTCGCCGCTGCTCGTGCTGGTCGGCGTCATCGTCTTCATGGCGAGCAAGGCGACACGGCCACGCGACCTCGGCCGCGCCGTGGTCGGCCTGGGCATCATCCTGCTTGCCCTGCAGCTGATCGGCGCCACCGCGGCGCCAATGCGCGAGTCGGCGGTTCTGCCCGTCGTGCTCGGCGCGATCGGCGACGAGCCCTTGCTGGCCGTGGTGCTGGGCGCGCTGCTCACCATGCTCGCGACCTCGAGCCTCGCCATCGTGCTGCTGGTAATCTCGTTCGCCGCCTCCGGGATCGTCGAGCTGCCGGTCGCCTTCGCGCTCGTGCTCGGCGCCAATCTGGGCAGCGCCGTCGCGCCCCTGCTCGCCACCGCCACTGCCGATCCCGAGGCCCGGCGCGTGCCGATCGGCAATCTGATCTTCCGCCTAGTCGGCGTTGCCGTCGCTGTGCCGCTGCTGCCCTTTGCCGTGCCGTATCTGGCGCTGCTCGAGGCCGAACCGTGGCGGCAAGTCGCCAACTTCCACACGGCGTTCAACATCGGCCTGGCGGTACTGTTCATTCCGCTCATCGGGCCGGCGGCGCGCCTGTGCACCAGGCTCCAGCCCGACCGTCCCCAGGCCGAGGAAACCGTCAAGCCGCGCTACCTCGACCGCGCGGCGATGGAATCGCCCGCCGTCGCCATCGCCAACGCCGCCCGCGAGACGCTACGCATGGGCGACATCATCGAGAAGATGCTGCGCCAGACGCTCGACGTATTCCGCAACGACGACCGCCGGCTGTTGCGCGAGGTGGAGCAACTCGACGACAGCGTCGACGCGCTGCACGAGGCGATCAAGCTCTACTTAACGGAGGTTAGCCGCGAGGCCCTCGACAAGGAGGATCACAGGCGGTCGATCGACACCATCACCTTCACCACGAACCTGGAGCATGTCGGCGACATCATCGACAAGAACCTGATGGACCTGGCGGCGAAAAAGATCAAGAACAAGCTGCGCTTCTCGGAGGAGGGATTCGAGGAAATCCGCGTCATGCACGCCCGCCTGCTCGACAACCTGAAGCTGGCCCTCAATGTCTTCATCTCGGGCGAGGTCAGGCTGGCGCGGCAGCTGCTCGAGGAGAAGATCGCGTTCCGCGAGCTCGAGCGGACGGCGTCGGAAAACCACTTGGCGCGGCTGCGCAGCGGCAAAGCGGAGAGCATCGAAACGAGCAACCTGCATCTCGACGTGCTGCGCGATTTTAAGCGCATCAATTCGCACCTGACCTCGGTGGCCTATCCGATCCTCGACGCGGCCGGCGAACTGAGCCGGACGCGGCTCAAGCAGGCGGCGCTTTGACGGCCGCGCGACCCGCTTGTCTCGACCTGTCTCTTGCGGGATGATGGCGGGTATTGGCCGAGCCGCGCCTCCGGACCGACCGGCGCGGGCGCCGGCGAGGACAAAGCGCGAACGACAAGGAGAGCGGACCATGAGCAAGCTTAATTTGCCCCGGTTTTCCCGGCGCAATTTCCTGCACGGCGCCGGCGCCGCGACGGTGGCGTTCGCCACCCTGCCGCGCCGCGGCTGGGGCGCCGAAGAGAAGAAGCTCAACGTTTACAACTGGGACACCTATATCGGCGAAACCACGCTGGAGACGTTTACCGACAGGACCGGCATCGCGGTACAGTACGATCTTTTTGCGAACAACGAGGAGCTGTTCGCCAAGCTGAAGGCGGGCAATCCAGGCTATGACGTGATCTTCCCGAGCGATTCCTTTGTTGCCGACATGATCAGCTTGAACATGCTCGTGCCGGTCGACCACGGCAAGATCCCCAACTTGAAGAACATCGATCCGGACCCGAACTTCTCCAACCCCGCCTTCAATCCGGGCTTGAAGTTCGGAGTGCCCTATATGTGGGGGACCATCGGCGTCGGCTACCGCAAGTCGAAGGTCGCGACGCCGACGAGCTGGGGCGACCTGCTCGACAGCGACAAGTACAGCGGGCGCATCGCGCTTCTGGCCGACGCTCGTTCCGTGATGGGGATCACCCTGAAATACCTGGGCTATAGCATGAACACGACCAACCAGGACGAGCTCGACAAGGCCCGCGACCTGCTCATCAAGCAGAAGCCGCACATCAAGACCTTC
>JBBECF010000155.1:3058-16772 GCA_040881945.1 Dongiaceae bacterium | reverse complement strand
TTCCTCACGCCGGAACGCTCGATCCGCCGCAAGGGCCAGGAGCTGCTGCTGGCGCTGTGGCTGGAGCACCGTTTCACCAAGGACGAGATCCTCGCCCTCTACCTCAACCGCGTCTATCTCGGGGCCGGCACCTATGGGGTGGACGCGGCGGCGCGCAAGTATTTCGGCAAGCCGGCGGCGCGGGTGACGCCCTACGAGGCGGCGATGCTCGCCGGCATCCTCCGGGCGCCGTCGCGCTACAACCCGCTCAGCGACGGCAAGGCGGCGGCGGCGCGGGCGCGTCTCGCGCTCGCCAACATGGCGGCGGCCGGCTATCTGAGCGCGGACGAGGCGACACAAGTGGCGGCCGCCGCGTCGGGCGAGGCGGGGCCGACGGTCGCCGGCCCGACCGGCCGGCACTTCGCCGATTGGGTGCTCGACCAGGTGTCGAGCTATGTCGGCTACAGCGACCGCGACCTGGTCGTCGTCACCACGCTCGACCCCGTCCTGCAGCGCATGGCCGAGGCGGAATTGCGCCGGGTGCTCGCCGAAGCGGGCGCCGACCGCCGGGTCGGACAGGCGGCGCTGGTGGCGATGTCGCCGGACGGCGCCGTGCGCGCCATGGTCGGCGGCCGCGACTACGCGGAAAGCCAGTTCAACCGCGCGACCCAGGCGCTGCGCCAGCCCGGATCGGCCTTCAAGGCCTTCGTCTTTCTCGCCGGCCTCGAGCAGGGGATGACGCCGGACAGCCGCCTGGTCGATTCGCCGCTGTCGATCGGCGGCTGGCGGCCGGCCAACTACGAGGACAAGTACTACGGCGAGGTGACGTTGCGCGAAGCCTTCGCGCGCTCGCTCAACAGCATCGCCGTGCAAGTGTCGCAGCGCGTCGGCCCGGCCAATGTGGCGGCGACCGCCCGCCGCCTCGGCGTCACGGCGGAGCTGGGCGCCGCGCCCAGCCTCGCGCTCGGCACCAGCGAAGTGTCGCTGCTCGAGTTGACCGCCGCCTACGGCGTCTTCGACAACGGCGGCTACGGCGTCTGGCCGCGCGGCATCGAGGAGATCCGCGACGCCGGCGGCGAAGTGCTTTACCTGCGCCTCGGCTCCGGCCCCGACCGCGTCGTGGCGCCGCGCCAGGTCGTGCAGATGCTCGACCTGCTCGGCGCCGTCGTCGACTGGGGCACCGGCCGGGCCGCGGCGCCGGGCCGGCCGGCCGCCGGCAAGACCGGGACGAGCCAGGATTTCCGCGACGGCTGGTTCATCGGCTTCACCGCCGAGCTGGTGACCGGCGTCTGGGTCGGCAACGACGACGGCGCGCCGATGGCGAAGGTCACCGGTGGCACCCTGCCGGCGCGGCTCTGGGGCGGCTTCATGCGCCAGGCGCTCGCCGGTCTGCCGCCGCGCCCGCTGCCTGGGCCGCAACCGGAAATCGCCGTCGCCGTCCGCGACGGCGGCGGCGGCTCGATCGCGGACTGGATCGACAAGTTGTTCGAGGGCGGCGGATCGGCGCCGCCGTCCCTCAGCGGCCAGCGCGGGAACAAGAAGTGACCGCCGTCCGCGCCGGGCGCACGAGCAGCAGGAAGGACGCCGCGATCAGCACCGCGGCCAGCGCGATCGCCGTCGCCATCGGCCGCGCCGTGCCGTCATGCAGGTGGCCGACCGCGACGCCGACGCCGGCCGCCACCGTCATCTGAACGAAGCCGAGCAGCGCCGATGCGGCGCCGGCCAGGCGCGGGAACGGGCCGACGGCGCCGGCCATGGCGTTGGGCATGACGAGGCCGGTTCCGGCCATGTACAGCATCATCGGCGCGACGACGGCGGCGGCGCCGGCCAACCCGCCGCCGACCCCGGCCCAGGCGATCCCGGCGAGCAGCGCCCCGCCGAGCACCGACACGGCGGCGCCGGCGGCGATCATGCGGTCGATGCCGAGCCGCCGCGTCAGCCGCCCGGCGGCGAGCGTCCCGACCATGTAGCCGACGACGATGGCGGCGAAGCAGAAGCCGTAGGCCTGCGGCCCGAGGCCGAGGCCGTCGACCAGCACGAAGGACGAGCCGGAGATGAAGGCGAAGATGCCGCTGTACGCGAAGGCGCAAGCCAGGACGTAGCCGGCATAGGCGCGCTGGCCGGCGAGCGCCCGGTAGTTGGCGAGGATCTGCATCGGCCGCGCCGCCAGCGGGTCCGGCGCGGCGTTGGTCTCGGGCAGGAACGCCGCGGCGGCGGCGAGACCGGCGGCGCCGTAGAGCACAAGCAGCACGAAATTGGCGCGCCAGCCGAACCACAGCTCGACGAAGCCGCCGAGGATCGGGCCGAGCGCCGGCGCCAGCGCCATCGCCGCCGCCATGTAGGCGAGCACGCGGGCGGCGCCCTCGCGGCCGTGCACGTCGCGCACGATGGCGCGGGCCAGCACCGGGCCGGCGCAGGCGCCGACGGCCTGCACGCCGCGGGCCGCGATCAGCACGCCCATCGACGGCGCCAGCGCGCAGGCGACACCGGCCGCGACATAGAGGACGAGCCCGCCGAGCAGCACCGGCCGCCGGCCGAAGCGGTCGGACAGCGGCCCATAGGCGAGCTGCGCCACGGCGAAGCCGGCGAGGAAGACGCTCAAGGTGAGCTGCACCTCGGCGACCGAGGCGCCGAAGCCGCGCGCCAGCGCCGGCAGCGACGGCAGATAGAGGTCGGTCGAGATCGGCCCGAGCGCGACCAGCGCGGCGAGCAACGCGGTGACGGCGAGGCTGTTGGCTGGAAGCATGGGCCGAAGGCGCAAGGGGCTCGGCCGCCGGTCCGGCCGCGACGGTCCTTATAGGGGCCGCGCCGCGGCTTGGCAAACGGCGGGGCTATCGCACTTGGCCGCTCTGCGGCGGCCGAAGTAGACCTGGATCAGCGCGGTGCGTGCTTCGACAGGCTCAGCAAGAGGGGCTTTCTTTGTGCCACGAAGATTTCCCCTCATGCCTCAAGCCTGTCGAAGGACGCAAGGGCAGCAATGCAGCGCCCATATGCGATGGCTTTGGGCAAACGGCGGCGGCATTTGCGTCGGCCCGGTCCCTTGTTCCACAATGCAGCGGATCCGTGGGGAGGCAACGACCTTGGTTAGCAAACGCGGGGCGCAGGAACCGTGGATGACTGCGCCCGATTACGGCCGCTCGCTGCGCGGCCTGACGATCAACCTGCTGGTGCGCGACGTCGCGCGTTCGGTGGCGTTCCAGCGCGACGTGCTCGGCGCCGAGGTCGTGTACGCCGACGCCGACTTCGCCGTGCTGCGCCTGGCCGGCGGCGAATGGATGCTGCACGCCGATCATACCTACGGCGATCATCCGCTGCTGGCGCTGACCGGCGACGGGGCGGTGCGTGGCGCCGGGGCGGAGTTCCGGCTGCACGGCTGCGACCCCGACCGCGCGGCCGCGGCGGCGGCGCGGCTCGGCCATACGATCCTGGCGCCACCGGCCGACAAGCCGCACGGCCTGCGCGAGGCCTATGTGGTGGATCCGGACGGCTATGTCTGGGTGCCGGACGTGGCGCTGCCGGCGTGAGGCGGCCGCCTCAACCGTAGCGGTGCAGCGCCGGTCCGTGTTGGTTGAGCCAGGCGCGCGCGGATTCGGCGTCGCGCGTCAGCTCGGCGCACAGCCGCCAGAACCGCGGCCCGTGATTGAGCTGCTTCAGATGCGCGACCTCATGGGCGACGACGTAGTCGAGCACCGCGCGGGGCGCCAGCACCAGCCGCCACGAGAACGCCAGCTTGGCGCTCGGCGAGCAACTCCCCCAGCGGCTCTTCGGGTCGCGCACGCTGAGGCCGCCGACGCGGCGGTCGATGATCTCCGCCTTCTGCCGGACCCGGCGCTCGATCTCGCGCCGCGCCTCGCGCTTCAGCCAGTCCTCGATCCGCCGCGCGACATGCTCCGTCCGCCCGGCGACGTTGATCATGCCGCCCTCGCGCCACACCGTGCCCTGGGCCCCCGGCCGGTGGCGGATGCGGTGCTCGACGCCGAGGAACGGGATGACGGCGCCCGGCCGGAACGCCACCCGCGGCGGCAGCTGCGCCAGCCGGTCGCGGATCCAGCCCTTGTTCAGCAGGGCGAAGCGCCGCCCCTGGTCGCGGGTCGAGCGCGGCGGCAGGACGACGACGATTCCGGCGTTGCCGTGATCGACGCGGATGATGATGCGCCGGGCCCGCTTGTCCGGCTGGAACATCAGGGGAACGCGGCGGTTGTCCACCGCCAGCACCTGGCTGTCCCGCGAGGCCTGGTTGGCAACCCTTTGACGGGGCTTGCCTTTTTTCCCAGGGACCGGGCGGGCGCGGGTCGGGGATTGAAGATGCGGGCGCTGCGGCATAACGCATCTTATAGCGCGCCGGCCGCCCATACAGCAAGGGCGACGGCCCGTTTTAGGTTTTTTTACCTAGGACGTGGTTAACCCGGGCGCCGCGGCCGCGGCGCCCCGCGGCGGCCTCCCGCTCCAGCAGCGCCCGCTTGCGCTCGATGCCCCAGGCATAGCCGCCGAGGCCGCCGTCCTCGCGCACGACCCGGTGGCAGGGCACCACGAGGGCGACCGGGTTGGTGGCGCAGGCGCGGCCCACCGCCCGCTGCGCCCTCAGAGATGCCGAGGGCAAGCGGCTCACATATCAACAACCTCGCGCGATGGAAGCCCAGGCGGTTTTCTCGCGCCGAGATGCGGGCGATCTACGCTTTGATCCGCTGGTTCGCTTCGCACGACGAAACTTAGGTTTGTGCGGCTTCGGCGGCGTGTTAAACGCCCGCCGAAGCGCCTCGTTCATGCGCCGCGTTGCTTCTTGGTTGCTGAATTAATCGCTGGAACCCATCATCACGAACCTCCAAACCAAATCGCCGCCCGGGCCGGGCGGCGAAGTGGCTAACTCCTTGGGGCGATAGTTCGTGATCAGCCGCCAGGCGTCATGGTTTTTCTCCCGTCCATGGGGACTTCAGCTAACAACGAAATCGTTACGAATTGGTTGCGCCGCTACACCGCCCTATAGCATACCAGTCTTGCATTATTGTCAAGGCCCTAGAGAATTTTCCGGTAAAGGAGAACCTCGCCGGCGGCCACTGAGATCAAGGAGGCCCAGGGCCGAAGCCGGTCAAAGTTACGAGTCGTAGGGAGTATCACTGCGGATGTTTTCTGGTCCTTCCCGTGCGCAAGCGCATTGCGAATCTCTCGCAGTGCCTTGGCAAGAGGAATAAAGTTTTGGGCAGCAAAATCAACCTCTCGACCACCGTGTGCGATAAGGGGACCGACGCTAAAACCCCCGTCAAACCGTGTCTCGGTTGCGAAGGCATTTATGTTCTGGCTGATTTCTCTCCACAACAGCGGCGGATCCACGGTCTCTCTCAGGACGGCGTCAAACTTTTGATAATCGTCGAGTTTTGATTTCTGAATGGCCGCCAGGACGTTATCGGTAGCTCCAACGAGATCATCCAATACATTCGGCGCGGCCAATGCCCTTCGAATTGCTAGTCTCGCGTTGTTATCCAGATGTAGCGTTGAAGCATACTCGATAATTCTAAAACAATAGAGGAAACGACGAGCAGTGTCTCCAGATAGAGAGGCACCCCAGAAATGAAGAAGGTTGTCATCTAGTTCGTTCGATGTAATTCGCTCTGGGAAACGCCCGGCAATGTATCGTGTCTTTGGTTTTATGTCTTGTGCTTCAGTTTTTGGCGTATGTATTAGAATAGTTGGCGACAATGTATCATAATAACTCATATAGAAATTCAAATGATTGGCGAGATTTAGTACAAAATCTTCATTCCACTCTACACCCCTGATCCAAAAACACAATGGTTCGCCTATCGGCGGTTCTGGCAAGCTTTCTCCATTCCCCGAGTCCTCACCAAGAGTCGTATATATGTGAAACGAAAGAAGATTTCTGAAATAAGTGATTGACGATGCGATGGGCTGTGAATTCTTAGCTAGAAGCAGCAAGCGGTCGCTAGCGCGAGAGAATTCACACTTGTACTCTTTTGACTGATATTGAAACAGGAATCTGCGCGTAGTAAATTCAGCAAGTTGGGGCGACAATGGGTGAGCCGTCCAAATAACTTCCAAGTCGCTTGTATCTTTGTGCCAAATCGCACTGAATCGCTCTGGCAGATAGAGATTGTTCAACACGTCGGAAAACGGTTCGATTTCGTCCGGGACGAAAAGTATTGGAGATTCGTCACCCCATGGCTTTTGAATCGCTATCTTCTTACCTTGCGGGGTTTCTCTTTCCTCGATGCTCGATGGTGAATTCGCCAGCAAGAACGGACGAAGCCGCGCCCTCACAGTATCCAGAGTGAGGGGCGCCTTCTCAGCAACCTCGGCATTCCCATTCGCCCGATCAGCGCCAGACATCAAGGCATTATATACCAAGCCAACGATCGTGCATCTCTGATGTCGCGCCGTCAGTCAGATATAGAATCGCAACTTTTTCCCTAGTCCCGTGGTCAAGCCCGGCGGGGCGGCCGCGGCGGCCGCGGCGGCCGGCCGGCCGCCTCCTGGTCGAGCAGCGCCCGCTTGCGCTCGAGCCCCCAGCGATAGCCGCCGAGGTCGCCGTCGCGGCGCAGCGCCCGATGGCAAGGCACCACCAGGGATACCGGGTTGGTGGCGCAGGCGCGGCCCACCGCGCGCTGCGCCGTGGGCTGGCCGAGGGCCTCGGCGATCGCCGCGTAGCTGCGGGTCTCGCCCGGCGGGATGCGGCGCAGCTCCTCCCAGACCCGGCGTTGGAAGGCCGTGGCGCGGATATCGAGCGGCAGGTCGATATGCGGCTCGGCCCCGGCGAGGTAGGCGAGCAGGGCCGCCACCGCGGCGCCCAGGGCGGCGTCGTCGCGACGGATCTCCTCGGCCGCCGGAAATTCGCGGCGCAGCTCCGCCGCCAGCTTGCCGTCGCGCTCGCCGAGGCCGACGAAGCAGACGCCGCGCTCGGTCGCCGCGACCAGCAGCCGGCCGAGCGGCGACGCGGCGAGCGCATAGGCGATGCGCGCGCCGCGGCCGCCCTTGGCATAGGTCGCGGGCGTCATGCCCAGCGCCCCGGCCGCCCGTTCATAGACCCGGCTCGACGATCCGAAGCCGGCGTCGTAGGTGGCCGCGGCGACGCCGTCGCCCTGCTGCAGGCCGACGCGGAACCGCGCCAGCCGGCGGGCGTCGCCGTACTGCCGCGGCGTCACCCCCATGACCCGCTTGAACAGGCGGTGCAGGTGCCAGGGGCTGACGCCGCAATGGACGCCGAGCTCGGCCAGGGTGACCGGCCCCGCGCCGCCGCCCTGATCCGGCCCGTCGCCGGTGGCCGCCTCGACGCGCGCGTCGATGTAGCGGCAGGCGCGGCGCACCGCCTCGACCGTGGGGTCGGTCCGGTTCATCGCCCGTGCCGGCGTCGCGAAACGGCCGTCATTCCTGTCCCGCAGCATCTTTGTCGGCTCCCTTGGAGAATAGGCCATGGCGCCGTCTTACGTCAGGGGCCGGGCGCAATTCTATCCGATGCTTGCGGGGGGTGTTGTCGCCGCCGCGGCCCGTCCCCACATGGATCGAATGACCGGGGCCGGGCCGGCCGGGCGATCGTCCGCGCGCCGCCGGCCGGCGCAAGAAGGGGGGAGGTGCCGCATGTCATTCAGCCTTCGCGTGAACGGCCGCGATCATCGCGTCGACGTCGATGACGATACGCCCTTGCTGTGGGTGCTGCGCGACAATCTCGGCCTGACCGGCACCAAGTTCGGTTGCGGCATCGCCGCCTGCGGCGCCTGCACCGTGCATGTCGACGGGGTCGCCACGCGCTCCTGCGTCACGCCGGCGGCGAGCGTGAGCGGGGCGGAGATCACCACGATCGAGGGCCTCTCCGCCGACCGCAGCCACAAGCTGCAACGCGCCTGGATCGCCGAGGACGTGCCGCAGTGCGGCTATTGCCAGTCGGGCATGATCATGGCCGCGGCGGCGCTGCTCGCCGAGACGCCGGCTCCGGGCGATTCCGAGATCGACGACGCGATCACCAATATCTGCCGCTGCGGCACCTACAACCGCGTCCGTCGCGCCATCAAGCGCGCGGCCGAGGCGTGAGCAAGGGGGGGCGAACCATGCGAAACGTCATGACCGTCGGCCGCCGCCAGTTCCTGCAGACCGGCGCCGCCGCCGCGGGCGGCCTCGTCATCGGCTTTCACCTGCCGGCGCACCGGCGCGGCGCCCGGGCCGCGGCGGCCGAGGCCGTGGTCAACGCCTGGCTGCGCATCGCTCCGGACGACACCGTGACCATCCTGGTCGCCCATTCCGAGATGGGTCAGGGCGTCTATACGTCCCTGCCGATGATCGTCGCCGAGGAGCTGGAGGCCGATTGGTCGAAGGTCCGGGCGGAGATGGCGCCGGCCGACCCGGAATACCGCAACCGCATGTTCGGCGTTCAGGCGACCGGCGGCAGCACCAGCGTGCGCTCGTCCTTCGACCACCTGCGCCAGGCCGGGGCGACGGCGCGCGAGATGCTGCGCCAGGCGGCGGCGGAGCGGTGGGGCGTGCCGGTCGCGGAATGCCATGCCAGCGGTGGTCGCGTCGTGCACGGGCCGAAGGGCTGGCAGGCGACCTATGGCGCGTTGGCCGAGGCGGCGGCGCGGCTCGCGCCGCCGGCCGAGGTCGCGCTCAAGAAGCCGGCGCAGTGGACGCTGATCGGCAAGCCGACGCCGCGCCTGGACACGCCCGCGAAGGTGGACGGCAGCGCCGTCTTCGGCGTCGACGTGAAGCTCGACGGCCTGCTGGTCGGCACGGTCATGGCCTGCCCGGTGTTCGGCGGACGGTTGCGCACGGTGGACCAGGCGCCGGCCCTGGCCGTGAAGGGCGTGCGCGCCGTGGTGCCGCTCGACGACGCGGTGGTGGTCGTCGCCGACGGCTACTGGCCGGCGCTGAAGGGCCTGCGGGCGCTCGCGCCGGAGTGGGACGAAGGCGCCAACGCGGCGATGAGCAGCGCCTCGATCCGCGCCGAGTTCATGGCCGCCCTCGACGGCCCCGCCGCGGTCGCCGCGGCCGCCGGCGACGACGCGGCGCTGGCCGGCGCCGCCAAGCAGGTGGAAGCGGTGTACGAGGTGCCGTTCCTCGCCCACGCGACGATGGAGCCGATGAACGCCACCGCCCACGTCACCGCCGACGGCGTCGAGATCTGGGCGCCGACCCAGGGCCAGGGCCCGATCCAGTTTGCCGTCGGCGCGGCCCTCGGCCTCGAGCCGGGACAGGTCAAGGTGCACACGACCTTCCTCGGCGGCGGCTTCGGGCGCCGTTTCGAAACCGACTTCGCGTTGCAGGCGGTGCTGGCGGCGAAGGCGGTCGGCGCGCCGGTCAAGCTGATCTGGTCGCGCGAGGAGGACATCCGCCACGACTTCTACCGGCCGGCGGCGGTCGCCCGCCTGCGCGGCGGGCTGGACGCGGGCGGCCGGCCGGTGGCCTGGCAGGCGCGCCTGGTATGCCCTTCGATCATGACCCGCGCGTTGCCGGACTACGTCAAGGACGGCATCGACCCGAGCTCGGTCGAGGGCGCCGCGGAGATGCCGTACCGGATCGCCAACCGGCGCACCGAGTATGCGATGAAGCACACCGGCGTGCCCGTCGGCTTCTGGCGCTCGGTCGGCAACAGCCAGAATGCGTTCTTCGTGGAGAGCTTCCTCGACGAGATCGCGCACGCCGCCGGCGCCGACCCGCTCGATTTCCGCCTGCGGTTGCTGGACGAGGCGCCGCGCCACCGCGCCGTGCTCGAGGCGGCGGCCGAGACGGCGGGCTGGGGGTCGCCGCCACCGCCGGGACGGTTCCGCGGCCTGGCGCTGCACGAATCCTTCGGCTCGATCGTCGCCGAGGTGGTCGAGATCTCGGTCGGCGACGGCAAGGCGCTCAGCGTCCACAAGGTCGCCTGCGCCGTCGATTGCGGCGTCGTCGTCAACCCGGACACGGTCGTGGCGCAGATGGAAAGCGGCATCGTCTACGGCCTGACCGCGGCGCTGTTCGGCGAGATCACGCTCCGCGACGGCCGCGTCGAGCAGGGCAATTTCGACGGCTACGAGATGCTGCGCCTGGCGCAGATGCCGGAGATCGCGGTCCGCATCGTCGATAGCGGCGCCGCGATCGGCGGCATCGGCGAACCGTCGACGCCGCCGATCGCGCCGGCGGTGGCGAACGCGATCTTCGCCGCGACCGGGGAACGCGTCCGCTCGCTGCCGCTCGTCCGGCACGGTTTCGCGGCGGCCTGACGACGGCGCCGCGGATTCAGTCGAGCCACTCCACCACGTGATCCTCGAGCTCGCCGGCGTCGTCCTCGCCGATCGCGCGATCGCGCACCGAGACGCCGGCAAGGTGCACCGTCTCGGGGTCGCCGGAGACGAGCGGGTGCCACCAATAGAGGTCCTTGCCCTCGTCGATCAGCCGGTAGGCGCAGGTCGCCGGCAGCCAGGACAAATTACCGACCATCTCCGGCGTCAGCGCGATGCAGTCTTCGACCAGCGTCTTGCGCAGGGCGTAGTTGCGGCAGCGGCAGTCATGCAGGTCGAGCTGCCGGCAGGCGACATTGGTACGGTCGATCTCGCCGGTGTCCTCGTATTCCAGTTTCAACAGACAGCACTTGCCGCAGCCGTCGCACAGCGAGTCCCACTCGCTGCGCGTCATGTCGGCGAGACGCTTGGTCTTCCAGAACGCCGGGTCGGGCATGGACCGCTGCTCAGAGGCGTTTGCGGATCGCCTCGATGATTTCCTCGATCGGCGTCTCATGGGTGAAATGGCTGACATAGGCGCCGTCCGGCCCCATCAGATAGACGATCGAGGTATGGTCCATGTCGTAGTCCCCGGACGCGTCATCCCCGGCCCGGGCATAATAGACCCGATAGGCCCGGGCGACGGCGGCGATCTCGTCGGCGCTGCCGGTCAGCGCAACCAGGCGCGGATGGAAATTCGCCGCATAGGCGTGCAGCCGCTCCACGGTGTCGCGCGCCGGGTCGATGGTGATGAAGATCGGCGCGACCCGCTCGCCCGCCGGCCCCAGCTCGTCGAGCGCCGTGTTCATCGTCTGCAACACGGTCGGGCAGACGTCCGGGCAATAGCTGAATCCGAAGAACAACAGCATGAACCGTCCGCGGAAATCGGCCTCGGTGCGCACAACCCCGAACTGGTCGGTGAGACGGAACGGGCCGCCGATCATCGCCGTGCCGGCGCCGCCCTCCGGCGCCGTCGGCCGGCGCTGCATTTGCCAACCGGCGAGGGCCAGCACGGCCAGCGTCAGCGCCACGCTGACGGCGACGGCGACGCGGGCGAGGCGCGTCTGCGGCAGAAGGCGATGCATCGCTCGCCGCCGGCGCTCAGTACGGCGCCAGCGCGTCGCGCAGGGCCTGGGTGTTCGGGTTGGTGAATTTGCGCTCGATCACGATGGCGTAGGGCGTGGCGCCGGCGCCGTAATAACCCTCGTTCCAACTGTCGCGCTTGAGGATGCCGGCGCCCTCGAAGGAGACGCCGCCGAAAAGCCCGGCGGTCTTGCCGAAGGAATAGACGTCCGCCTCCAGGTTCGTCGTCGTCGAGGCCTCGAGGGTCTTGCCGAGCGGGCCGGCGGCGATGCTGACGTCGCCGCCGAACTTCATCTGGTTGTCGAGGACCGCGTTGAGGGCGTTTTCGCTCATGATCGTGAAGACGACCTCGGACACCTGGCCGCCGATCTGCAGGCCGATACTGCCGGCGGCCAGCGTGTAGAACGCCGGGTCGCTCCAGCCGCGCGTCGCGTCGCGCACGACCAGGACGCCGGTGCCGCCCTCGCCGCCGATGATGAACCCGCCCTTGATCAGGCTCGGAAAGATCAGCAACGCCTTCGCCTGGCGCACGTAATTCGGCAGTTCGGTCAATTCCTCATGGGTGATCAGCTTGTCGAAGGTGATGCGCGATTTGTCGATCAGTTCCTGCTGGCCCGACAATGCCGCGGCCGGCCGCGCGTCGACGACGCCCAGCAGCACTGCGAACAGGCAGGCAAGAACGGGTCTGGTCGAAGCCATGATCCCAGCCTCCGGATTTGAATGGGGAATGCGGTGCCATTCATAACCACAACGCGCAACTTTGGCAAATTTAGGGCGGCGCGCCGGGCCGCAGGTTGACGGCGGCCACGCGCCAGCTTTGCCGGGGCCCGCGGAACGAAGCGGCGTCGGCCTCCGGCGCGTCGATATGGTCGAGGCGGGTGAGCGAGCAGTTGTCGATGGCGAAGGCGAGCGCGCGCTCGGGCGGCAGCTCGAGCGCCACCGCCAGCGCCGCGCGGATCGAACCGCCATGGGCGATGGCGACGATGTCGCGGCCGCGATGCGCGGCGGTCAGGCGCTCGACCGCCGCCGCCACCCGTACCACCACGCCCTCGAAGCTCTCGCCGCCGGGCGGCGCCTCGTGCGCCGGCGCCAACCAGAAGCGGTGCAGGGCACCGGCGCGGCGCCGGCCGAGCTCGGCCAGGGTCAGGCCCTGCCAGTCGCCGAAATGCTGCTCGGCGAGGTCGGGCTCGACGAGCGCCGGCGGCACGCAGTTCGCCGCGCCTTGCGCCGCGCCGATCGCCGCCGCGGTCTGGCGGGTGCGGCCGAGGTGGCTGGTCACCCAGACGGCGTCCGTCGGCAGCAGGGCGGCAAGGGCGGCGAACACGGCGCCGTCCGAGCAGTCGGCCGGCAGATCGTCATGGCCGTAGATGCGGCCGTCATTGGCGGTCACCGGCGCGTGCCGTACCCACCACCAGCGCGTGACCGTCGCCGTCATCGCCGGGGTGCCCGTCAGGCGCGCGCGGCGACGACGAACAGGACGGCGATCTCCGCCGCCTGCTGCACGCCGCCCAGCACGTCGCCGGTATAGCCGCCGATCTGCCGCCGCGCCAGCCGCAGCACGGCGTAGGCGGCGGCGCCGGCGGCGGCGAGCGCGACCGCCCCCGTCGCCGGCCCCAGGGCGACCAGCGCGATCGCGGCGCCGAGGCCGACGCTCCACAGCACCGCCTCGTTCTGCGGCCGGCCGGCCGCGACGGCGAGGCCGTCATCGCGCGCCGGCGTCTCGCGCCACATCGCCGCCGGCAGGGCGGCGCGCGACGCGGCGTGGGCGGCGATCAACGCGGCGGCCGCCACCGGCGCCGGCAGCGCCGTCAAGACGGCGACGCGCGCCGCCACCGACAGAATCAGCGCCAACGCGCCGTAAACGCCGGTGCGGCTGTCGCGCATGATCGCCAGCTTGCGCTCGCGGCCGCCGCCGGCGCCGAAGCCGTCGGCCATGTCGGCCAGGCCGTCCTCGTGCAGCGCGCCGGTAAACAGGATCGTGGCGGCGACCGCCAAAACCGCGGCCGGCGCGGCGGGCAGCCCAACCGCATGGGCGAGCCCCAGCACCAGCGCGCCGGCCAGCCCGACCGCGAGGCCGGCCAGGGGGAAGGCGCGCAAGCCGCGCGGCAACCCGCTGCCGCCCGGCGCCGGCAGGCGGGTGAGGAACTGCACGGCCGCCAGGAAGTCGGCCCGCCAGTCGGCGAATGCCTCGCGCGCGAAGGTGGCGGCGGACGGGCGGTCGGGATCGGAGTCGTACATCGGGTGCGCGCGCTTTCCGCTGGTCAAGGGCGCCCCGGTTATAGGACAGTTGCGCGCCGGCGGAAAGCCGCGGCCGGCCGCCGCTTTCCGGAGACCCCGATGCCCGACCGCCCCATCGCCTCGCTCGCCGAGATTCGCGCCCTGCTCGCCGCGCTGCCCGGCCCCGACCTCGAGGCGCGATCCCTCGCGGCGACGCGCGAGGCGGCGCTGACCAAGCC
>JBBECF010000155.1:0-2958 GCA_040881945.1 Dongiaceae bacterium | reverse complement strand
GAAATGTCGCTCGACCGGCCGACCGCCGATTTCACCGTCGAGCCGGCGATGTCCGAAGGCGACTGCGCGCGCGCCGCCGCCTACGGCATGATGGCGGTCGAACCGGGCCTCGACCTGCTCTGCCTCGGCGAGATGGGGATCGGCAACACGACCAGCGCCGCGGCGCTGTGCTGCGCGCTGTTCGGGGCCACGGCGGCGGACTGGGTGGGGCCCGGCACGGGCGTCGCGGGCGCGGCCCTGGCGCGCAAGACCGCGGCGGTCGCGGCCGGCGTGGCGCGCCACGCCGGGGCGGGCGACCCGCTCGAGACGCTGCGCCGGCTCGGCGGCCAGGAGCTGGCGGCGATCTGCGGCGCGATCCTGGCGGCGCGGCTGGCGCGCACGCCCGTCCTCCTCGACGGCTTCGCCTGCACCGCCGCCGCCGCGGTGCTGTTCGCCGCCGACGCGCGCGCCCTCGACCACTGCGTCGTCGCCCATGTGTCGGCCGAGCCCGGCCACCGGCGGCTGCTCGAGCGCCTCGGCAAGGCGCCGCTCCTCGACCTCGGCATGCGCCTCGGCGAGGCCTCGGGCGCGGCGCTCGCCATCCCGATCCTCAAGGCCGCCGTCGCCTGCCACACCGGCATGGCCACGTTCCACGAGGCCGGCGTCAGCGGCAAGGTCGATTAGGGGCGGGTTTCAACCTGTCGGTCAGTCGCGCACGGACCGCAAGCCGCCGCAAGCCCGCGCAAAATCGGACGGACCCGCGGCTTCTCCCTCCCCCGCGAGGCGGGGGAGGGTGGGGTGGGGGCCGGCGGATCGCGCGCTCTTGCCGGCGAAATGTTCCGGTTCGCTCCGCGATGGACGACCGGACGCCGACTCGTGTCGGTTCGGGCTGGAAGAACCGTTGGCGTGGCTCTACCCGGACGCACCGGGCCTGTGATAGAGTTCCTAACATGGCGCCTCGAAGGGCGGGATCGATGCCCTCGACGCCGCCGATGTCGGCGAGCGGGCGCGGCGGTTCACCGTGCTTCTCGAATGCTGGAAGTGACGTAACGCCGAGGGCTCGCCATGGCGATCCCGTCGCGGGATCGTTACCCCACCCCAACCCACCCCCCCCCAACGGGGGGGGGAATGGAGGGGCCGCCGTCGAAGGGCGGCGCACGCCGCCCGCCCCTCGGCAGCGTTGACACTCCCGGAAAATGTTCCTATCCTGGGTGCGGTGGTCTGGCCCTGGCCGGCCGTGCGGTTCGTTGCGCCGCCGGCCGCTGGAGGCCGCCGCCGGCCCCGGACGAGGGTCCGGGGAACTCGCTGTTTGAAATTGTTTATCGGTCGCGATGTGCCGGTGCCTCTAGGCGCCGCCGCCGGGTGTTCGCCCCCCGTTGTTGGATTCCCGCCGGACGCTCGCCGGAGGTCCGGTCAAGGCCTTGATCCAACAAGTGTTTCCGACGGCAACTCGGCCGGCCGTTACTTGCCTATTTGCGACATTCGGATGTCGCTTCCCCGCTGCGTATGGGGTTCATCGCTCGTTTTTTTCCCTCTCGCCGGAGATGCCGCCGGACGGGCGGCGCGCGGGGCGCGGGAGGGAGCGGCGCGTCGAGCGCCGCAACATAACCTAACTGCCGTGTCTAGGTTGAATCCCGCCCCTATTCGCCCATCTGCAACAGCAGCCCGCGCCGGCGCGCGCGGTCGAACGCGAACAGATAGACGGCGACGCCGAGGCCGAGATAGACGAGATTGAGAAGCGCGGCGTTGACCAGCAGATCGCCGCGGAACGTCCCCTCGATCAGCGCGGCGCGCATGCCCTCGAACACATGGGTCGAGGGCAGCGCCCAGGCGACCGCTTGCAACCAGCCGGGCAGCACCGTCACCGGGTAATAGACGGCGCTCACCGGGGCCAGCATGAAGATCACGAACCAGGCCAGGTTCTCGGCGCCGAGACCGTAGCGCAGGATCAGCGCGGTCACCATCATGCCGACGGCCCAGCCCATGACCTGCAAATTGACGAAGAAGGCGATCAGCGGCCAGCCGAGCTCGAACACCGAATAGTGGTAGAGCGGGATGGCGAGCAGGGCCGCCGGGGCGACTCCGATCACGGTGCGGATCAGGCCCATCGCGGTCATCGACAGCACGTGCTCGATGGGCCGCAACGGGCTGACGAACAGGTTGCCGAGATTGCGCGCCCACATCTCCTCGAGGAACGAGATCGAGAAACCGAGCTGGCCGCGGAACAACACGTCCCACAGCAGCACCGCCGCGAGCAGCACGCCGAACGCCTGCGCCACCCATGTGCTGTGCGTGGCGAAGAACTGGGTGATGAAGCCCCAGACGATCATCTGCATGGTCGGCCAGTAGGCGAGCTCGGCCAGCCGCGGCCACGAGCCGCGCAGCACATAGAGGTGGCGCAGGATCATGGCGCCGATGCGCCGGGCCGACAGCCGGCCGGCGGTCACGGCGCGGCTGCCTCGAAGGCGCTCCCCCCGACCCCGGGCCGCTCGCGCGCGACGTCGAGAAACACCTCCTCGAGCGTGTGCCGGCCGTAGCGGCGTATCAGCCCGGCCGGCGGCCCGCGATCGACGATGCGGCCGCGGCGCATGATCAACACGTCGTCGCACAGCCGCTCGACCTCGGCCATGTTGTGCGAGGCGAGCAGGATCGCCGCGCCGTTGCCGTCGCGGTAGCTTTCCAGATAACCGCGCACCCAGTCGGCGGTGTCGGGATCGAGCGAGGCGCTCGGCTCGTCGAGCAGCAGCACCGCCGGCCGGTTGAGCAGCGCCTTGGCGAGCGCCACGCGCGTCTTCTGGCCGGCCGACAGGCCGCCGGTGCGCCGCCCCAGGAGATCGGCGATGGCGAGGTCGTCGGCCACCTGCGCGACGCGCCGGCGCGTGTCCGGCAGGCCGTAGAGATGGGCGTAGACCGTGAGGTTCTCGCGCACCGTCAGGCGGTGCGGCAAATCGACGTAAGGCGAGGAGAAATTCATGCGCG
>JBBECF010000154.1:0-2576 GCA_040881945.1 Dongiaceae bacterium | reverse complement strand
GTGCGGCTGTCCGGCGGCATCGAGCCCGGCGTGATGCCGCCGATGTCGGCGTGGTGGCCGCGGCTGGCGACGTAGAAGAGGACGCGTGCCCCCTCCCTGCCCTCCCCCGCTTCGCGGGGGAGGGTTTGGGTGGGGGCGCGGGGGAGGGTGAGGGTGGGGGCGTCGAAGACCGGTGTGATGACGGTGACGTCGGGCAGGTGCGTGCCGCCGTTATAGGGCGCGTTCAGCACGTAGACGTCGCCCGGCGCCATCGTCGCCCCGCGCGAGCGGATGATCGTTTCGACGCTTTCGCCCATCGAGCCGAGATGCACCGGCATATGCGGGGCGTTGGCGATGAGCGCGCCGTCGGCATCGAAGACGGCGCAGGAAAAGTCGAGGCGCTCCTTGATGTTCACCGAATGGCTCGTCTTCTCGAGCGTCGCCCCCATCTGCTCGGCGATCGACATGAACAGGTTGTTGAAGATCTCCAGCATCACCGGATCGACGGCGGTGCCGACGGCGGCCGTGCGGGCGAGCGGCAGGACGCGGGTCAGCACCAGATCGCCGCGGTCGGTGACCTCGGCCCGCCAGCCGGGATCGACGACGTCGGTGCCGTTGGCTTCGACGATGAGGGCCGGCCCGTCGATGCGCGCGCCGGGGCCGAGGCGCGCGCGGTCGAAGACCGGCGTCTCGTGGGCGGCGCCGGCCGCGCGCATGGGGACGCGCGCGAGCGGGCGCGGCGGCTCCCCGGGGGCTGCTGCGATTTCCAGATCGGCGACCGTTTCGGTACGGCCGACGACTTCGACCGAGACCGCCTCGACGATCTGGCTCTTGTCGGACACGACGAAGCCGTAGCGCTGGCGGTGCGCGGCCTCGAAGGCGGCGACGATCTGCCTCACGATGCCGCCGCCCCCACCCTGACCCTCCCCCGCTTTGCGGGGGAGGGATGGGAGGGGGATGACGAGCGGCGCGTCGGTGCCTTCGTAGCGCAGATGCGCGCGGTGGAAGACTTCGATCGCCGGCTCGGCCACGCCCTGGCGGCCGAGCTCGGCGCGCGCCGCCGCCTCAAGCTCGGCAAGCGCGCTGCGCAGTTCCGGCAGCAGGTCTTCGCCGAGCCGGCCTTCGACCGCCCGCTCGCGCAACACGCGCAAATCCGCGAGCCCCATGCCGTAGGCCGACAGCACGCCGGCCAGGGGATGCAGAAAGACCCGTTTCATGCCGAGCGCGTCGGCGACCGCGCAGGCGTGCTGGCCGCCGGCGCCGCCGAAGCAGCACAGCGTGTAGGCCGTCACGTCGTAGCCGCGCTGGATCGAAATCTCCTTGATGGCGTTGGCCATGTTGGCGACGGCGATGGCGAGGAAGCCCTCGGCGACCTGCTCGGGGTCGCGCTTGTCGCCGGCGGTGGCGATTTCGGCGGCGAGATCCGCGAACTTGCGTTGCACCACGTCGCGGTCGAGCGCCTGGTCGGCGTTCGGCCCGAACACGCGCGGAAAGAAGTCCGGTTGGATGCGCCCCAACATGACGTTGGCGTCGGTCACGGTGAGCGGGCCGCCGCGGCGGTAGCAGGCCGGTCCCGGATTGGCGCCGGCGGAGTGCGGCCCGACGCGGAACCTGGCGCCGTCGAAGACGAGGATCGAGCCGCCGCCGGCGGCGACCGTGTGGATCTGCATCATCGGCGCGCGCATGCGCACGCCGGCGACGAGCGTTTCGAAGGCGCGTTCGTATTCGCCGTCGTAATGCGACACGTCGGTCGACGTCCCGCCCATGTCGAAGGCGATGATCCTGGCGAAGCCGGCGCGGCGCGAGGTCTCGACCGCGCCGACGATGCCGCCGGCCGGACCGGAGAGGATGCTGTCCTTGCCGCGAAAGGCGTGCGCGTCGGCCAGCCCGCCGTTCGACTGCATGAACATGAGCCGCGTGTCGCCCAGTTCGGCGGCGACGCCGTCGATGTAGCGGCCGAGGATCGGCGATAGATACGCGTCCACGACGGTGGTATCGCCGCGCCCGACCAGCTTCATTAGCGGGCTGACCTCGTGGCCGACCGAGACCTGCGCGAAGCCGATCTCGCGCGCCAGCGCCGCCACCTGGCGCTCGTGCGCCGGATGGCGGTAGCCGTGCAGGAACACAATCGCGGCCGAGCGGATACCGGAGTCGTAAGCTGCCCGAAGCCCGCCCCGCGCCGCGGCGAGGTCAGGCGCGCGCAGCACCTCGCCGTCGGCGGTGACGCGCTCGTCGACCTCGACCACGGTCTCATAGAGCAGCTCGGGCAGGACGATGCGACGGGCGAAGATCTTCGGCCGGTTCTGGTAGCCGATGCGGAGCGCGTCGCCGAAACCCCGGGTCGCGACCAGCACGGTGCGGTCGCCGGTGCGCTCCAGGAGGGCGTTGGTGGCGACCGTCGTGCCCATCTTGACCGCATCGACGGACGCCGCCGGAATCGGCTCGCCGGGGGCGAGGCCGAGGACGTCGCGGATGCCCTGCAGTGCGGCGTCGCGGTAACGCTCCGGATTGTCGGACAACAGCTTGCGCGTGACGATCGCGCCGTCGGGGCGGCGCGCCACCACGTCGGTGAAGGTGCCGCCGCGATCGATCCAGAA
>JBBECF010000153.1:0-16841 GCA_040881945.1 Dongiaceae bacterium | reverse complement strand
AGGAGGGCCAGGGCGTGCCCGTCGGCGTCGGCCAGCCGACGCTGCTGATCGACGCGCTCACCGTCGGCGGCACGGCGGCGTGAAGGCGATGGCGTTCATGCCCGCCTGCGCTTCGCCGCCAATCGTTCGCCGATGCCTTCGGCCATCAAGGTGACCGCCAGCGTATTGAGGCTTACGCCCTCCGCCTTCGCACGCTCGGCGAGGCGCCGGTGGAGCGACCGCGGAACGCGCATCGGCCATTTGCCGCTATAGCGCTCCGGTCGCGACGGCGGAGGCACGGGCCGCCCCGCCTCCTTCATCGCGGCGATCCACTCGCGCATCGCGTCCGCGCCGTTGCGGATCGCTTCATCGATCGTCTCTCCGTCCGACATGCAGCCGGGCAGGTCCGGATACTCGACCAGATAGCCGCCGCCCTCCTCCGCCGAAAGCGGGCGAACGACGAACGGATAGTCAATCCTCTTGGCTCGCTGTACCTTCTTCACCGGAACGCTCTATTGGTTCGATCCAGGCAACGAATTTCGTGACGTAGATCGGTTTGATCGGACGATGCGCTGGCACGGACAGCGCCTCGGCGACTTTCGCATGCTCGAAGATCACGTGGCTGCCACTAGGCCTTCTCGCATTGGCCCCAACCGCCCGCGCGACTGTTTCGAGTTCGTCGATGCGCCAGTCGGCGCGCGGATTGGCCCGCATGCGAACGAGCAGCCTGCCGGCGCCCGACACAAAACATGATACCGGATACAGTACCACTCCGCAAAACTCGGAAGGCTGGGTGACGTGTCAGCGGCGGAGAACTGGTTCATCCCGGCTTCGGCACCGGCGGCAAGCAGGGCCAGGGCGCGCCCGTCGGGTCGGGCGAACCGGAACTTCCGGGACGAATTCCTGGGTTATCGAAGCGTTAACCGACCCGGTGCTAGGCAAGCGGATGCGTACCCCGGATTGCCCACCCGTTGCCAGGCCGGGCCAGACCTGGAGTTTCCGCGGAGGTTTCAGGTACCCGGAGCGCCGTCCCGTTGGCCGCGGGGCTTGCAAGACACGAAGAACCTCAGGCTAGACGCATTCCGCGCGGGAAAAATCACTTGACGCCAGTGTTTCTCCTCCTGCGGCTGGCAGGTCTCGTTTTTCTTATCGAGCTGCTGGTCATGTTCGGCCTCCACGCCACGCACATGGAAGATCTTCTCCAGTTGCACGCGGGAGCAACGGCCGCCGCGGTCCTTCTGGCGCTTCTCGACGCCTTTGCCCTGATACTCGTCGCGGCACCGGCCGCTTACTACTGGGTGGTCAGGCCCTACGTCCTGGCGCGAAACAAGGCGGAGGAGGCGCTGCGGAGATCCGAGGCGCTGCTCAGCCGGATCATGGCCACGGTGCCCGAGGCGATCATCACCGTAGACGAGAACCAGCGCATCCGCCGGTTCAACCGAGGAGCGGAGCGGCTTTTCGGCTACGCCGCCGAGGAGGCCGGCGGACAGAACGTGGGCCTGTTGCTGCCCGACCGGTTCAGAGCGGCTCATCGCGATCACATGGCAGACTTCGCGAGCGCCGCCGAGCCGACCCGGATGACGGGGGAGCAAAGAGAGATTTCCGGGCAGCGGAAGGACGGAACCGAGTTTCCGGCGGAATCCTCCATCTCGAGGCTTGACCTGGGAGGCAAGACGCTGCTGACCGTTGTGTTGCGCGACATAACGGAGCGCAAGCGAGTGGAGGCGGCGCTGCGCGCCAGCGAGGAACGCTTCAGGGGGATATTCGACAACTCGCCGTCGGCAATCATGCTGAAGGACCTGGGCGGCCGCTTCCGCTTCGTGAATCCGCGGTTCGAGGAATGGTACGGCATTGCCGCCGCGGACGTGATCGGGAAGACCTCGGAGGATATCTTCGACGCGAAGCCCGCTGAGTTTTCCATCGCCCAGGACAGGAGGGTCCTAGAGAGCGACGCGGCATGCGAATACGAGCTTGAATTGACCTTTGCCGACGGACGCCTCCATACGGTCGTCAGCACGAAGTTTCCGGTGCGCGGCGCCGACGGCCGAACGGTTGGCATCGGCACCATCAGCACGGACATCGGCGAGCGCAGGCGGCTCGAGGAGCAGCTCCGCCAATCGCAGAAGATGGAGGCGGTCGGCCAGCTCGCCGGCGGCGTGGCGCACGAATTCAACAACCTGCTGATGATCATCCTCGGTAACGCCGACCTGCTCGGCGCCGAGCTGGAGGGAAACGAGCCGCAGCGCAGCCACGTCGAGGCAATCGAGCAGGCCGCCCTGAGGGGCGGGCAACTCGCCGAACAGCTCCTGGCTTTTTCGCGGCGAAAGCCGTTGCTCCCCGAGACACTGGATTTCAGCGAGCACGTCCGGGCCGCGGAATCCCTCTTGCGTCCGGCGCTGGGCAAGACCATAGACCTGCAGATCCTTCCCGGCGAAGGCCTCTGGCTTGTCAAGACCGATCCGGGCCAGTTCCAGGAGGCCATTCTGAACCTGGTGCTCAATTCGCGAGACGCCATGCCCGAAGGCGGCAGGGTCACGATAGAGACGGCGAACGTCCGATTCGACGAGACCCGACCCGCTCCCAAACCCAAGGTCAGGCCGGGCGAGTACGTCATGCTGGCGGTCGGCGACACCGGCTGCGGCATGTCGCGGGCCGCGGTCGAGCGGGCCTTCGATCCCTTCTTCACGACGAAGGAAGTCGGCAAGGGAACGGGATTGGGGCTCAGCATGGTCCACGGTTTCGCCGAGCAGTCGGGCGGCTTTTCGTGGATCGAGAGCGAGGAAGGTCGAGGCGCGAGCGTGCGGCTCTATCTTCCCAGGGCTCTCGACCAGACGGAAGAACGGCCGCCAGCCGCACAAGACGGCCTGGAGCTCGCACGCCTGCCCAGCAGTTAACGACGCCGAGCACGGTTCGGCGCCGCCGACTCTCTCGAAGAGCGGCCGGCCCCCGACCCGGCAGTCACGGACACGATCCTAGTAAGCGAACTCGGTGAAGATGGGATCGACGCTGCCGTGCCAGCGGCCGTGATAGGCCTCGAGCTTCGTCTCGGCCGGGCAGGCGCCGGACTCGGCGATCTCGTGCAGGATGTTGAGGAAACGGCCCTCGTCGTCGCCGGTGCGGTCGAGGCGGGCGCGGCGCCTGAGGCCGTCGCGGGCGATCGCCAGCATCTCGAGGGCGACGGCGCGCAAGGGGCGGCCGCGGAACGGCGTGTGCAGCGCCCGGCGCGGCACCTCGCGGCGCAAGGCCTCGCGCTCGGCCGCCGTCCAGTCCTTGACCAGGTCCCAGGCGGCGTCGAGCGCCGCGTCGTCGTAGAGCAGCCCGACGAACAAGGCGGGGAGCGCGCACAGGCGGTCCCACGGGCCGCCGTCGGCGCCGCGCATCTCGAGGAACCGTTTGAGGCGCACTTCCGGGAAGGCTGTGGTCAGGTGGTCGCTCCAGTCGCCCAGGCCCGGGATCTCGCCCGGCAGGACCGGCAACCGGCCGGCCAGGAAATCGCGGAACGACTGGCCGCTGGCGTCGAGGTAGCGGCCGTCGCGGTAGACGAAGTACATCGGCACGTCGAGCATGTAGTCGACATAGCGCTCGAACCCCATGCCCGGCTCGAAGGCGAAGGGCAGCATGCCGCAGCGGTCGGGGTCGGTGTCGGTCCAGATATGGCTGCGGTAGCTGAGGAACCCGGTCGGCCGGCCCTCGGCGAACGGCGAATCGGCGAACAGCGCCGTCGCCACCGGCTGCAGCGCCAGTCCGACGCGCAGCATTTTCACCATGTGGGCTTCGGAGGCGAAATCGAGGTTCACCTGCACGGTGCAGGTGCGCAGCATCATGTCGAGGCCGAGCCCGCCCTTCTTCGGCATGTAGGCGCGCATGATCTCGTACCGCCCCTTCGGCATCCACGGCATGTCGGCGCGCGACCATTTCGGGTCGAAGCCCATGCCGAGCATGCCGACGCCGAGCTCGGCCGCGACCTCTTTGACCTGCGTCAGGTGAGTGGTTACCTCGGCGCAGGTCTGATGCAGGGTCTCGACCGGCGCGCCCGACAGCTCGACCTGGCCGCCGGGCTCGAGCGTGATGTTGCAGGCGCCGCAATTGAGCGCGATGGTGTTGCCGTCCTCCTGGATCGGCTGCCAGCCGAAGCGCCGCAGCCCTTCGAGCAGCGCGCCGATGCCGTCCGGGCCGTCGAAGGGCAGGCGTCGCAGGTCGCTCAGGCGAAAAGCGAATTTCTCGTGCTCGGTGCCGATGCGCCAGGCCGCGGGCGGCTTGCAGCCGGCCTCGAGGTCGGCGACGAGCTGGCGCTTGTCGGTGATCGGCTCACCGCGCGACTTCGGAGGGGCTGACATCCGTCGGGCACCGGTCCGGTTGGTTGTCTCAGGATGCGGCGTCTTCGGGGCCCGTGGGCCGGGCCCGGCCGTCGCCGAGGATTGCCTGCCAGCAGGCGAGCGCCGCCAGCGCCGCCGTATCGGCCCGTAGCAGGCGCGGCCCCAGGCCGACCGGCGTAACAAACGGCAGTTTCCCGAGATCGTCAAGCTCGGACGGCGCGAAGCCGCCTTCGGGCCCGGTCATCACCGCCCACGGGGCCGCTGCCGCGGGTCCGCCGGCCAGCTCCGTCAACGCCTCGGCGATCGGCCGCGCCGGCCCCGCCTCGGCGCACAGCAGCAGCCGCCGGTCGGCCGGCCAACGGGCGACGAGATCGGCCAACGCGACCGGCTCGAACACCTGCGGCACGCTCAGCCGCCCGCACTGCTGCGCCGCCTCGACGGCGTTGGCGCGCAGCCGGTCGGTGTTGACGCGGGCGACCGCGGTGCGCCGCGTGAACACCGGCGCCAGCGCCGCGACGCCGAGTTCGGTCGCCTTTTCGGCGAGGAAGTCGAGGCGCGCGCGCTTGATCGGCGCGAACACCAGCCACAGGTCGCGGTCGGCGCCCTGCGGCCGCCGGCGCGTCTCGATCGACAACGAGCACCAGCCCTTGCCGAAACCGTCGATGCGCGCCAGCCATTCGCCGTCGCGGCCGTTGAACAGCGCCACCCGCTCGCCGGGCGCCAGGCGCAGCACGTGGCGCAGGTAATGGGCGCGCATGGGATCGAGCCCCAGGCTGCGGCCGGCCGCGAGATCGGCCTCGACATGGAGCCGCGTCGCCGGCTTCGTCCCGGCCGCATCGTCGCGCAGCGTCATCGGCAATCGCCCGGTTGAGTGGTCCGGTTTCGGAGCGCAAGATTAGCGCATGCCTGGAACCAGCGACACCACGCCGCGCGGCGGCGCCTCGGACATCCCGCGCCACGGCTGGATCGACCGCGTCGCGCCGGCCGGGCTGCGGCCCTATCTGCGGCTGATGCGGGCCGACCGGCCGATCGGGACCTGGCTGCTGCTGTTTCCGTGCTGGTGGGCGGTGGCGCTAGCGGCGCCTGCCGGCGGCGCGCCCGAAGAGCGATTGCTGGTCCTGTTCGCGCTCGGCGCCGTCGTCATGCGCGGGGCGGGCTGCACCTATAACGACATCGTCGACCGCGACATCGACGCGCGCGTCGCCCGCACCGCCGCCCGGCCGATCCCGAGCGGCGCGGTCTCGGTGCGGCAGGCTTGGATTTTCCTCGCGCTGCAGCTCGCTATCGGGCTCACGATCCTGCTTGCGCTGACGCCGCTCGCGATTCTGCTCGGCGTCGGCTCGCTCGCTCTGGTCGTGACCTATCCGTTCATGAAACGCGTCACCTATTGGCCGCAGGCCTTTCTCGGCCTGACCTTCAATTGGGGGGCCTTGATGGGGTGGGCGGCGGCAACCGGGAGCCTGGAGGCGCCGGCGCTCGTCCTCTATGCCGCCGGCATCGCCTGGACGCTCGTCTACGACACCATCTACGCCCACCAGGACAAGGAGGACGACGCCCTGATCGGGGTCAGGTCGACGGCGCTCAAATTCGGCGTGCGGACCAAGGTTTGGCTCGCCGGCTTTGCCGCCGCTTCGGTGCTGCTGCTGGCCGCTTCCGTGCAGCTCGGCGGCGCCGGCTGGCCGGCCCTGGTCGCCGTCGCCCTGGTCGGCGCGCATCTCGGTTGGCAGATCGGCGCCGTCGATCTCGATGACCCGGCCGACTGCCTGGCCAAGTTCCGCGCCAACCGCTGGATCGGCTGGCTGCTGCTCGCCGGGATCCTGGCCGGGCGGCTGTCTGGCGCCGTTGTTATAGCTATTTGAGCCATTAGGGCTATAATGGCTCTAACAGCCGTTCACGAAAGGATCCGCCATGAAGACCGTCGGTGCGAAGGAAGCGAAGGACGGCTTCGGCCGCCTGCTGGACCTGGCCCAGCGGGAGCCGGTCACCATCGAGAAAAAGGGCCGGCCCGTGGCGGTGGTGTTGTCCCTGGAGGAATATCAGCGCCTCGAGGCCCTTGACGACGCGTGGTGGGCCGCGCGCGCCGAGAAGGCCGGCAAGGAGGGGTTCATCGGTCCCGAGGAGAGCGCGCGGCTCCTGAAGGAAATGCTGAGTGCTAAAGACTAACTTCTCCAGGCAGGCGGAGAAGTTTCAGGAGAGACTGCCGCCGAAGCACCGGCGACAAATTGCGACGAAGATCATCGAACTGAGCAACAACCCGCAGCCGCCCGACTCGATACAGTTGAAGGGCCACCCCTATCGCCGCGCGGATGTGGGTGAGTACCGGATCGTCTATCTCGCCCTGCCCGCGATCCTGGAAATCCGTCTGATCGGCAAGCGCAACGACAGCGTAATCTACAAGCAGTTGCAGCGCCTGCGATAGAGAGAGTCGGATGCCCATCGATCCGGCCGCCTTCGTCCGTGCCCAGACGGCGATCGCCGCGCCGCCGCTGGTGCCGGAGCTGCGGCTGCACCTGGCCACCGAGATCACGCCGATCTGGCAGGCGACCGAGGCGACCCTGGCCGAGACCGGCCTGCCGCCGCCCTATTGGGCCTTCGCCTGGCCGGGCGGTCAGGCGCTCGCCCGCTACATCCTCGATCGGCCGGCGACGGTCGCCGGCGCCCGCGTGCTCGACTTCGCCGCCGGCTCGGGCCTGGCCGCCATCGCCGCCGCGCGCGCCGGCGGAGCCCATGTCGTCGCCGCCGACACCGACCGCTTCGCCGCCGCCGCGATCGGCTTGAACGCGGCGCTCAACGGCGTCTGCGTCGAAACCGCGACGGCGGATCTGGTCGGCCGCTTCGACCTCGATTTCGACGTCGTCCTGGCCGGCGACGTGTGCTACGAGCGGCCGATGGCCGGGCGCGTCGCCGACTGGCTGCGCCGCCTGGCCGCCGACGGCGCGACGGTGCTGCTCGGCGATCCGGGGCGCGCCTATCTGCCGCAGGCGGGGCTCCGGGAGATCGCGCGCTACGCCGTGCCGACCAGTCGCGAGCTCGAGGACCGCGAAACCCGCGACACGGCGGTCTGGCGCGTGCTGCCCGACCGGGGCGATTGAAGCGCGAGCCAGGGGCGAGGCGATGCCGCCGGCGGCCGGGGGTCAGCGTGCGAGCGGCGGGCCGGCGGTCGACAACTTCTCGATGCGGTAGCGGCTGAGGGCGTCGTCGACCGTCGCCCAGGCGCGGCGGCGCCATTCGGCCTCGGCCTCGGCGTAGCTGTCGAACGGGCCGACCCACTGCTCGGCGCCGGCGACCGGCTCGCTGAAATGCGCGTCCTTGTAGGCGCCGCCGACCACCCAGTAGCGCGCGGTCTCGGTTTCCTCCTCGATGCGATAGCGGGTGTTGGCGCTGTCGACCGTCTGCCAGGCCAGGCGCTGCCATTCGGCGCGGGCCGCCTCATGGGCTTCGAACGGGCCGACACGTTCCTCGGGCCCGCCGCCGGCGATGCTCTCGAAGCGCGCGTCCGCGTACTCGCCGCCGATCACCCAATAGCGCGCCATGATTTCCGATTCGCCTCTCTCCGCCCGCGCGGCCCATGATTGCGCGGCGTCGCGCTCGCTCTTATATAGGCGAGATATGAACGATCAGCGAAAAATTCAGCCCGCCGACTTCGCCGCGCTCTACGACCGCTTCCAGGCGGCGATCTCGCGCTTCGACTGCGGGCGTATGTGCGCGCCGTTGAACGACGGCGAGCCGGTGTGCTGTTCGACGAAGAACGCGGTGCCGGTGGTGCAGAAGGCGGAATGGCGCCTGCTCGAGTCGCGCACCGACATGTGGCATCGCTTCAAGCCCTACGACGCCGCCACGCGAACGATCGTGCGCGAGCTGACGACCTCCTGCGTCGCCATCGAATGTCGCGGTGCGCGGCACTGCGAGCGCGACAACCGCAGCCTCGCCTGCCGTGCGTTCCCGTTCTTCCCGTACATCACAAAGGAACGCGAATTCGTCGGCCTCGCCTACTACTGGGACTTCGAGGACCGCTGCTGGGTGATCTCCAACCTGAGCGTCGTCGATCGCGACTTCGTGCGCGACTTCGTCGCCACGCACGAGCTGCTGTTCGCGCGCGATGCGGAGGAATTCGACACCTTCCGCGACCATTCCGCCGCGATGCGCCGGGTGTTCACGCGGTGGAAGCGCCCGATCCCCCTGATCGGCCGCGACGGCGGCTATTTAAAGGTGCTGCCGCGCGGCGGGCGCATCGTCCCGGCGAAAATCGAGGAATTCCGCCCGCTCGGCCCCTACCGCTCCGAGAAGGCGTACCGCAAGGCCGTCGCCGAGGCCGGCGGCGAACTGCCGGGCTAGCCGCGCTTCTCCGGCTCGGCGAAGGGGAAGCTGCCGAGCAGCACCCAGCGGCGCGCCGTCGCCTCTTCGCCCGGGCGGGGGGCGAGCGGCGTCGTGTAGTGCCAGAACGGCAGCCGGTAGATCGTGATGCCCCCGAGCGTATTGACGCTCTCGATCCGCGTGAAGTGGCCGCGTTCGGCATAGACGAGCCATTGATGCGCCACGGCCGGGCTGGCCAGGCTGATGTGGCAGTCGATATAGCCGAACTTGAGCGACGGGTCTTCGGGGTGGTGGTCGTTGTGCGGCCCGGCATAGTCGCCGGGGCCGTAGCACAGCACCTGCGCGCCGCTGTCGCGGGCGAGCGCCCGGCCCGCCACCGCCGTGACGAAGGCGGCGAGGCTTTCGGAGCGCAGCAGGGCTATGAGGCCGATCCGTTCCGCCGCCCGCCAGGCGCGCGAGCCGCGCCGTTCGAGATAGGCGGTCTTGAGGCGCATCGTCTTCGGCAGCCATTCGCCGTAGTTCTCGGTCATCTCCCAGATCGTCTCCGGCGGGATCGGGTCGGCCATCGGCGTGAGGACGTCATGGAGCGCGCGGTCGAGCAGGCGCCGCGCCGCCTCGGCCTTGGCCGGCTCGATCATGCCTTCGAGCGCGATGAAGCGGCGCCGAGGGTTCGCCAGGGCGCCGCAGGCCTCGGCGCCCGCGCCGTCCAGCACGCGCCGCCCGGCGGGCGTCAGGAGATCGGCGAACTCGGCGGGAAACTTCCGCATGGCGGGGGCTCGAACGCAGTCGAACCGGCGCATTCTCCGGGGCCGGCGACGGATGTCAAACCGCTTCCGCTTCAGTTTGGGCTTGCCGCGAGCGGCCGTCCCGTCGTCATCTGTTGCCGCCATGCCCTACGCCAGCCTCCGCGACTTCATCGACCGGCTGGAACGCGACCGCCTGCTGGTGCGTGTCGCCGCGCCGGTCAGCCCGGTCCTCGAGATGACCGAGATCCAGACGCGGCTTCTGGCCGAGGGCGGGCCGGCGGTCCTGTTCGAGAACGTCATCGGACCGGACGGCCACCGCTACGACATGCCGGTGCTGGTCAATCTGTTCGGCACCGTGGAGCGCGTCGCGCTCGGCATGGACCGGCGCCCCGACCAGCTCCGCGAGGTCGGCCGCACGCTCGCCTTCCTCAAGCAGCCGGAACCGCCCGGCGGCTGGCGCGAGGCGTTCGAGATGCTGCCGCTCCTCAAGACCGTCATGGCGATGAAGCCGAAGGCCGTTTCCGCCGCGCCCTGCCAGGAGGTCGTGCTGACCGGCGCCGACATCGATCTCGGCCGCCTGCCGGTGCAGACCTGCTGGCCGGGCGAGCCGGCGCCGCTCATCACTTGGCCGCTGGTCGTGACCAAGGGGCCGGGCAGGCGCAAGGAGGACGACTACAACCTCGGCATCTACCGCATGCAGGTGACCGGGCGGAACACGACGCTGATGCGCTGGCTGAAGCACCGCGGCGGCGCCCAGCACCATGCCCGCTGGAAGGCCGAAAAGCTGGAGCCGCTGCCGGCCGCCGCCGTCATCGGCGCCGATCCGGGCACGATCCTCGCCGCCGTCACGCCCGTGCCGGACACGCTGTCGGAATACCAGTTCGCCGGCCTGTTGCGCGGCGCCAGGGTCGAGCTGGTCGACTGCAAGACCGTGCCGCTTCGCGTCCCGGCCCAGGCCGAGATCGTGCTCGAGGGCCATGTCTCGCTGAGCGATACCGTGGACGAGGGGCCCTATGGCGACCACACCGGTTATTACAATTCGGTCGAACCGTTCCCGGTGTTCACGCTGAGCGCCCTGACCATGCGCCGTAAGCCGATCTATCTCTCGACCTTCACCGGGCGGCCGCCGGACGAGCCCTCGGTGCTCGGCCAGGCGCTGAACGAGGTGTTCATCCCGCTGCTCGCCCAACAGTTCCCGGAGATCGTCGATTTCTGGCTGCCGCCGGAGGGCTGCTCCTACCGCATCGCCGTGGTGTCGATGCGCAAGGCCTATCCCGGCCACGCCAAGCGGGTGATGATGGGCGTGTGGTCGTTCCTACGCCAGTTCATGTACACGAAATGGGTGATCGTCGTGGACGACGACATCGACGCGCGCGACTGGAAGGACGTGATGTGGGCGGTGGCCACGCGCATGGACCCGGCGCGCGACATCACGTTGGTCGAGAACACGCCGATCGACTACCTCGACTTCGCCAGCCCCGAGTCGGGGTTGGGCTCGAAGATCGGCCTCGACGCCACCACCAAGCTGCCGCCGGAGACGCACCGGGAATGGGGCCGCAAGATACGGATGGACCAGGCGGTGATCGACAGGGTCAACGAGATGTGGCCGAGTCTGGGCCTGCCGGGGAGCGGGAAGCCGATCTGGAAGTAGGGATGCGAGGACAAACCCAGCGGCGGGTCGCGTCGATCCCGAAGCGGCGCATCGTCATCCGACCGGCGCGCGCCGAGGAAGCCGCCCTGCTGACCGACCTCGCGTTGCGCTCCAAGGCCGTCTGGGGCTACGACGCCGCGTTCCTGGCGCGTTGCCGGGCGGCCATGACGGTGAAGGTCGAGGCGATCCTGACGCGGCCGCATTACGTCGCCGAGATCGAGGGCGCGGTCGTCGGCTTCTACGGCTTCGAGCCGGAGGCGGACGGGATCGGCCTCGATTATCTGTTCGTCGCGCCCGAGGCCATCGGCGGCGGCGTCGGGCGGGCGCTGTGGGAGCACGCGGTCGCCGCCGCCGCGGCGCTGGGGCATGAGAACCTGATCGTGGTCAGCGACCCCAATGCCGAGGGCTTCTACCGGCGCATGGGGGCGCGGCCGGTCGGCGCGCGGCCGTCGGACCTGGAGCCCGGCCGGCTGCTGCCGCTCTTGCGTTATGCGCTCGCGCGGGCCACCTAAGCGGCAACCGCCGCTAGCCTGGGGACCAGACATGCCGAGACGCGCCAGCGCCGCCGCGAAAGCGCCCGCCGCCGCCGATGCGTCGGGCCTGCTCGCCGATCTGATCGCGCGGGCCGGCCGGGCCGGCGCCGGCGCCGCCGACGCGGTGATGGTCGAATCGACGTCGCTGTCCTATGCCCAGCGCCTGGGCGAGCCGGAGCGCCTGGAGCGGGCGGAGAGCGTCGATCTGGGCCTGCGCGTGTTCATCGGCAAGCGCCAGGCGATCGTGTCCTCGACCGACACGCGCGGCCCGGCGCTGGACGAGCTGGTAACGCGCGCCGTGGCCATGGCGCGCGCCGTGCCCGAGGACCCGTTCTGCGGCCTGGCCGAGCCCGGCGAGTTCGCCCGCACGCCGCCCGACATCGACCTTTGCGATCCGCTCGAGCCGGCGTCGGAGACGCTGGTCGAACGCGCCCGCGCCGCCGAGGACGCGGCCCGCGCGGTCGCCGGGGTCAGCAATTCGGAAGGCGCCGAGGCCGGGTGGAGCCGGTCCACGGTCGCGCTCGCCGCGTCGAACGGCTTCGCCGGCGGCTACCGGGTGTCGCGCCACAGCTTCGGCGTGTCGGTGATCGCCGGCGCGGGCCAGGGCATGGAGCGCGACTACGAATTCGGCTCGGCGGTCTACGGCGCCGACCTCGAGGACCCGGCGGCGGTGGGCAAGCGCGCCGGCCAACGCGCGGTCCGCCGCCTGGGGGCGCGCAAGGCGGCCACCGCCAAGGTCCCCGTCGTCTATGACCCGCGCGTCGCCAACAGCCTGCTGCGCCATCTCGCCGCCGCCATCAACGGCGGCGCCATCACGCGCGGCACCAGCTTCCTCAAGGACAGGCTGGGCGAGCGCATCCTGCCGGCGGCGCTGAACGCGATCGACGACCCGCTTCGCCGGCGCGGCCTGCGCTCGCGGCCGTTCGACGGCGAAGGCGTGGCCGGCGGCGCGCGCAACGTCGTCGAGAACGGCGTTCTGACGACCTGGCTCCTCGATCTGCGCTCGGCCCGTCAGCTCGGCCTCGCCACCACCGGCCACGCGGCGCGCGGCACGTCGTCGCCGCCGGCCCCGGCCACCACGAATTTCTACCTGGCGCCCGGCCCGCAGTCGCCCGAGGCGCTCATCGCGGAGATCCCGAGCGGCTTCTACATCACCGAGCTGATCGGCTTCGGCGTCAACAACGTGACCGGCGACTACAGCCGCGGCGCCGCCGGCTTCTGGATCGAGAACGGCGAAATCGCCTACCCGGTCAGCGAGGTGACGGTCGCCGGCAACCTCAAGGACATGTTCCTCGAGATGACGCCGGCCAACGACCTCGTCTTCCGCCACGGCACCGACGCGCCGACGGTGCGGGTCGACGGCCTGACGGTGGCCGGCACGTAGGCAAAGTTGCGGATGCAGGCGCACGAATATCCCTCTCCCCTTGTGGGAGAGGGTTTGGATGAGGGGTGGCTTAGCGTCCGCGCGCAAGCGATTCTTTGGTAGGGCCGCCTGGCGGCGGCACCCCCCCACCCTCGGTCCCTCTCCCACAAGGGGAGAGGGAAGATTCGCGTGCCTCGACCTCCAGCAATTTGCTTAGATTGGCCGGCGCCGCGGGGCCTGTGCTATGGTCGCCGGCGAGCTTCCGGGACGCCCGCCTTGACCGACCCTGCCCTCGCCGCCGACGGCCGTACCCATGCCCTGACGGGCCGGCTGATCCGCGACCACGTGCGCCCGCAGGCCGGCCGCATCCTGTTCGCGCTCGCCTGCATGGCGGCGGCGGCGGCGGCGACCGCGGCGCTCGCCCGCCAGATGGAGCCGGTGCTCGACCAAGTGTTCGCCGAGCGCGACGCCGGCGCGTTGACGACGGCGGCGCTCAGCGTCTTCGTCATCTTCCTGGTCAAGGGAGTCGCCACCTACGGCCAGGCGGTGACCATGAACCACGTCGGCCAGCGCATCGTCGCCGACCTGCAATCCAGCCTGTTCCGGCACCTGATGCGGGCCGACCTCGCCTTCTTCCACGATCGCGCGCCGGGCGAACTGATCTCGCGCTTCACGCACGACACCAACCTGCTGCGCGGCGCCGTCTCGGGCACGCTGACCAGCCTGGGCAAGGATTCGCTGACGCTAATTTTCCTGGCCGGGGTCATGGTCTATCAGGACTGGCTGCTGGCGGCGATTGCCTTGGTCGTGTTCCCCGTCGCGGTCGTGCCGAGCGCGCGCATCGGCCGGCGCATGCGCAAGGTCTCGGCCAGCTCGCAGGCGCAGGCCGGCGAGCTCTCCGGCCTGCTCGACGAAATCTTCCAGGGGGCGCGCCAGGTCAAGGCCTACGGCATGGAGGCCTACGAAACCGGCCGCGCCGGCGCCGCGATCGAGCGCCTGTTCCGCCTCGCGACCAAGGCCGCGCGCACGCGCGCCGCCATCCATCCGCTGATGGAGACGCTCGGCGGCGCCGCCATCGTCGCCGTCATGCTCTATGGCGGCCACCAGGTCATCGTCGGGACCAAGACGCCGGGCGCGTTTTTCTCGTTCATCACGGCGCTGCTGCTCGCCTACGAGCCGCTGAAGCGGCTAGTCAATTTGAACGCCCAGCTTCAGGAAGGCCTGGCCGCGGCCGAGCGTGTCTTCGCCCTGCTCGACCTCAAGGCCGGCATCGCCGACCGGCCCGGCGCGCGGCCGCTCGGCGTCGCCGGCGGCGCCATCGCCTTCGAACGGGTCGCCTTCGCCTATGGGCCGGGCGCCGGCCCCGCCCTCGACGGCCTCGATATCGAGGTGCCGGCCGGGGCGACGGTCGCGCTGGTCGGGCCGTCGGGCGCCGGCAAGTCGACCGTCCTCAACCTGATCCCGCGCTTCTTCGACGTTACCTCCGGCCGCGTCGCCATCGACGGCCAGGACGTGCGCGAGGTGACGCTGGCGTCCTTGCGCGCCGCCATCGCGCTGGTCAGCCAGGACGCCCTGCTGTTCGACGACACGGTGCGCGCCAACATCCTCTATGGCCGGCCCGACGCGAGCGAGGCGGAGGTCGCCGCCGCCGCCGCCGCCGCCGCTGCGCACGATTTCATCCTGCGCCTGCCGGGCGGCTACGACACCGCCGTGGGCCCGCGCGGCGTCAAGCTGTCCGGCGGCCAGCGCCAGCGCATCGTCATCGCCCGGGCGATGCTGAAGGACGCGCCAATCCTGCTGCTCGACGAGGCGACTTCGGCGCTGGACAGCGACTCGGAACGGCAGGTGCAGAACGCCGTGGCGCGGCTCAAGCACGGCCGGACCACGGTGGTGATCGCACACCGCCTGTCCACGGTGGTCGCCGCCGACCGGATCTACGTCATGGAGCGCGGCCGCGCCGTCGAATCCGGCAGCCATGCCGAGCTGATCGCCCGCGACGGCGTCTATGCCCGTCTCTACGCCCAGCAACTGGCGCCGGAGGACGCGGCCGAGGCGGCGCCGCCGCGACCGGCCCGCCGCGCGGTATGAGGCCGGGCAAGCGGCTGCTGGCGAGCGGCGGCGTCCAGGCGGCGCTGGCCTTCGCCGCGGCGCTCTATATCCGGTTCGTGTTCCGCACCAACCGCTGGGTCTGGCACGGCACCGAGCATGCCGAGCGGCTGATCGAAACGGGAAGCGGGTTTCTCGTCTGCTTCTGGCACGGCAGGCTGTTGCTGATGCCCTGCGCGCGGGCCTGGGCGGTGCCGGCGTCGATGCTCGTTTCCGGCCACCGCGACGGGCGGCTGATCGCGCGCACCCTCGCCCGCTTCGGCATCGGGTCGATCGCCGGGTCGTCGTCGTCCGGGGGCGCCGGCGCGGCGCGGCGCTGCCTGGCGGCGCTCGCCACCGGGACCCTCGTCGGCGTCACGCCGGACGGGCCGCGCGGCCCGCGTTGCCGCGCCGCGCCGGGAGTCATCGAGATCGCCCGCCATGGCGGCGCGCCGATCCTGCCGGTCGCCTATTCGGTCAGCCGGCGGCGGACCTTGCGATCGTGGGACGGCTTCCTGCTGCCTTTACCCTTCGGCCGCGGCGCTATCGTCTTCGGCGAGCCGCTGGCGCCGCCGACCGGCGGCGGCGCGGCCGATCTGGAAGCCGCGCGGGTCGAACTCGAGGCGCGGCTCGACGCCGTCAGCGCCGCCGCCGATCGCCTGACCGCCCGCCGCCGGTCCGGGTCCATGATCGGCGCCTACCGCCGGCTGAGCGGCCTCGCGGCGCCGGCCCTGCGGCTCTATCTCGCCGCGCGGGCGCACCGTGGAAAGGAGGACCCGGCGCGACTCGGCGAACGCCTCGGCCGGCCGTCGCGGGCGCGGCCCGAGGGGAAGCTGCTCTGGCTGCACGCGGCCAGCGTCGGCGAGGCGGCCTCGGCGCTGGCGCTGCTGCGGCGGCTGGCGCAGGCGCGGCCCGAGGCGGCGCTGCTGCTCACCACCGGCACGCTCGCCTCGGCGCGGTTCATCGCCGGTCGGCTGCCGGAAGGGGCGCTGCACCAGTACCTGCCGCTCGATTGCACCGCCTGGGTGCGGCGCTTCCTCGACCACTGGCGGCCGGATTTGGCGATCTGGATCGAATCGGAGCTGTGGCCGAACCTGATCGTCGAAACGCGCGCCCGGGGCGTGCCGACGGCCCTGGTCAACGGGCGTCTGTCGGAGCGGTCGTTTCGCCGCTGGCGGCGGGCGCCCGGCCTCGCGGCCGAGCTGCTCGGCGGCTTCGCCGTCGTGCTCGGCCAGGACCCGGCGCAGACCGAGCGTCTGGCGGCGCTGGGGGCCTTCGCCGCGACATGCGCCGGCAATTTGAAGTTCGCCGCCGAGCCGCTGCCGGCCGACCCGGCCGCGCTGGCTGACCTGCGCCGCGCCGTCGCCGGGCGTCCCTCATGGCTCGCCGCCAGCACGCATCCGGGCGAGGAGGAAATCGTCGCGGCGGCCCATGCCCGGCTCGCCGCTTCATGGCCGGGCCTGCTCACCGTCATCGCGCCGCGCCATCCGGCGCGGGGCGGCGCGATCCATCGGCTGCTCGTCGACCGCGGCCTAAGCGTCGCCCGCCGCTCGCGCGGCGAGCCGATCGGCCCGGCGACCGAGATCTATCTGGCCGACACCGTCGGCGAGCTGGGGCTGTTCTACAGGATCGCCGGCGTCGCCTTCCTCGGCGGCTCGCTCGTCGGCCACGGCGGACACAACCCGCTGGAGCCGGCGCGGCTCGGCACCGCCGTGCTGAGCGGCCCGCAGACGTTCAATTTCGCGCCGATCTACGCGCGGCTGCTGGCGGCCGGCGCGGCGCGCGCGGTCGCCGACGCGCCGACGCTCGCCGCCGCGGTCGGCGAGCTGCTGACCGACCCGGCGGCGCGCCCCC
>JBBECF010000152.1:11968-16895 GCA_040881945.1 Dongiaceae bacterium | reverse complement strand
GTGGCCCGTTCACCCCGAAATTCGTGAAACGAATTTCGGGGACGGGACACTAGGCTCGCGACCGGCGTAGGGGCGGGTTTGAAACCCGCCCCTTACCTGGCTTGCTCCAGGGTGCGGCAGAAGGTCGCGGGATCGACGTTCCCGCCCGAGAGAACGACCGCGATATTGCGCCCGCGGCAGTCGATTTTCCCGGCCAGCACCGCCGCCAGCGCGACCGCCCCGCCCGGCTCGACGACGAGCTTCAACGAACGGAACGCATAGGCCATCGCCGCGGCTGTCTCGGCGTCGTCGACGGCGAGGCCGCCGGCGAGCAGCCGCCGGTTGACGGCGAAGGTCAGCTCGCCCGGCCGGTCGGCCAGCAGCGCGTCGCAGAACGACCGCGCGCCCGGCTCGTTGGCAAGACTTCGCTGCGCGGCAAGCGAGCGGGCGGTGTCATCGAACCCGGCCGGCTCGACCGTATAGACGCGGGTGGCCGGGCTGCGCGCCGCCAGCGCCAGCGCGCAGCCGGCGGTCAGGCCGCCGCCGCCGCACGGGATCAGCACGGCGTCGAGCGCGACGCCAAGCGCCGCCGCCTGGCGGGCGATCTCGTCGCCGACCGTGCCCTGGCCGGCGATGACGTCGGGATCGTCGTAGGGGCGGATCAGGGCCGCCCCGCGCTCGGCCGCGAGCGCCGCGGCCACGGCCTCGCGTTGCTCGCGATACCGGTCGTAGAGCACGACCTCGGCGCCGCGCGCCCGCGTGCCGGCGATCTTGATCGCCGGCGCGTCGGCCGGCATGACGATGACCGCCGCCAGGCCGGCCATCGTCGCGGCGGCGGCGACCCCTTGCGCGTGGTTGCCGGAGGAATAGGCGACGACCGCGCCGGGCGGCCGCGGGCCTTCGCGCAAGCACGCGATCTTGTTGAACGCGCCGCGGAACTTGAACGAGCCGGTGCGCTGCAGCGTCTCCGGCTTGATCAGGACGCGCGCGCCGGTCCGGGCGTTGAGCTCGGCCCATTCGAGCAGCGGCGTGACCGCCGCATGGCCGGCCAGACGCGCGGCCGCCGCCTCGATATCGGCGATGTCGGGCGGCGCCGCCGGGACGCTCATCGGCCGGTCCTCGCGGACCGCCCGAGCAACGGCGGCAATGCCGTCAGATCGGCGATCTCGACCTCGGGCTCGGCCGGCAGGCGCTCGCGGCGCTGGCCGAACCGGTTGATCCAGACGACGCGGAAGCCGAACTGCGCGGCCCCGGCGGCGTCCCAGCCATTGGCGCTGAGAAAGCAGATGCGGCCGGCGGGCACCCCCAGCCGGTCGACGGCGAGCCGATAGACCGACGGATGCGGCTTGTAGATGCCGACCTCCTCGACCGACAGGACCCGGTCGAGCCGGTCGGCGATGCCGGCGTTGGCGACCGCCGCCGCCAGCATGGCCGGCGCGCCGTTCGACAGGATCGCGGTCCGGAACCCCGCCCGCTTCAGCTCGGCCAGCACCCCCGGCGCTTCGGGATAGGCGTCGAGACGCTCATAGACCTGCATCAGCCGCTCGCGCAGCCCGGCCCCGCCGATCCCGGCCTCGTCCAAGGCGAAATCGAGGGCGTCCCCCGTCACCTGCCAGAAGTCCGCGTGCCGGCCCATCAGGCTGCGCAGCCAGGTGTATTCGAGCTGCTTGCGCCGCCACGTCGCCGACAGGGCGTCGGCCTTGTCGCCGAGGGCGTCGCGGCAGCGCGCCGCCGCGGCGTGCACGTCGAACAGGGTTCCGTAGGCGTCGAAGACGCAGGCGTCGATCGGCGACAACGCGGCTTCGGCCATGCTCCGTCTCGCTTGGGCCACTCCGGCCCTCATGGTTCGACAGGCTCGACCCCGAGGGCCTCATCCTGAGCCTGTCGAAGGACGAGGCCCGACTCCAGCCAGTACTACGGCCGGCCCTTGCGGCTCAGGTCCTGCTCCAGCGACAGCGCCACCTGGCGGCGGTCGAGACGTTGGCGATAGACCTGAAGGTTCTCCATCACCCGCTGGACGTAGTTGCGGGTTTCGCCGAAGGGGATGGTCTCGACCCAGTCGATCGTGTCGACGCGCTCGTCGCGCGGGTCGCCGAGTTCCCGGATCCACTGCCAGACACGCGACGGCCCGGCGTTATAGGCGGCGACGGCCAGCACGTAGGAACCGTCGAAGCGCCGCAGCAGGTCGTCGAGATAGGCGCGCCCCAGCCGCATGTTGAAGTCCGGATCGGCGATCAGCTTCTTCTTGTCGTATTTGAGCCGGACCTGCCGGGCGACCTGCTTCGCCGTCGCCGGCATGAGCTGCATCAGGCCGCGCGCCCCGGCCGGGCTGACGGCATCGGCGGCGAAGGCGCTCTCCTGCTTCACCACGGCCAGCACGAGCGCGTCCTCGGGCCCGTCGCCGTCCGGTACCGCGCGCAGCGGGAACAGGAACTCGACCAGCTCGGCGCCGCGTTGGCGCGCGGCCTTGGCCACGGCCACGGTCAGATCGGGCCGTCCGAGCTCGGCCGCCAGGTCGCCGACCATGCGCTGGCCGCCGGCGCCGTCGACGATCTCGGTGAGCCGGATCAGGAACGGCCGCGCCTGGCCGGCCTGGTCGAGCGCGCCGAGCATGCGCACGACGCGCGTCATCTCGAGTTCGGCGAAGGCGGCGCGCGCCGCCGTCGTCGGCTCCGCCGGCGCCGGCAGTCGCAGTGCCTCGTCGCGGCCGAGGCGCTGCGCGGCGAGCTGGCCGTAATACGCGGTCGAATGCGCGGCGGCGGTCTCGTACCAATGCGCCGCCAGCGCCGCCTCGCCCAGCGTCTCCGCCGCGCGCCCCGCCCAATAGGCGCCGCGCGAGCTGCTCAGGGCCGAATCGACGCCCTCATAAAGGCGCTTGAAATGCGCGTGCGCCGTCTTCGCGTCGCCGCGGAAACGCAGCGCCACCCAGCCGGCCAGCCATTCGCCCTCGGCGAAGGTCAGGCCGCGCTCGGCCCCGTGGTCGCGCGCCAGGCGGTAGGCCAGGGCGGTCTCGCCGCGCGCCAGCGCGCGCCGCGCCGCGTCGTGCCGCTCGAACCACAGGACGTCCGTATGCCCCGCGCTCGCCGGCGGCGGCTCGAACAGCTCCGGGACCGCCTCGTACATCTCCTTGCGCCGGCGCCAGCGGGCGCGCTCGTAGATCAGGCCGGGATCGCGCAGCAGCTCGCGCGGCACCTGGCGGACGGCGCCGTCGACGCCGGGGTCGAGGCGCATCAGGCGCAGCCGCGCCTCGGCCAGGGCGCGATGGCCGGCATCGACGCGCTTCATCATGCGCCGCGCCGGGCCGCTCTGTCCGTCCCACAGCAGGCGGTCGAGCCGGGCGAGGTGGTCTTCCGCCCGCAGGCGGCGCTTGTGCCGCAACAGAAAGTCGATCTCCTCGCCGGCGGCGGCATCGAGCCGCACCCAGCCGTCGCGCACCAGCGCCGTCGCGTCGGCCTCGCGGCCGCTGCGCAGCAGGGCGGCCGCCAGCTTCATGGCGCCGGCGATGGTCGCCGGCGGCCGGTCCCCGAACCACTCGATCACGGTCGCGGCGGGCAGGCCCTCGGACATCGCCCGCTCGGCCTCGGCGCGCAGCGCCCGCTGGCCGGGCCAGTCCGGGTTACGCGCGAGGAATCGGGCGTAATCCTCGAAACTCCGTTGCGCGCCGGGCCGCGTCAGGTCGAGCCAGTCGATGACCTTGGCCGGCAGCGGGTCGGCGGCCTGGGCGGCGAGGCGGCGCGCCTCGGTCCAGCGCTCCGTCTCGACCGCCGCGAAGGCGGCCTTGTACAACCGCTTGTCGATCGCCGACAGCGGGTCGGCCTGCGCGACGGCCCGGCCCGGCCCGGCGGCCAGGACGGCGACGGCGAACAGCAGGAACAGCGCAATCCTCGGCACGCGGCGACCTCTCGCTAACGTCTTCCCCCGGCGGCTGCGATCGTAATGACCGATTCGTAAAGAAACATAAAGACCGGCGTCGCCGCCGACAACCGGGAAGCGCCGGCGCCGGCGGATTTCCCTCGCAACGCCACCGGCGACGGTCTATTAAACCGTGAAGATCGGGAGGGCGCGATGTTCAAGGGATCCATCACCGCGCTGATCACGCCGTTCCGCGATGGCGCCGTGGACGACGACGCGTTCCGCGCCTTCGTCGACTGGCAGATCGGCGAGGGCACGGCCGCCCTGGTGCCCTGCGGCACGACCGGCGAATCGCCGACGCTGAGCCACGACGAGCACATGCGCGTCGTCGAGATCTGCGTCGAGGCGGCCGCCGGCCGCGTCCCCGTCATCGCCGGCACCGGCTCCAATTCCACGGCCGAGGCGATCCGCCTGACCCGCCATGCCCGGGAGGCCGGCGCGGCGGCGGGGCTCGTCGTCATGCCGTACTACAACAAGCCGACGGCGGAAGGGCAGTACCGGCATTACAAGGCGATCCACGACGCCGTCGACCTGCCGATCCTGATCTACAACATCCCCGGCCGCAGCGCCGTCGACATGTCGGTCGAGACCATGGCCCGGCTGGCCGAGCTGCCGCGCATCGTCGGCGTCAAGGACGCGACCGCGGACCTGGCCCGGCCGATGCTGACCCGGCTCGCCATCGGACCCGAATTCTGCCAGCTCTCGGGCGAGGACATCACGGTCGTGCCGTTCCTCGCCCAGGGCGGCCACGGCTGCATCTCGGTCACCGCCAACGTCGCGCCGCGGCTGTGCGCCGAGCTGCACGCCGCTTGGGCCGCGCGCGAGCTGGACAAGGTGGCGGCGCTGAACGAGCGGCTGACCCCGCTGCACCGGGCGCTGTTCGTCGAAAGCAGCCCGGGGCCGGTGAAGTACGCCGTGTCCCTGCTCGGCCGCTGCGCGGCGGAGCAGCGCCTGCCGCTGTGCGAGGTCGCCGAGACGACGAAGCAGCGCGTGCGCGCGGCGATGCAGTCGGCCGGCCTGTTGAATTGACCCGCGC
>JBBECF010000152.1:0-11868 GCA_040881945.1 Dongiaceae bacterium | reverse complement strand
AAGCAGCGCGTGCGCGCGGCGATGCAGTCGGCCGGCCTGTTGAATTGACCCGCGCCGGCGCGCCGGCGAAGCCCGGCCGGATGGTCGCGCAGAACCGCAAGGCGCGGCACAATTACTTCATCGAGGACACGCTCGAGGTCGGGCTCGTGCTCCAGGGCAGCGAGGTCAAGTCGCTGCGCCAGGGCCGCGCCAGCATCGGCGAGGCCTACGCCGCCGAGCAGGGCGGGGAATTCTACCTGCTGAACGCCCATGTCCCGGTCTACGCGGCGGCCAACCGCGCCAACCACGAGCCGACGCGGCCGCGCAAGCTGCTGCTGCGCCGGCGCGAGCGCGACCGCCTGCTCGGCTCGGTGCGGCGCGAGGGTGCGACGCTGGTGCCGCTGTCGATTTATTTCAACGAGCGCGGTATCGCCAAGATGCAGCTCGGCCTCGCCCGCGGCAAGCGCAAGGTCGACAAGCGCGAGGCCGAGAAGTCGCGCGACTGGGACCGCGACCGCGCAAGGCTGATGCGCGACAAGGGGTAGGGCGGCCTTCGTTCGTGCGGAAGCGCCACCCTCACTAATCCCTCTCCCCCGCAAGCGGGGGAGAGGGATACATAGGGTTGGCGCGGCGTCTGCCGCGCCTTACCCGGAGTTGGGTGAGGGGGGGGGCCTTGCGCGTGACGCCGAGTCCTCTTGCCGCTGCCGTCACGGTTAGCCCGAGAGGCTCGATGCACTCCTGCCGAACAATCCGACCGGGGTGTGGGGGGGTCTTCATCGCCATGGCTCGTAAAGGACGCTTTCGACTTTGTCCAGAAGGTCAGGGCAGGGTCAGTCCGGCGCCGAGGCCAGATAGTCGCGCAACCCCGCGACCACGTCCCGGAACATCGCCTCGGTCAGGCTGCCGGTGTTGGTGTTGAGGCGCGAACAGTGATCGCCTTCGGCGAACATGGGCCCGCACGCTATCAGGCGTTGACGACGAGCCGTGCCGGACCCTTGCGGGCCGTCGTGACCTTGATCTCGACGGTGCGGCCCAGCGCGTTCAGCCAGCGCGCCAGGAGGTCGATGGTGACGGCTTCCATGCGGCCGGAAAGCACCTTCGACAGGGTCGGCTGGTCCCCGGGTTTAACCCGGGGATCTCCGCACAGCTTGGCGGCTTGTCGCTGGGTAAGGTCGCGGGCGCGCATCGCCCGTTTCAACTCCAGAATCAGTTTGGCCTTCGCCAGCTTGCCCGCGGCCTCGGCCTCGCCGAAGCCGAGGTCGAGGAACACATTGCCGCTGCTCTTTGTTGCCGGGACGTCGTCCTTATCCATGCCCTACTCCCGATCCACGATCTTGGCCCGCCTCAGAGTCTGTGAAGGAATTGCATCTGGGTCGCTGCGTCCTTCGAGACGCGCCCCTTCGGAGCGCTCCTCAGGATGAGGTTAAATCTTTGTGGCACAAAGAAAAAACCTCATGCTGAGGAGGCCGCGCGAGCGGCCGTCTCGAAGCACGCAAGAGCCGTGATCCAGCATTCATTCACAACCTCTCAGCCGATCTCGTCGAGATATCGCCTCAATCCCCCGACCACCTCCCGGAACATCGCCTCGGTCAGGCGGCCGGTGTTGGTGTTGAGGCGCGAGCAGTGATAGCTGTCGAACACCGCCGGCCCGCCGGGCAGGTCGTGGCGGGCGCCGTGGGCGAACTTCCAGCGCGCCGGGCGCTGGCCGAGCGCCGTCACGACCGAGGCGTGCGCGACGGCGCCGAGCGCCAGCACCGCGCGCAGACGCGCCAGGGCGGCGATCTCGGCTGCCAAGTAGTGCCGGCAATGGCCGATCTCCGCCGGCGTCGTCTTTACGCATCCCTCATTGCGGCAGGGAGATCCATCGGCTCCCCGACCAAGGCGGTCCGCAACTCGTTCAGGCTCTTGAGACTGGCCATCGTTTCGTGCGGACGTTTCGTGGCAATGCCGACCAGCAGCGCTTCGATGAGGCCGAGGGTGGCCGTATGCATGCTGAGCATGTCAGCGCGACCGCGCGCGACTGAAAGAACCACGTCGACGCGGTCGCGAAGTTTCGAGCCAAGCGTGTCCGTGAAGAGAATGCTGGTGACGCCACGGCGGTCTGCTTGATCCAAGAGCGCCGCCAGCTCCCGGTAGACCCGGCTGTAGGCGAAGATCATCAACAGATCGCCCTCTCTTAGTCTCTGCAAGCCGTCGGCGAGGAGGAGGCCGGTTTGCGTCAGGCTGAGCGCCTCAATGCCAAAACGCCCGAGTTGAATTGTGAAATAGTCCGCCATCGCACTCGACGGCCCGATGCCGAAGATAAACACCCGTCGGGCATCGACAATGTACTGCGCTGCCGTTCTAAAATGCCCTGGCGTGATGTCGCGGCGAAGGCTCTCAAGTGCCTTCTGGTGGATATCCAGCGTAACGTGGAAGGCAGCCTCCAGGTCGTCACCTACGTCGCTCAGGGTTCGGGCCAGCCGAGTTGCGGGCGACAGATTGTCCCGTAGCTCGGCGGCCAGTGCGCGCCGCAGTTCGTCCATACCCGAAAAGCCGAGCGCCTTTGCCGTGCGGACCACTGTGGCGTCGCTCGTCCCAGCTTTTGCTGCGAGCGCCGAAGCGGACGCGATGAGCACCTCTTCGCGGTTCTCCCGGATGAAGCGGGCGACTCGCTGCTGCGCGGGGGCGATTCGGTCCAGGCTGGCATTCACCCTCTCATCGAAGGTTTCCGGCGGTTCCATGGCGCAAATTCCTTATTGACTGGTGATGTCGTGTATACTACATAATTGTGCAAATCGGTAGCAAATACTACAGACTGCCGCAGGTGTCGGCGAGCAGCGAGGCGGTTGTGATGGATATGGTTTCGTGGGCCGTTGCCGCTCCTGCCGTCAGTGCGGCGTTTGTCGCCTCGCTTGTCGAGGTCGTCGAGGCCTTTACCATCGTGCTTGCCATCGGCACGCTACGGGGCTGGCGTCCGGCCGCGCTTGGCACGTCTGCCGCGCTTGGCCTGCTCGGGCTTCTGATCGTGGCGCTGGGACCGCTACTCGACCGCGTTCCCTTGCACTTGCTGCAGCTCGTGATCGGCGTTCTTCTGCTGTTGTTCGGCATGGGGTGGTTGCGCAAGGCCGTCTTGCGGTCGGCGGGGGTCATCCCGTTGCACGACGAGAACGCAGCTTTTGCCGCGGAAACCGAACATCTCGCCGAGGAGGCGCGTCGCAAGCGCACATCGCTTGACTGGATCGCAGGCCTCGCGGCCTTCAAGGCGGTGCTGCTCGAAGGGCTGGAGGTTGTCTTTATCGTCATCGCGGTTGGCGCGGGCCGCGGACTGCTATGGCCCGCTTCCATCGGCGCGCTTGCCGCCTGCGTCGCCGTGCTCATCGTGGGCGCCGTGGTGCACCGGCCGCTCTCCCGGGTACCCGAGAACACGCTTAAATTTGGCGTCGGGGTGATGCTGTCGGCCTTCGGCGTGTTCTGGACCGGCGAAGGCCTCGGCGTAGAATGGCCGGGGCAGGATTTGGTCCTGTTTGGCTTTGCGGCCCTGTTTCTTGTTACGGGCCTTGCGACGGCGACTCTGGTCCGCCGCCCGTCTATGGAGGCGTCGCGATGACCCTCCTGCACGATATCGCGAATGAACTCGCCGGCATGTTCTTCGCCGACGCTCGTTTGAGCGGGGCGGTCCTGGCACTGGTTCTGATCGTGGCTGGTCTGACGAATTCCCTTGGCGTCGAACCGCTGATCGGGGGCGGTGTGTTGGTGGCCGGTTGCCCGCTGATTCTCGTCGAAGCAGCATTCAGGGACGCCCGCCGCCGGAGACGCTCATAGAGGCCTCTTGAAGGGCCGCGCATCGACTGAATTGACTTACGGATATGGTGCGCCTATTCTTGAAGCCGAAGGGGATGGAGTCCCCCGCGATGAACCGCCGATGAGGCTGATGACTCCTGCTGCGCGGCAAACGCGGCGGGAGTTTGTCTGTGAAGGACCCGCCGCATGGCGGGTTTTCTTATGCCTGCCGCCGCGCCGGTGATGAAGTCCACCGCGACCGCCCTTCCTGCGGGGCTGATGACTTCTGGCAAGTACTCCGGGGCGATGCCAATCGCCACGGAGCCGGAAGTCAACGAACGCCCGGCACGGAGGGACACATGGTGGAGAATATCTGGCTGACATCGGCGCTCTGGATCGGGCTCGCCCTGGCCGCGTCCCTGATCTCGATCCGCATCGCAGTATCCGTCGCGCTCGTCGAGATCGTCATCGGCGCGTTCGGTGGCAACCTGCTCGGCCTGACGCCGAACGACTGGGTGAACTACCTGGCCGGCGTGGGGGCCATCGTTCTAACCTTCCTGGCCGGAACCGAGATCGACCCCTTGGTGATCCGGAGGAACTTGTGGTCCACCATGAGCATCGGGGGGGTGGGCTTCCTGGCGCCCTATCTCGGAGTGCTCGCCTACGCGCACTTCATCCTGGAGTGGCCGTGGCCGCAGGCCCAGATCGCGGGTATAGCGCTCTCCACCACCTCGGTCGCGGTCGTCTATGCGGTGATGGTGGAGACCGGCTACAACCGGACCGAGATCGGCAAGATCATCCTCGCCGGCTGCTTCGTGAACGACGTTGGGACCGTGCTCGCTCTCGGCATCGTGTTCGCGAACTACAATCTGTGGCTCGCCCTGTTTGCCGCGGTGACGGGCTTGGCGCTCTGGCTGCTTCCGCGCTTCGTTCCGTGGTATTTCGCGCGGGTCGGGGAGCGGGTCAGCGAGCCCGAGATCAAGTTCGTCCTGCTCGTGCTATTCCTTCTGGGCGGGCTCGGTGCCGTAGCCAAGAGCGAGGCCGTGCTGCCGGCGTATCTCGTCGGGATGGTGCTTGCGCCCTTCTTCCTGAGGCAGCGGGACATCGCTCACCGTATGCGCATGATCGCGTTCACGATCCTGACCCCGCTCTATTTCCTGAAGGCCGGGTCGCTCGTGAAGTTCGAAACGGTTCTCGCCGCGGCGGGCCTGATCGCGGTCTTTCTCGCGGTCAAGATGGTCACCAAGTGCGCCGGTATCTGGCCCCTCACGCGGGTCTTCCGCTTCGAGCACCGCGAGGGCATGTACACGACCCTGATGATGTCGACGGGGCTGACCTTCGGCACCATTTCGGCGCTGTTCGGCCTGACCAACGGCATCATCGACCAGGACCAGTATACGGTCCTCGTCACCGCGGTCATCGGCAGCGCCGTCGTGCCGACCCTGATCGCCCAGAAATGGTTCCAGCCCGCTTTCAAGGAAGTTCAGTCGGAACCTGAGCCTGTAGAGGAAACGCCCAATGCTTAAAAAGATTCTTCATGCCAACGATGGCTCCGACGGCGCGTTCCGGGCGCTCGCTTTCGCGCTCGACCTCGCGAAGCGAAATCGGGCGGAGCTCCATATGGTTTCGGTGGAGGAGATGCAGTGGGTGCCCGGTTCCCGCGAAGAGGTGATCGGCGAGAAGGAGCTGGCGAACCGTAAGTTCGATAACGTGATCGAGAGGGCGAAGGAAAAAGCCGAGGGACAGCGGATGAAGCTGGAAACCCACCTGCTGATCGGTCATCCGGTCAAAGCCATTGCCGAATTCGTCGAGGAGAACGGATTCGATGCGCTGGTCGTGGGCTACGTTGGCCATTCCCAACTCTACGGCATGCTGATCGGCGGGACGGCCGAACGGCTCGTGCGGCTGGCGCCCTGCACCGTCATCGTCGTCAAGTAGGGGTATCTATTGGTTGCGCTGATTGTCGTACGCGGTAGACGCGGCACGACGAACCGGAGATAGGCGATTTCGCCTACGGTTGCACGGATGTCCGGTACCGCGGAGCATACACAGACATTTGGCCCGAGACTTCAATGAGTTGAATGCCGAAACGGCGCATTCAACCCGTCTGCCGCGAAAATTGGACAAGGCCGGTTACGTACCCCGCATGCAGCCGATCGGACGGTCCGCGCGCGCTTACGGCGTCTGATCCAAGAACCCGCGCAAGTCGCCGACCACCTCGCGGAACATCGCCTCCGTCAACCGGCCGGTGTTGGTGTTGAGGCGCGAGCAGTGGTAGCTGTCGAAGACGACCGGCCCGCCGGGCAGGTCGTGGCGGGCGCCGTGGGCGAACTTCCAGCGCGCCGGGCGCTGGCCGAGCGCCGTCACGACCGAGGCGTGCGCGACGGCGCCGAGCGCCAGCACCGCGCGCAGCCGCGTCAGGGCGGCGATCTCGGCTGCCAAGTAATGCCGGCAATGACCGATCTCCGCCGGCGTCGGCTTGTTCGCGGGCGGCGCGCAGCGGACCGCGTTGGTCACCCGGCAATCGACCGGCCGCAGCCCGTCGTCGGCGCGCTCGGCGTAATCGCCCGCCGCGAAGCCGAAGGCGAGCAGCGTCGGATAGAGCAGCAGCCCGGCGTAGTCGCCGGTGAACGGCCGGCCGGTGCGGTTGGCGCCGCGCCGGCCGGGCGCCAGCCCGACGATCAGCAGACGCGCGCCGGCCGGGCCGAAGGCCGGGACGGGCGCGTTGTGCCAGCCCGGCTCGGCCGCCCGGTTGTCGCGCCGGTAGGCGGCCAGGCGCGGGCAGATCGGGCAGTCGGCCGCCGGCTCGGTCCCGGGCGCGAGGCCGTCCACCGCCGCCGGCTCTAGGCCGGCAATTCGACGCTGGCGGGCGTCTCCCCGGGGACGCGGGGGGCATGGACGCGGGCGATGCGCGGCGCCAACTCGTCGAGCTCGACGAACATGTCGGCCTGGCGGCGCAACTCGTCGGCGACCATCGGCGGCGCCGAGCGGATCGTGCTCACCACGGTGACGCGCAGGCCCTTGCGCTGCACCGCCTCGACCAGCCGGCGGAAGTCGCCGTCGCCGGAGAACAGCACGACGTGGTCGATATGCGGCGCCATCTCCATGACGTCGATGGCCAGCTCGATGTCCATGTTGCCCTTGATCTTGCGCCGGCCCGTGGAATCGGTGAACTCCTTGGTCGGCTTGGTGACCATGGTGTAGCCGTTGTAGTCGAGCCAGTCGACCAGGGGCCGGATCGGCGAATATTCCTGGTCGTCGAGCAGGGCGGTGTAATAGAAGGCGCGGATCAGGCGGCCCTGCCCGGCGAACAGCTCGAACAGGCGCTTGTAGTCGATGTCGAAGCCGAGCGCCCGGGCGGCGGCATGGACGTTGGCGCCGTCGATGAACAGGGCAATGCGTTCCTGCGGATAAAATTTCATGGCGGAGTCTATCCTTAATGGTGTGGGTTTAACGTTCGGTTCCTTACCTTGCTGTCATATCATATATGGCGATGACAACAGGGGCGCACGGACGCCGCAGATGTTAGGTAGGGGGATGGCCGGCAAGCGCAAGGTGGCGAGGGCCGCGGCTTCGCGCGACTGCATCCTCATCGGCATCGGCGCCAACCTGCCGAGCGCCGCCTACGGCCCGCCGCGCGCGACCTGCGCGGCGGCCCTGGCGGCGCTGGCGGCGCGCGGGCTGCGCGTCCTGCGGCGCTCGCGCTGGTACGAGAGCGCGCCGGTCCCGCCCTCGGACCAGCCCTGGTACGTCAACGGCGTCGCCCGGGTCGAGACCGACCTGCCGCCCGCGGCGCTGCTCGCGCTGCTGCACGACATCGAACGCGAATTCGGCCGCGAGCGGCGCGAAATCAACGCCGCGCGGGTCATCGATCTCGACCTGCTCGCCTATGGCGACCGGGTCGAAACCGGCCCGCCGGCCCTGCCGCACCCGCGGCTGCACGAACGCGCCTTCGTGCTGCTGCCGCTGGCCGAGGTCGCCCCGGACTGGCGCCATCCGGCGACCGGGCGGTCGGTCGCGGCGCTGATCGCCGCCCTGGCCCCGGAACAGGTGGCGCGGCCGCTCGCCGACTAAATCGTCCGGCCGGGCGGTACAACGCCTTGATTTGCGCCGCGGGCACCAATATATTCAGGGCAATCATTTGGTTTCATTGTTCTTTGGAGCGAGGCGAAGAATGGCTCGTGTCACCGTCGAAGACTGCGTCCTCAGGATCCCCAACCGGTTCGATCTCGTCATGCTGGCCTCGCAGCGCGCCCGCAACGTCGCCGCCGGCGCGCCGCTGATGGTCGAACGCGACAACGACAAGAACCCCGTCGTCGCGCTGCGCGAGATCGCGGCCCAGGCGGTCGACCTCGAAGCGCTGACGAACAGCATCATTCAAGGCCTGCAAAAGAACGTCGAATCCGACGAGCCGGAGGAGGAGGGGGGCTTCGGCGCCGGCGAGGCCGATTTGGGCGAATTGCTGCAAGCGGAGATCGCCCGCGGGGTGGACGAGGACGATCTTCTCGCCGAGGTCGAGGAGGAGATGTCGGTCGAGGGCGAGGGCGAGGGCATCGCCGGCGAGGGCGGGCAAGAACCGGAGAAGGAGTAGCCCGTCGCTCGGCGTTGGGCGACCGTGCGGCGCCGCCGCGCGCCGGCAGAGCGGTGGTGAGCCCTCGATGATCCGCCAATTCGAACTCGTCGAGCGCGTCAAGGCCTACGATCCGGGCGCCGACGAGGATGCCCTCAACCGCGCCTATGTCTTCTCCATGAAGGCGCACGGCTCGCAGGAGCGCGCCTCGGGCGACCCCTATTTCTCGCATCCCCTCCAGGTCGCCGAGATCCTGACCCGCCTGAAGCTGGACAGCGCCTCGATCATCACGGCGCTGCTCCACGACACGGTCGAGGACACCGACGCCACGCTGGAACAGATCGAACAGCTGTTCGGCGCGGAGATCGCCCGCCTGGTCGACGGCGTCACCAAGCTGTCGCGCATCGAGCTGCAGTCGGACAACACCAAGCACGCCGAAAACTTCCGCAAGCTGGTGCTGGCGATGTCGGCGGACATCCGCGTCCTGCTGGTCAAGCTCGCCGACCGCCTGCACAACATGCAGACGCTGCACTACATCGCGGACCCGGACAAGCGCCGGCGCATCGCCCTCGAGACGATGGAAATCTACGCGCCGCTGGCCGAGCGCATGGGCATGCACCAGGTCAAGGACGAGCTCGAGGACCTCGCCTTCGCCGAGCTCAACCCCGAGGGCCGCGAGTCGATCGCCCAGCGCCTCAAGTTCCTGCGCGAACAGGGCGGCGACATCGTCGGCCGCATCATCGAGGAGCTGCGCCGCGCGCTCGCCGAGGGCGGGGTCGAGGCCGCGATCTCGGGCCGCGAGAAGGACCCGTATTCGATCTGGCGCAAGATGCAGCGCAAGAACATCGGATTCGAGCAGCTCTCCGACATCATGGCCTTCCGCGTCGTCGTCGCCGACGTGACGTTGTGCTATCAGGCGCTGGGCGTGCTGCACAGTCGCTACTCCATGGTGCCGGGCCGCTTCAAGGACTACGTCAGCACGCCGAAGCGCAACGGCTACCGCTCGCTGCACACCGGGGTCATCGGGCCGCAACGCCAGCGCATCGAGGTGCAGATCCGCACCCGCGAGATGCACGAGCTCGCCGAGTACGGCGTCGCCGCGCACTGGAAGTACAAGCAGGACGACCCGCGCGTCGACGGCCGCCGCTACGGCTGGCTGCGCGAGCTGCTCGACATCCTCGAGCACGCCTCGGGGCCGGAGGAGTTCCTCGAGCACACCAAGCTCGAGATGTACCAGGACCAGGTCTTCTGCTTCACCCCGAAGGGCGATCTGATCGCCCTGCCGCGCGGCGCCACGCCGGTCGATTTCGCCTACGCCGTGCATTCCCAGGTCGGCGACACCTGCGTCGGGGCCAAGATCAACGGCCGCATCATGCCGCTGCGCTCCGAGCTGAATAACGGCGACCAGGTCGAGATCGTGACCTCGCGGGCGCAGACGCCGTCGCCGACCTGGGAACGGTTCGTCGTCACCGGCAAGGCGCGGGCCCGCATCCGCCGCTTCATCCGCACCCAACAGCGCCAGCAGTACCTCGAGCTCGGCCGCTCGATCCTGCACAAGGCGTTCCGCCAGGACAGCCACGAGCTCACCGAGAAGGGACTCGAAGGCGCGCTCAAGAAGCTGAAATGCGACACCGTCGACGACCTCTACGCCGCGGTCGGGTCCGGCATCCATACCGGGCGCGAGGTGGTGCACGCGGTCTATCCCGGCGAACGCGACAAGGGCGACAAGGTGGTGCCGATCGGCCCGCGCCGGCGCAAGAAGGCGGACGACCTGGCGGTGCCGATCACCGGGCTCATCCCCGGCATGGCCGTGCACTTCGCCGGCTGCTGCCACCCGCTGCCCGGGGAACGCATCGTCGGCATCGTCGCCACCGGCAAGGGCGTGACCATCCACACCATCGATTGTGAGACGCTGGAAGGCTTCGCCGATTCGCCCGAGCGCTGGCTCGACGTCGCCTGGGACGTCGCCTCCGACGGCGCGCCCGTTCATGTCGGCCGGCTGCACGTCGTCGTCGCCAACGAGCCGGGCAGCCTGGGCAGCCTGTCCACCGTCATCGGCAAGGGCGAGGGCAACATCTCCAACCTCAAGATCACCAGCCGCTCGGTCGACTTCTTCGAGATCATGGTCGACGTCGAGGTCAAGAACCTGCGCCACCTGACCAACATCATCGCCGCGTTGCGCGCGACGCCGGCGATAAACTCCGTCGAACGCGCGCGCGGCTAAACCGATCGATGTTCCGCCGCCGCCTCCGCCGCCACCCGATCCGGCGCCTCAAGGAGTTGCTCTGGCCGAGCGCCGGCTGGCGCCGCTCCACGGTGTATCTCGCCCACCGCCTGCGCCGCCTGCCGGGCACGCCCTACAGCATCGCCGCCGGCTTCGCCTGCGGCGCGGCGCTGGCCGTGACGCCGTTCATCGGCTTTCATTTCGTCGCCGCCGCGCTGCTCGCCTGGCTGATTCGCGGCAGCCTGCTGGCCGCCGCGTTCGGCACGCTGATCGGCAATCCCTGGACCTATCCGCCGATCTTTCTGTGGACATACCATCTCGGCAACTGGATGCTGGGCGATGGCGGGACGTCGCCGGTGCCGGAGGAACTGACGTTGGGCGGCCTCATCGAACATCCCTTTCAGGCGCTGCTGCCGATGGCCGTGGGGTCGGTGCCGACGGCGGCGTTTGTCGGGGCGGCGACGTTCTGGGCCGTGCGCGCGGCGGTGACCGGCTACCGGCGCGCCCGGCGGCGCCTGGCTCCGGGGAGCGGACGATGAAGCGGACATTGCGTCTCGGCGTGAACATCGACCACGTCGCCACCATTCGCAACGCGCGCGGCGGGCGGCACCCCGATCCGGTGCGGGCGGCGCGCCTCGCGGCCCAGTCGGGCGCCGACGGCATCACCGCGCACCTGCGCGAAGACCGCCGTCACATCTCCGACGACGACATCGAGCGCCTGATCGGCGAGATCGACCTGCCGCTCAACTTCGAGATGGCGGCGACCGCGGAGATGCTCGACATCGCGCTCGAGCACCGGCCGCACGCCGCCTGCCTGGTGCCGGAAAAGCGCGAGGAGCGCACCACCGAAGGCGGCCTCGACGTCGTCGTCGGGCGCCGCCATCTCGCGCCCTACGTGGCGCGCCTGCGCGACGCCGGACTCCGCGTCTCGATGTTCGTCGAGCCCGACCCGGCGCAGCTCGACGCCGCGCTCGACCTCGGGAGCCACATCGTGGAGCTGCACACCGGCGCCTATTGCGAGACCGACGGCGAGGTGCGCCTGGCCCACCTGCACCGGCTCGTTGCCGCCGCCGCCCATGCCGAGCGCATCGGCCTCGAATGCCACGCCGGCCACGGCCTGACCTTCGACACCGTCGGGCCGGTGGCGGCGATCGCGACGATCGTCGAGCTCAATATCGGGCACTTCCTGGTCGGCGAGGCGATCTTCGGCGGCCTCGACAGCGCGGTGCGGCGCATGCGCGCGCTGATGGACCAGGCGCGCGCCGAGGCCGGCGGCGCGCGCAGCGCCTGATCCCATGATCCTCGGCATCGGCAGCGACATCATCGACATCCG
>JBBECF010000151.1:0-17020 GCA_040881945.1 Dongiaceae bacterium | reverse complement strand
CGAGCCGGTCCCGGCGGCTCATGGCCGCCCGGCGCCGGCGGGCGGCGTCCGGCTGAGTCTCATTTGCAACCGGCCCCCTGGAGGGTTATCATCGTAACCGGGTCATACTTGGTCAACGACGGAGGATACAGGATGTCCGTGATGGACCACGTTGAAACGCTCAAGGCCAAGCACGCCAACCTCGATCATACCATCCTCGAAGAAGAAAACCGACCGTGCCCGGACGAGGCACGGATCAAGGAACTTAAACGCCTGAAACTGCGAATCAAGGACGAAATCGTCCACCTGTCGCACCAGTAGGCGTCTCGCCGCCCATCCGACCCGGCCGCCGGCGGCTCGGCGGAAGGCAAGGAATTTTCGAGTCGCTCCACCTGCCCGACCCGATCCCCTCTCGGAGCGGGAAAATGGGGTCAGAGTAGATTTTACGAGCCGGGGACGGTGTCTGCGGAGCCAAGAGGGGAAGCGCCCATGGCGCGCCCGAGACGTCATCTCCTACCCGGCCAGCCGCACCACGTCATTCAGCGTGGCAACAACCGCCAGGCGGTCTTCTTTGCCGTGGACGACTATCGAGCCTACTGCAACTGGCTTGCCGAGGCCGCGGCGGCGCATGGCTGCGCTGTGCACGCCTATGTCCTCATGACCAACCACGTGCATCTGCTGCTGACGCCGGAGCGTGAGGAGAGCATTCCGCGGACCCTGCAGGCCCTCGGTCGCCGGTACGTGCGCGCTGTGAACACCGCTTATGGGCGCACGGGGACGCTGTGGGAGGGGCGGTACCGGGCGGCGCTCATCGACAGCGAGGCCTATTTTCTGACATGCTCTCGCTATATCGAGCTGAACCCGGTGCGGGCAGCGATCGCCGAGCATCCGGTGGACTATCCGTGGTCGAGCTATCGCCGGCATGCCCTCGGCACCGGCGACCGGTTGGTGACCGACCATCCAATCTATCTTGCCCTCGGGGCGACGCCGGAGGGCCGCCGGAGGGCCTATCGCGAGCTCTTCCGCGATGCCCTCGATCCGCTGGCAGTCGACGATCTGCGGGCGGCGACCAACGGCGGCCGGGTCCTCGGCAGTGCGCAGTTCAAGCGCCAAGCCGCCGCCGCGCTGGGCCGTCGCGTTGCGCCACGGCCGCGCGGTCGGCCAAGCAAGCGAAGCGGTGGAAAGGACTAAGGAAACAAGCCTTAAAAATATACTCTGACCCCATTTTTGGCTTCCGCGGGCGGGGTCACTTCAATTCCGCCGCCCGGCGCCTGAGCTCGAACTTCTGCACCTTGCCGGTCGAGGTCTTGGGCAGCGGTCCGAACACCACCGTCTTCGGCGTCTTGAAACGCGCCATACGCTCGCGGCACCAGGCGACGATCTCGGCCTCGCCGGCGCTCGCGCCGTCCTTCAGCGCGACGAAGGCGCAAGGCGTCTCGCCCCACTTCGCGTCGGGCCTGGCCACGACCGCCGCCTCGAGCACCGCCGGGTGGCGGTAGAGCACCGCTTCGACCTCGATCGTCGAGATGTTCTCGCCGCCCGAGATGATGATGTCCTTGGCCCGGTCCTTGAGCTCGATATAGCCGTCCGGGTGCAGCACGCCGAGATCGCCGCTGTGGAACCAGCCGCCGGCGAAGGCCGCCTCGGTGGCGGCGGGGTTTTTCAGGTAGCCCTTCATGACGATGTTGCCACGCATCAACACTTCGCCCATGGTCCGGCCGTCCGCCGGCACCGGCGTTAGCGTCTGCGGGTCGGCCACCGTCAGCCCTTCGAGCACCGGGTAGCGCACCCCCTGGCGTGCCTTCAGGGTCGCCTGCTCAGTCGCCGGCAGGCCGTCCCACCCCGCCTGCCAGGCGCACACCACCGCCGGCCCGTACACCTCGGTCAGGCCGTAGACATGGGTGATATGGAAGCCGAGGCCCTCCATCGCCTCGATCACGGCGGCCGGCGGCGGCGCCGCGGCGGTCATCATCTCGACCCGGCGGCCGAACGCCCGCTTCTCGTCGGGCGCGGCGTGGATCAGCAGGTTCATGACGATCGGCGCCCCGCACAGATGCGTGACGCCGTGCTCGGCGATGGCGCGGTAGACCGCCCCGGCCTCGACCCGGCGCAGGCAGACATGGGTGCCGGCCAGCGCCGTCACCGTCCACGGGAAGCACCAGCCGTTGCAATGGAACATCGGCAGCGTCCACAGATAGACCGGGTGTTGCGGCATGGTCCAGGTCAGGGCGTTGCCGAGCGCGTTCAGATAGGCGCCGCGGTGGTGGTAGACGACGCCCTTCGGGTTGCCGGTCGTTCCCGAGGTGTAGTTGAGGCTGATCGCCTGCCATTCGTCGGCCGGCGGCGTCCAGGCGAAGTCCGCGTCGCCGGTCGCCAGGAACGACTCGTAGTCCGTCGCGCCCGAACGCTCGCCGCCGGGGCCGAGCGGGTCGTCGATGTCGATGACGAGCAGCCGCCGGCCGAGTTGGCGCAGCGCCGGCGCGATGACGGCGGAAAACTCGCGGTCGGCGATGAGCGCCTTGGCCTCGCCGTGTTCGAGCATGAAGGCGATGCTGGCGGCGTCGAGGCGGGTGTTGAGGGCATTGAGCACGGCGCCGGCTATCGGCACGCCGAAATGCGCCTCGAAGGCGGCGGGCACGTTGGGCGCCATCACCGCCACCGTGTCGCCCGGCCCGACCCCGGCGCGCACCAGCGCCGAGGCGAGGCGGCGGCAGCGCGCATAGGTCTCGGCCCAGGTGAAGCGCAGGGACCCGTGGATCACCGCCGTCCGCGTGGGATAGACCGCCGCCGTGCGCGGCAGGAACGACAGCGGCGTCAGCGGCGCGTAATTCGCCGCGTTGCGGTCGAGGCCCGTTTCGTAAGGATTGCCGCCGCGGTCGCGCATAAGGCGATCATAGAACAGCGCGGCCGTCCCTTGCCAGCGCGCCGCCGGCAGGGCATGACAGGGCCGGCGTTGGGAACGGGAGGACGGCATGCTGTTGCACCTCGAGACCTGGCCGGCGGTCGAGGACTACCTGCGGCGCAGCCGGGGCATCGTCGTCCCCATCGGGTCGACCGAGCAGCACGGGCCGAACGGCCTGATCGGCACCGACGCCATTTGCGCCGAGGTCGTGGCGCGCGGGCTGGGCGAGGCGGCCGAGGCCCTGGTGGCGCCGACCATCGCCGTCGGCATGGCGCAGCACCACTTGGCCTTCGCCGGCTCGATGACGCTGCGGCCATCGACCCTGATCGCGGTGGTGCGCGACTGCATCGCCTCGCTGGCGCGGCACGGCTTCCGCAGCTTCTATTTCGTCAACGGCCACGGCGGCAACATCGCGACGCTGAGCGCCGCGTTCTCGGAAATCTACGCCGACGCCAGCCTGGCCTCGGCCGACAACGCGCCGGCACTGCGCTGCCGGCTGCGCAACTGGTGGCAGGCGCCGGCCGTCGCCGCGCTGGCGAAGGAGCTCTACGGCGAATCCGAAGGCAGCCACGCCACGCCGTCCGAGGTGTCGCTGACCTGGCACGCCTATCCGCAGGCCGCGCGGCCGATGGCGCTCGACCCGCCGGTGGCGCCGACCGGCGAGTTCACCGACGCCGCCGACTACCGCCGCCGCTTCCCCGACGGCCGCATCGGCTCCAACCCCGGCCTCGCCAGCGCGGCGGCCGGCGCCCGATTCTACGCCGCCGCCGTCGAGGCCCTCGCCGAGGATTACCGGACCTGGCTCGCGGCCGGTTGAGCGCGGCTTGGCAAGGCCGGGCGTTTTCCCGCAGTATCGGGAGAGCGGAGCGCGGCTCGGCGGACGGGGGGAGCGATGGCAAGGCGGAAAGTCGGCGCCGGCAAGCGGCGCGCGGCAGGCAGCCGAGGCGGCAGGGCGGCGCCGCGGAAGAAGGCCGCGGCGCGACGCGAGACCGCTTCCCGCCGCAAGGTTGTGGCGAAGAAGAAAGCCGCGAAGCGCAAGGCGCCCGCCCGCAAGGTCGCGCGCAAGAAGGCCGCGACCCGCAAGGCCCCGGTCCGCAAGGCGGCGGCGAAGACGAAAACGGTCAAACGCAAGGCCCCGGTCCGTAAGGCGCCGGCCCGCAAGGCCCCGGCGCCGCGGCGCCCGGCCGGGAGGATCGCGCCCGCCAAGCGGGGCGGTGGCTACGCCGCGGCCCATGCCCGCTCGCTCGCCGACCCCACGGGGTTCTGGGGCGAGGCGGCCGCGGACATCGACTGGATCAAGCCCTGGGACAGCGTGCTCGATTGCTCGAGGCCGCCGTTCTACCGCTGGTTCGTCGGCGGCGTCCTCAACACCTGCTACAACGCGCTGGACCGCCATATCGAGGCCGGGCATGGCGAACGCTTGGCGCTGATCTACGACAGCCCGGTCACCGGCACGGTGCGCCATTACAGCTATGCCCGGCTGCGCGACGAGGTGGCGCGCTTCGCCGGCGCGCTGGTGCGAGAGGGCGTGCGCAAGGGCGATCGCGTGCTGATCTACATGCCGATGGTGCCCGAAGCGGCCGTCGCCATGCTCGCCTGCGCGCGGATCGGCGCGGTCCATTCCGTCGTGTTCGGCGGTTTCGCGGCGAACGAGCTGGCAACCCGGATCAACGACGCGCGGCCCAAGGTCGTCGTCACGGCCTCCTGCGGCGTCGAGCCCGGCCGCGTCGTCTCCTACAAGCCGTTGCTCGATGCCGCCATTGCCATGGCCACGGCCAGGCCGGCGCGCTGCATCGTCCTGCAGCGGCCGATGGTGCGGGCCGAGCTGATCCCCGGCCGCGACATCGACTGGGCCACGGCCGTCGCGGCCGCGACGCCGCAACCCTGCGTGCCGGTGGCGGCGACCGATCCGCTCTATATCCTCTACACCTCGGGCACGACCGGCCAGCCCAAGGGCGTGGTGCGCGACAATGGCGGCCACGCCGTGGCGCTGAAATGGTCGATGCGGAACGTGTACGGCGTCGCGCCCGGCGAGGTCTTCTGGGCGGCCTCGGACATCGGCTGGGTGGTCGGCCATTCCTACATCGTCTATGCGCCGCTGCTGCACGGCTGCGCGACGGTGCTCTACGAGGGCAAGCCGGTCGGCACGCCCGACGCCGGCGCGTTCTGGCGGGTGATCGCGCAGCACAACGTCGCCGTCCTGTTCACCGCGCCGACCGCGTTCCGCGCGATCAAGCGCGACGACCCCGACGGCCGTCTCATCCGCGACCACGACCTGTCGGGATTCCGCACCCTGTTCCTCGCCGGCGAGCGGCTCGACCCGGCGACCCTGGACTGGGCCGAACGGCACCTGCGCGTGCCGGTCATCGACCACTGGTGGCAAACCGAATCGGGCTGGCCGATGGCCGCGAACTGCCTCGGCATCGAGCGCCTGCCGGTGAAGCCCGGCTCGCCGACCAAGCCGGTGCCGGGCTGGGACGTGCGCGTCGTCGACGCCGGCGGCCGCGAGGCCAAGCGCGGCGACATCGGTGCCATCCTGTGCAAGCTGCCGCTGCCGCCGGGCACGCTGCCGACGTTGTGGAACGCCGACGAACGCTACCGGCAGTCCTACCTGACCGAATATCCCGGCTTTTACAAGACCGGGGACGCCGGCTATGTGGATGACGACGGCTATCTCTACGTCATGACGCGCACCGACGACGTCATCAACGTCGCCGGGCACCGGCTGTCGACCGGCGCCATGGAGGAGGTGCTGGCCGCCCACCCGGACGTCGCCGAATGCGCCGTCGTCGGCGTGGCCGACGCGCTCAAGGGCCAGGTGCCGCTCGGCTTCCTGGTCTTGAAGTCGGGCGTCGGTCGGGCCGAGGCGGAGATCGTCAGGGAGGTCGTGCAGATGGTGCGCGACCGCATCGGCCCGGTCGCCGCCTTCAAGCAGGCGGCGGTGGTGCGGCGGCTGCCCAAGACCCGGTCGGGCAAGATTCTGCGCGGCACCATGCAGAAGATCGCCGACGGCGAGCCCTACACGGCCCCGGCCACGATCGACGACCCGGCGATCCTGCCCGAGATCGCCCGGGCGCTGGGTGCCGTCGGCTACGCGCGCCCGCGCCCATGAACGCGAACAAGCTCCTGCGTTCCCTCGGCGTCCACCCCGGCCGCTGTTGCCATTGACAGTATCAGATTGTGATATTATAGTTCAATGCGTCGGAAGCACCAGCAGACACTTGAGGCGATCTTCGCCGAACCGGTTCGGGCGAATGTTCCGTGGTCGGACATCATGGCGATGCTGAAGGCGTGCGGGGCGGAAATCAGCGAAGGGCGAGGTTCGCGGGTGCGCCTATCGCTCAACGGCATCGACGCCGTCTTCCATCGCCCGCACCCACGGAAGGAAACCGACAAGGGGGCGTTGAGGTCGATGCGCCGGTACCTCGTCGAAGCAGGGGTCGTGCCATGATGGAATATAAGGGTTACGTCGGCCATGTGACCTTCGACGCCGAGGCGGGGCTCTTTCACGGCGAGGTCGTCAACACGCGCGATGTGATTACCTTTCAGGGCCGTTCCGTCGACGAGTTGCGACGGGCGTTTCGGGAGTCGGTCGACGACTACCTGGAGTGGTGCGCCGAGCGGGGCAAGGAGCCGGACAAACCGTTCTCCGGCAAGTTCGTCGTGCGCCTCGATCCCGAGATTCATCGTTCGATCACGCTCGCCGCTCGCAAGGCGGGTAAGAGCCTCAATGCGTGGGTCGCCGAGCGCTTGGCCGCGGCGACGCGCGACCCGGCGGCATCGTGAATTGTGAATGAAGACTGGATCGCCGGTCTTGCGTGCTTCGAGACGGCCGCTACGCGGCCTCCTCAGCATGAGGTTTTTTCTTTATGCCACAAAAACTTAACCTCATCCTGAGGCGCGCCCTGACCCGCTGCGCCAGCGCGCAGCGCGGCGAGAGGGGCGCGTCTCGAAGGACGCAACGACGCGGATGCAATACTTTCACAGACTCTGAGTGCAATGAGCGTTGGACGGAAAACGATGAAAATCACGGCACTCCTGCGTTCCCTCGGCCTCGACCCCGGCGGCCTCAAGGTCGGCGACCTGGTTGTTCGCACGCCGATCGATGGGACCGGGATCGCGCGGCTGAAGAGCGATACGCCGGCCCGCGTGACCGCCAAGGTCGGCCGCGCCGAGGCGGCCTTCCGCGACTGGCGGAACGTGCCGGCGCCCAAGCGCGGCGAGCTGGTCCGCCTGTTCGGCGCGGAGCTGCGCGCCGCCAAGGACGCGCTCGGGCGCCTGGTCGCCGTCGAGTCCGGCAAGATCCTCGAGGAGGGCCGCGGCGAAGTGCAGGAGATGATCGACATTTGCGACTTCGCGGTCGGCCTGTCGCGCCAGCTCTACGGCCTGACCATCGCCTCCGAACGCCCCGGCCACCGTATGATGGAGACCTGGCATCCGCTTGGGCCGGTCGCCGTCATCTCGGCCTTCAACTTCCCGGTGGCGGTGTGGTCGTGGAACTTCGCCCTCGCCGTCGTGTGCGGCGATGCGGTGCTGTGGAAGCCGTCGGAGAAGACGCCACTGACGGCGCTCGCCTGCCAGCGCCTGTTCGCCCGCGCGGCGAAGCGCTTCGGCGCCGCGCCCAAGGACTTGTCGCAGGTCGTCCTCGGCGGGCGCGCGGCCGGCGAGCGCCTGGTCGACGATCCCCGCGTCGCCCTGGTCAGCGCCACGGGCAGCACGCGCATGGGCCGCGCCATCGGGCCGCGGGTGGCACAGCGCCTCGGCCGGACGCTGCTCGAGCTCGGCGGCAACAACGCCATGATCGTGGCGCCCTCGGCCGATCTCGACCTGGCGGTGCGCGCCATCCTGTTCAGCGCCGTCGGGACGGCCGGCCAGCGCTGCACGTCGCTGCGGCGCCTGATCGCCCACGACTCGATCCACGACGCCCTGCTGGCGCGCCTGAAGAAGGCCTATGCCGGCGTTACGGTCGGCAACCCGCTGGAGGCGGGCACGCTGGTCGGGCCGCTGATCGACGCGGCGGCCTTCGCGCGCATGCGAGACGCGCTGCGCCGTGCCGCTGAGGACGGCGGCCGGGTGAGCGGCGGCGGGCGGGTGCTGTCGAACCGCTATCCCGACGCCTACTACGTGCGCCCGGCCATCGTCGAGATGCCGGGCCAGGCCGAGATCGTGCGCGAGGAGACCTTCGCGCCGATCCTCTACGCCATGAAATACAGGAAGTTCGAGGACGCCCTGGCGCTGCACAACGGCGTGCCGCAGGGCCTGTCGTCCTGCATCTTCACCACGGACTTGCGCGAAGCCGAACGGTTCCTCTCGGCCGCGGGCAGCGACTGCGGCATCGCCAACGTCAACATCGGCCCGAGCGGCGCCGAGATCGGCGGCGCCTTCGGCGGCGAGAAGGAGACCGGCGGCGGCCGCGAGTCCGGGTCGGACGCCTGGAAGAGCTACATGCGCCGCGCCACCAACACGATCAACTATTCGCGCGACCTGCCGCTCGCCCAGGGCATCCGGTTCGAGGTCGCGCGGTGAAACAGCTTTCAGGTTCAGCCGTCGGCCGTCAGCCATGAGTGAACGGCTGATGCCCATCGATAAGGGTCTTGTTTTCGTGCCAAAACGCCGGCCCGTCGATTGACAGCAGGTGCCAAATGGTTTTCCATTTTTTCGATCGGATCGTTCCAATCGAGGGTCGTGGATGCGGCAACTGCGCGTCGGGTTGGTCGGAGCGGGGCTCGTGGGACAGGCCGCGCACGCGTATTACCTGTGGGAGGACCGCGCGCGATTTGCCTTCGTCGCGCTTGCCGACCCCTCGCCGTCGGTTCGCGCGGCCGTGGGTGCCCGGTATGGCCTGGACGAGCTGCACGCCTCTCTTGACGGGCTGCTGACTTGCGACCTCGACGCCGTCGTGATCGCCGCGCCTGACCCGTTCCATCCGGCGCTCGCCGTCGCCGCCCTCGAGGCCGGACTGCACGTCATGTGCGAGAAGCCGCTGGCGCTTACCGTCGGTGGCTGCGACCGGATAGCGGCCGCGCGCGATCGCGCCGACCGGGTCGTGCAAGTCGCCTACATGAAGCGCTACGACCCCGCCTACCGTCGGGCGCTCGACTTCCTCCCGGGACGCGTTGAGGACGTCAGGCTGATCTCCGTCGAGGTCAACGACTCGGATCATGGGCCCTTCGTTTCGCACTTGCCGATGACGTGGCCGCATGATCTTCCTGCCGCGCTCCGCGAGCAGGCCCGCGCCGAGAGCGCGGCACAGCTCCGCGAGGCGGCCGGGCGCGCGCTCGACGAGGCCGGCGCGCGTGCGTTGGGCGGCGGGTTCCTGTCGGCGCTTGTGCACGACGTCGCGGTCGTGCATGGAATGCTGGCTCACCTCGGCCAGGAATTGCCGGCTCGGGCCGACCACGGCGCGCTCTTCGACGAAGGCCGCGGCGTCCAGTTGGCGTTCGCCCTGCCCGGAGGCGGGCGTGTCTGCATGACCCACCTCAATCTGCCCGGCGTGCCCGACTATAGCGAGCGCATCACGGTCTACTGCACCGACCGGATCGTCGAGTTGACGTTTCCGTCGCCTTACCTGCGCCACCTGCCCACCCGGCTTACGCTGCGCCGCCCCGGCGATGGCCACGCCCTCGATCTCGTCGATCATCGGGCGAGCTACGAGGAGGCCTTTCGCGAGGAGTTGCGGGCGTTCCATGCGGCTGCCACCGGCCAGGCACCCGTGCAAACCACCGTCGAGCAAGCGCGCCGTGACATCGAGCTCCTCACCTCCGCATTCGCACGGGCAACAGCATGAAAATCGGCGTTTTCTCCGACTCCCTCGCCAAACAGGGGGCGGGTTTCAAACCCGGCCCTACATCGCAGATCGGCCCCTACGCCGCCGCGCCGGCCGGCATCTCGCGCTTCCGTCGTAACCTATTGCAAGATCGCCGCTATCAAGATCAAATTCGCGATAATCGATTGACGACTACGGAAAACGTTCCTATCATGCCCGCCGCGGCTCGCCGGTGTCGACCGCGGGATCGGTCGCGTCCGGGCTACCCGGCGGTTGTTCGCGCGACGTGCTGTTTGAAATCGTGAATCGGTCGGGACGCGGGGGTGGCGTGCCCGTGGTCCGCTACGCGCCGGCGTAGCCGGGAAGCCCATTCGCCGGGGGTTCGGAAGATTCGTCCCGCGGGATTTCCCGCCGGACATGGGGTTGATCGCTCGGATTCGACCTCTCGCCGGAGCAGCCGCCGGGGCACGGGTGGCGGCGCGCGGTCCGACCGCCTTGAACCACAGAGGCAAATGAGAAAAAACTGTCATGCGCGGGCTTGACCCGCGCATCCATGGCGCCGTTCGCGCAAGCGGTTCCATGGATCACCGGGTCAAGCCCGGTAATGACATTTTTCCTATTCCTGTCTTGCCTCTGCCCGTCCACCGGGACCTTGGCGAAGGCGGGTGCCTCCGTGGTTCAGGGCCATCGGGTACCGCTCTCGCGGGTTCGCACCTGTCTCCCGCGGGAGTTTCCCGCTGCGCATGGGGTCGCTCGTCCATTTTTTCGCCTCCCGCCGGACGGAGCCGCCGCCGGGCCGCGGTAGGCGTTCCAAGCGCCTCTTGCGCCTACCCGCAAGGCCTGAGGAAGACGACTGATGACTGACGACTGATAGCTGACGGCTGAAAGCCGACAGCCTACTCCGGCAGGAAGTCGCTGATGTCGAAGCCGAGCCGGCCCTTCGGGGCGTCCGCCGGGGTCGGTTCCGGCCGCTTCAGCCCGGCCTTCTCGAGCGCCTTGCGCGCCTTCAACACCGCTTCGTTGAGGTCACCCTGGCTGCACAGGCCGAGCAGGACGGGATCGCGCGGCCGCAGGTTCGGGGTGTTCCAGTGGCTGCGGTCGCGCACCGCCGCGATCGTCTGCTTGGTGGTGCCGATCAGCTTCGAGATCTGCGCGTCGGTCAGCTCCGGATGATGGCGCACCAGCCAGGCCACGGCATCCGGCTTGTCCTGGCGCTTGGATACCGGCGTGTAGCGCGGGCCCTTGGTGCGCGGCGTCGGCAACGGGATGGTCTGCTTGGCCATCTGCAACCGCGCCTTGGGGTCGCCCTCGCAGCGCGCGATCTCCTCGCGCGTGAGCTGGCCGTTGGTGACGGGGTCGAGCCCGACGATTCCGACCGCCACCTCGCCGTCGGCGACGCCCTGCACCTCGAGCGGATGCAGGTGGCAGAACTCGGCGATCTGATCGAAGGTCAGCGTCGTGCTTTCGACCAGCCACACCGCGGTCGCCTTGGGCATCAACAATTGAGCCATGAATTCTCCTTCAAGGGGGCCCGGCAACAGGCGCCACGCGCGGCGCGAACCGGCCGTCGTCCCCGGCGGTTATCCAAAACATAGTCCTAAATATAGGAAGAAGACGCCGCAAGAAAAGCAAAACCGTCTGCTCGACTGTCCCAAATTTCTCGCCGGGCTATCCGCCTGCCGCCGTCGTCAACACGATCTTGCCGATGTGCGTCCCCGATTCCATCAGCCGGTGGGCGTCGGCGGCCTGGCGCAGCGGGAAGGTGCGGTGGATCACCGGGCCGACCGTGCCCGCCTCGAGCAGCGGCCAGACACGCTCCTTGAGCGCCTGCGCGATGGCGGCCTTCTGCGCGACCGAACGCGGGCGCAGGGTCGAGCCGGTCAGGGTCTGGCGCTTGAGCATCAGCGGCAGCAGGTTCAGCTCGACCTTGCTGCCCTTGAGGAAGGCGATCTGCACCAGCCGCCCGTCGACGGCGAGGCATTTGAGATTGCGCGCCACGTAGTCGCCGCCGACCATGTCGAGGATGACATCGACGCCGGCGCCGCCGGTCGCCGCCAGGACCGCCTCGACGAAGTCCTCGGCGCGGTAGTCGATGGCGCGCTCGGCGCCCAGTTTCGCGCAGGCCGCGCATTTCTCGGCGCCGCCGGCGGTTGCGAAGACGCGGGCGCCGAAGGCCCGGGCGAGCTGGATCGCCGTCGTGCCGATGCCGCTCGACCCGCCATGTACGAGGAAGCTCTCGCCGCGCTTGAGCCCGGCCCGGTCGAAGACGTTCGTCCAGACGGTGAAAAAGGTCTCCGGCACGGCCGCCGCATGGACCATGTCGAAGCCGCGCGGCACCGGCAGGCATTGCGCCGCCGGAACGGCGCAGTATTCGGCGTAGCCGCCGCCGGCGAGCAGCGCGCAGACGGCGTCGCCCGGCCGCCAGTCGGTCACGCCGTCGCCCAGCGCCGCCACCCGGCCCGCCACCTCGAGGCCGGGAATGTCCGAGGCGCCCGGCGGCGGCGCATAGCCGCCCTGGCGCTGCAGCATGTCGGGCCGGTTGACCCCGGCGGCGGCGACCTCGATCAGCACCTCGCCGGGTTGCGGCCGCGGCACCGGCCGGGTGCCCGGCTTCAACACCTCCGGACCGCCGGGCTCGGCGATCTCGATGACGGTCATCGCGGCGGGCGGATCTGCGGGCATCGGCGGCGCTCGGGTTGACGCTGGCGGGCGGGACCGTCCGTTTAGTATGATCGGCCGGGACTGGCAAGAGATACGCGGACAGACTTGGAGCCCCGGCCATGGACCTCGACGACCTGGAACCGCGCCGAACGCGGCCGAAGCCGCGCGATCTCGACTCGCTGTCGGTCGAGGAGCTGCGCGATTATGTCGCGACCCTCAAGGCGGAGATCGTCCGGATCGAGGCGAAGATCGCGGCCAAGCAGACGCATCTGAGCGGCGCCGGCGGGCTGTTCAAGAAGGGTTAACGCGGGTGGTGGAGCGACGGGACATGCTCACCGGCAAGGCGGCCGTGGTCACCGGATCGACCAGCGGCATCGGCCTCGGGATCGCCGAGGCGCTGGCGCGCAACGGCGCGGCGGTCATGCTCAACGGCCTTGGGCCGGCCGGCGAGATCGAGCGACTCCGGGCCGGCCTGGCCGCGCGCCACGGCGTTTCCGTCGGCTACCACGGTGCCGACATGACTAGGCCGGGCGAAATCCGCGACCTGATCGCGACGGCGGAGCGGCGGTTCGGCCGTGTCGACGTCCTGGTCAACAACGCCGGCATCCAGCATGTCGACCCGATCGAGGCGTTTCCGGCCGAGCGCTGGGATGCGGTGATCGCGATCAACCTCTCGGCCGCCTTCCACGCCATCGCCGCGACGCTGCCCGGCATGCGGGCGCGCGGCTGGGGCCGCATCGTCAACATCGCCTCGGCCCATGGCATCGTCGCCTCGGCCGGCAAGGCCGCCTATGTCGCCGCCAAGCACGGGCTGGTCGGGCTGACCAAGGTGGTCGGGTTGGAGACGGCGGGCAGCGGCATCACCTGCAACGCCGTTTGTCCGGGCTGGGTGCTGACGCCCCTGGTCGAACGCCAGATCGAATCGCGCGCCGGCGAGCGCGGCGTGAGCATCGAGGCGGCGCGGCGCGATCTGCTCGGCGAAAAGCAGCCGTCGGGGCAGTTCGTCACCCCGGCGCAGATCGGCGAATCGGTGATTTTTTTGTGTTCCGAGGCGGCGGCGCAGATGACGGGCGCCGCCCTGGCCATCGACGGCGGCTGGACCGCTCAATAGAAATATCTATTTATCAATGAGTTGGCTTTTAGACCGTCGAGCCGGGCGGCAAAGATTAATTTTTTGGTGGCCGGCCGGTGCCAGATCGCGTTAACCTTTGGTTAAGGAACGGGGCGTAGCTTCGTTCTTAGATGGTCCTCCTCAGGACCTTCTCTTGGGTCGTTATCCGATCCTTGTTGACGCCTCCCTGTCAAACTTAAGCCGCCGGCCTCGGCCGGCGGCTTTTTTCGTGACCGCTCGGCGAAAGGCCGCTGCGGACGGCTCCGCCACGTTTCGTGTAGAGTGGCCGCTCCCGGCCCGCCCGCCGGTGCCGGTGACCGAGGCTGCCGATGGCCGATCCGAGGTTCCTCAAGTTCGACACGCTCAGCCTGCATGCGGGCCAGCAGCCCGACCCGGCGACCGGCGCCCGGGCGGTGCCGATCTACCAGACGACCTCCTACGTCTTCCGCGACAGCGACCACGCCGCGGCGCTGTTCAACCTGGAGCGCCCGGGGCACATCTACTCGCGCATCTCCAACCCCACCGTCGCCGTGCTCGAGGAACGGATCGCGGCGCTGGAAGGCGGCGTCGGCGCCGTCTGCACGGCGAGCGGCCAGGCCGCGCTGCACCTCGCCATCGCCACGCTGATGGGCGCCGGCGGGCACATCGTCGCCTCGGCCTCGCTCTATGGCGGCAGCATCAACCTGCTGAAGCTGACCCTGCCGCGCTTCGGCATCGCGACCAGCTTCGTCCACCCGCGCGACCTCGACGGCTTCCGCGCCGCGATCCGCCCGGAGACCCGGATGCTGTTCGCCGAGACCCTGGGCAACCCCGGCCTCGAGGTACTCGACCTCGAAGCGGTGGCGGCGATCGCGCACGCGGCCGGCGTGCCGCTGATGATCGATTCGACGTTCTCGACGCCCTATCTCAACCGGCCGTTCGAGCACGGCGCCGACCTGCTCATGCACTCGGCGACCAAATGGCTCGGCGGGCACGGTGTGGCGATCGGCGGGGTGCTCGTGGACAGCGGGCGTTTCGACTGGGAGGGATCGGGCAAGTTCGCGACGCTCACCGAGCCCTACGCCGGCTATCACGGCATCGACTTCGCCGAGGAGTTCGGGCCCCAGGCCCTCGTCCTGCGCGCCCGGGTCGAGGGCCTGCGCGACTTCGGCGCCTGCCTGAGCCCGGCCAACGCCTTCCACATCCTGCAGGGCGTCGAGACGCTGCCGCTGCGCATGGCCCGCCATGTCGACAACGCCCGCCGCGTCGCCGCCTTCCTCAAGGACCACGCCGCGGTCGCCTGGGTAATCCATCCGGACCTGCCCGACCACCCCGACCGCGCGCTGGCGGCGCGGCTGTTCCCGCGCGGCGCCGGGTCGATCGTCAGCTTCGGCATCAGCGGCGGGCGCGCGGCCGGCCGGCGCTTCATCGACGCCGTCCGGCTCGCCTCGCACCTCGCCAATGTCGGCGACGCCAAGACGCTGGTCATCCACCCGGCCAGCACGACGCACCAGCAGATGGACGCCGAAGCCCTGGCCGCGGCCGGCCTCGGCGAAGACCTGATCCGCGTCTCGGTCGGGCTCGAGGACGCCGACGATATCCTCGATGACCTGGGCCGCGCGCTGCGCGCCGCGCAGCAGGGCTGAACGGTCGCCATGCGGCTCGATATCGACGGCTGCGCCGCCTTCGCCGGGACCGGCGGGCGATCCTTCGATCCGGCGCAGCCCGCCGTCCTGTTCCTGCACGGGGCCGGCATGGACCACACGGTCTGGGCGTTGCAGGCGCGCTACTTCGCCCATCACGGCCGCGCCGTGCTCGCCGCCGACCTGCCGGGCCACGGCCGCTCCGAGGGGCCGCCGTTGCGCTCGATCGAGATGATGGCGGCCTGGGCGCTGCGCCTGCTCGACGCCGCCGGGCGGCGCGCGCCGCCCGGGTCGGGCACAGCAAGGGCGCGCTGGTCGCGCACGCGGCCGCGGCGGCGGCGCCCGAGCGCGTGGCCTCCCTGGCCCTGCTCGGGGTCGCGGCGCGCATGGCGGTGCATCCCGAGCTGCTGGCGGCGGCCCAGGCCGGACGGCATCTGGCGCCCGAGCTGGTGGCGTCCTGGGGCTTCGGCCGCGCCGGCCATTTCGGCGGCAACCCGGCGCCGGGCCTGTGGATGATGGGCGGGGCCTTGCGCCTGCTCGAAGGCGCCGTCCCAGGCGTGCTCGGCACCGACCTCGCCGCCTGCGCCGCCTATGACGGCGCGCCGGCGGCGGCGGCGCGCGTCGCCTGCCCGACCCTACTGCTGCTCGGCGCCGAGGACCGCATGACGCCGCCGCCGGCCGCGCGCCCGCTCGCCGAGGCGCTACGGGCGGCGCGCACCGTCGTCCTGCCCGGCGCCGGCCACATGTCGATGCTCGAACGCCCCGACGCCGTCATCGACGCCCTGAAGGACGCGGTCTGACATTCCCGACAACCGCGCGATGGAGCCCGCACCATGACCAATGACATCGCACCGCACCCCGCCACCCTGGCGGCACGAGCGCTCGGCTGGATCGAGCCGGCGACGCGCGCCGTCGTCCCGCCGGTCCATACGGCGACGACCTTCGAGCGCGCCGCCGATTACAGCCTGCCCGGCGGGCGCAACTATGCGCGGCCCTCGAACCCCAGCTTCGACCAGCCGGAGGCGCTGTTGGCCGCCCTCGAAGGCGGGGCATCGGCGATGCTGTTCGCCTCGGGCATGGCGGCGGCGACGGCGGTGTTCCAGGCGCTGGCGCCGGGCGACCACGTCGTGGCGCCGCGCGTCATGTATTGGGCCTTGCGCCACTGGCTGCTCGATTTCGCGCGGGGCTGGGGGCTCGAGGTCGATCTCGTCGATATGACCGACCTGGGCGCGCTCGCCGCCGCCGTGCGGCCGGGCCGGACGCGGCTGGTCTGGATCGAGACCCCGGCCAACCCGACCTGGGCGGTCACCGACATCGCCGGCGCGGCCGATCTTGCGCACCGGGCCGGGGCGCTTCTGGCGGTCGACAGCACGGCGGCGACGCCGGTGCTGACCCGGCCGCTCGAGCACGGCGCCGACCTGGTCATGCATTCGGCGACCAAGTACCTGAACGGGCACAGCGACGTCCTCGCCGGCGCCCTGGTCGCCGCGCGCCGCGACGACTTCTGGGAACGCCTGGCGGCGGTGCGCACCGAAGGCGGGGCGGTGCCGGGCTCGTTCGAGGCGTGGCTGCTGCTGCGCGGCATGCGCACGCTGTTCCTGCGCGTCCGCCACGCCGCGGCGAGCGCGCTCGCCATCGCTGAGCATTTCCGCGGCCACCCGGCGCTGGCCGCCGTCCTCTATCCGGGACTGCCCGGCGATCCGGGCCACGACGTGGCGCGCCGCCAGATGGCCGGCGGCTTCGGGGGCATGCTGTCGATCCGGGTCGCCGGCGGCGCCCCGGCGGCGCTGGCCGTCGCGGGCCGCGTCCGGCTGTGGATCCGCGCCACCTCGCTCGGCGGCGTCGAAAGCCTGATCGAGCACCGCGCCAGCGTCGAAGGGGCGGGCAGCCCGGTGCCGCCGGACCTGTTGCGGCTGTCGGTCGGGATCGAGGAGGTCGGCGACCTGATCGCCGACCTCGAGCAGGCGCTGGGCGCCTAG
>JBBECF010000150.1:0-17183 GCA_040881945.1 Dongiaceae bacterium | reverse complement strand
GGCGGCTCCTCGCCCGCCGACTGGGATTCGGCGCCCCGCGACACCTGGCCGAGGCGGGCGACGATGTCGGCGAGCGTCGGCTTGGCCTGCGGCTCGTAGCCGTCGAGCGCGTCGCGGATGGTCTTCAAATGCGCCGGCGTCGTGCCGCAGCAGCCGCCGATGATCCGCGCCCCGGCGTCGCGCGCCAGGCGCGCGTACGCGGCCATCAGCTCCGGCGTGCCGTCGTAGCGGATCTTGCCCTCGACGAAATACGGCACCCCGCAATTGCTCTTGGCGACGATCACGTCGCCCGGCAATTCCGCGTCGGCCATGTTGACCAGCGCCGCCACCAGCTCGGCCGGCCCGACCCCGCAATTGCCGCCGAACGCCGCGGGCTTCGGCTCGATCCCGTGGCAAAACGCCGCCACCTCGACGGGCGTCACGCCCATCATGGTGCGGCCGTTGGTGTCGAAGCTGACGGTGCAGACGACGGCCAAGCCGGTCGTCCCGGCGCCGGCCAGCGCCGCGCGCAGCTCGTCCGTCGAGGACATCGTCTCGATCCACAGCACGTCGGCCCCGCCGGCGGCGAGCGCTCGCGCCTGCTCGGCGAAGGCGTCGGCGCCGTCCGCGACCGTGAGCGGCCCGAGCGGCTCGAACAGCTCGCCGGTCGGGCCCATCGACCCGGCGACGACGATCTCGCGGCCAAGGCGCCTGCCCTCGGTGTCGGCGACCCGCCGGGCGAGGCGCGCCGCCGCCTGGTTGATCTCGGCGACGCGGCTCTCGGCCTTGTGCAGCTTGAGCCGGTAGCGCGTGCCGCCGAAGCTGTTGGTCAGGATGATGTCGGCGCCGGCCCCGATCATGGCGCGGTGCAGGCTTTCGACCTGGTCGGGGCGCTCGATGTTCCACATCTCCGGCGCGTCGCCGGTCATCAGCCCCATGTCGAACAGATTGGTCCCGGTCGCCCCATCGGCGAGCAGATAGGGCCGTTCGGCGAGCAGACGTTGCAGGCGGTCGGACATGGCCGCGACCGTAAGCGTTTCGCCGTCGCGCAGCAAGCGGCGAGTGCCGCGCGAGCGGCGGCGGCAGAACGCGCCTGGCGCGACGCTAGGCCGCGAACGGCGGGGACGCACTCAGCCGGGCCCGGAGCGGATCGATAGCCACGGTCCCAAGATCGCGCTATACTGTGACTAGTATTCTGACCATATCTGAGGATGCCATGGTCACGGTCACGCTGGTCGAGGCGAAGGCGCACTTGAGCGAGCTTCTGGATAAGGTCGAATCGGGCGAGGAGGTGGTGATCACCCGCCATGGTCGGCCGGTCGCACACCTGTCCGCGGTGTCGCGGCCCAGGCGGCCGGTCAGGTCTTTGACCGCGTTCCGCGCCAACATGCCGCGGTGGCGCAAGCCGAGCGCGACGCTCCTGCGCGAGGCGCGCGACGAGGGCCTTTGATGCTCTATTTCGACACGAGCTTCCTGGCGCCGCTCATCCTTCGGGAGCCGACCAGCGGCAAGGTGGAGACCTTCCTGACGCGGCAGCCGGCCGGCGAGCTTGCGATCAGCCATTGGACCCGTGTCGAGTTTTCATCCCTGATCGCACGCGAAGTCCGCATGGGCGGCCTCGACCGGCAGGCCGCGCTCGACGCCGATGCCCAATTCGAGGCCATCGTCATGGAATCCTTCGTCGTCTTGCTGCCGAGTGCGAATGACTTCGGCCTCTGCAAACAGTATCTCCGGCGCTATGAGACGGGGCTGCGAGCCGGCGACGCGCTGCATCTGGCCGTCGCAAGAAACCATCGCGCCCACACGATCTATAGCCTCGACAAGACGCTGCTGAAGGCCGGCAAGGCACTCGGTCTTCCGGTGGCCACCGGAATCCGGACTTGATGCTTAAGACATGGGCGGGATCGCAAGGGTTCTGCACCGGGGCGGCAAGCGGGGATCACCGCGCGGGCTGTGGTCGCAGGATGCCCTCGGCGACGAGATAATCGCGGATCGCCCGCGCCGCGGCGTCGGGCGCCGGATCGATCAGAAGCTGGCCGCGCCCGGCCGGCGTTTCGGCGAGCGCGCGCAGGCGATCGGCGGCGCTGCCGCCAGCGGCGGCGCGCAGCCGCTTCGGCCGCGGCCGTGCCGGTTGCTCGCGCCACGCGGCGCGCCAGGGGTCCGTCTCGGCCGCGCCCGGCAATGTCTCGATACGGCCGCGCCGCGCCGGTCCATAGGCCGCGAGCCGCGCCCGTGACGCCGCCCGGTCCACCGTGGCCAGAAGCGGCAGCGCCGCCTCGAGCGCCCGCCGCCGGCCGCGCGGCAGCGCCTGCAACAGCCGCGCCCGGTCGGTGTCGAGATCGATCGCGACGACGGCGGGCGCGACGGCGTAGTCGAGCGCGGCGGCCAGCGCATAGGGCAGGAAGCCGCTGCCCGGGCCGGCCTCGGCCTTGCCGCCGGTCAGCACCAGGCCGGGGCGCAGCCGGCGCAGATGCTCGACCAGGACCGGCAGCGGGTCGGCCTCGGCCGGGATCTCGAGCGCGGTCAGGCTGTCGGTCCCCATGCCGAGATAATCGCGCAGCGCCGGCTCGGCCGGGTTACCCGCATGGATGACGTGCAGCCGGATATTGTCGGCCGATGGTCCGAAGGGCAGCGCCAGCGCCAGCTCGATCGCGCGTGCGTCGAGGTCGGCGCGGCGGGGTCGGCCCGAGGCCGGATGGCGGCCGACCGAGACCAGTACGGCGACGTCAAGGACCACGGGGCTTCTCCCGCAGCAAACGGACGAGCGCCGGCATCACTTGTTGAGCGTCGGCGATGACCGCGAGGTCGGCGCGCTTGACCATCTCGGCGTGCAGGTCGGTGTTGACCGCCACGACGCGCTCGCAGCGCGCGATGCCTTGCAGGTGCTGCGGCGCGCCGGCGATGCCGAAGGCGAGGTAGCAGCGCGGCTCGACCAGCGTGCCCGAGGCGCCGACCTGACGCTCGCGCGGCAGCAGCCCGGCGTCGCACACGACGCGGCTGCCGGCCTCGGTGGCGCCGAGCGCCGCCGCCGCCGCGTGGAACGCCGCCCAGTCGGTGACGCCGTTGCCGGCGGCGACGACGAAATCGGCCTCGGCCAGCGGCACCGCGTTGGCGTCGACCGCCGCCAGGCCGCGATCGACGAGCCGGGTCGCGACCGCGACCGGCACGGGATCGAGCGGCCGCGCCTCATGCGCCGCCCCGGCGACCGGATCGGCCGCCTCGGGCGCGATCAGCAGCAGCAACGGCGGCCGCCCGATGTAGTCCGACGCCCCGCCGTTGCCGCGGCTCGACACCTCGTCGGCGCCGAGCCGCTGGACGTTCGCCGCCGGCCGCTCGCCGAGGGCGGCGGCGACACGGCGGCCGAGATCGCCGCCGCCGCCGGCGCCGTCGGGGAACAGCACATGGCGCGGGCGCAAGCTCGCGACGACGGCGACCACCGCCGCGGCGCGCGCCTCGGGCGCATAGCCGGCGAAGGCCGGCTCGGCGAAGCGCATCACGCGGTCGGCGCCGGCGCCGCCGAAATCCTCGGCACTGTCGGCGAAGGCGATCAGCACGACGGCGCCGCCGAGCGCGTCGGCGAGGCCGCGCGCCGTCCCCATCATGTCGCGGTCGTGGCTGGACAGCCGCCCGTCGTCGAGGTCCGGCACGGCGAGGACGAGGCAGGCCGGGTCGTCGATGACGCGCCGGGCGCGCGCCGGCGCCGGCGCCGGGGGTTCGGCGCGCGCGCGCGGCGGCCGCGCCTGGGCGCGCGGGTCGCGGCGCGGGCGCGGCGGCGGCACGTCGCTCATGCTTCGCCCTCGACCGCGGCGGCCAGCAGCTCGGCGATATCGCCGACCGCCGGGCGCGGCCCGACGACGCCTTCCAGCATGACCGCGCAGTTCGGGCAGGCGACCGCCACCGTCGCCGCGCCGGTGGCGCGCGCGTGATCCATGCGGACGTCCGGGATGCGGCGCTTGCCCGGCACGTCGGTCAGCGGCGCGCCGCCGCCGCCGCCGCAACAGCTCGAACGCGGCCCGGACCGCTCCATCTCCGCGACCTCGGCGCCGAGCGCCGTCAGGATCGCCCGCGGCGCCGCGAACTCGCCGTTGTAACGGCCGAGATAGCAGGGGTCGTGATAGGTGACGCGGCCGTCGGTTTTCCGCGCGACCCGCAACCGGCCCTGGGACAGGAGGTCGGCCAGGAGCGTCGTGTGATGCACGACATCGTAACGGCCGCCGAAGGCCGGGTACTCGTTTTTCAAGCAGTGCAGGACATGCGGGTCGGCGGTGAGGATGCGGTCGAACCGGTACTTCGCCAGCGTCGCGATATTGCGCCGCGCCAGGTCCTGGAACGTCGCCTCGTCGCCGAGGCGGCGGGCGAGGTCGCCGCAGTCGATCTCCTCGGCGCCGAGCACGGCGAAATCGACGCCGGCGCGGCGCAGCAGCCGGACCAGCGCCCGCAGTGTGCGCTGGTTGCGCAGCTCGAACGCCCCGTCGCCGAGCCACAGCAGCACGTCGCATGTCCCGTGATCGCCCAGTATCGGCAGGTTCAGATCGACCGCCCAGTCGAGCCGTGCAGCGGCCGGCCGGCCGCCGGGGTTGTCGGCTTCGCGTAAGCCCGCCAGGGCCTCGGCGGCCTTGCCGGGCACGGCGCCCTTCTCCAGCGTCTCGAAGCGGCGCAGGTCGATCACCGCGTCGACATGCTCGATCATCATCGGGCATTCGTACACGCAGGCGCGGCAGGTGGTGCAGGCCCACAGGGTGTCGGGATGCACCATGGCCTGAAGCCCGACGATCGGCCGGTCGCGGCCGCCGGCGGCGGCGCCGACCGGCCGGCCGGGATGCGGGCTGCCGCGATAGGCGCGGTCGGTGCCTGCGCGCGCCGTCGCCGCCGTCAGGTCCTGGATCAGCTTCTTCGGGTTGAGCGGCTGGCCGGCGGCGAAGGCGGGGCAGGCCGCCTCGCAGCGCCCGCACTGGACGCAGGCGTCGAAGCCGAGCAGCCGGTTCCACGCGAAGTCGGCCGGCGTCTCGGCCCCGAGCTTCGGCGCGGCGAGGTCGAGCGGCGCAAGAGCGGCGTCGATCCGGCCCGGAGCGAAGCGCGCCGGGCGCGGGTGGAAGGCGAGATGCAGGGCGCCGGCGAACGCGTGCTTCATCGGGCCGCGTGCCATGCCGACATAAAGCTCGAAGCAGCCCCAGGCGCCGAGCGCGAGCAGCGCCAGCGCCGCCGCGCCGCTCCAATCGATGACCGGCGTCAGCCCGGCCGCCGGCAGGGTGGCGATGGCGAAGAACAGGGCGAAGGCGAAAAGGCCGGCGGGCAGGCGGTTGAAGGCGCCGCCCGACAGCCGCGCCGGTCGCCGCCGCCGGCGCCACGCCGCCAGCGCCGCCCCCGCCGCCATCGCCGCCAAGGCCAACAGCAGCAGCCAGGCGAGCGGCCGCCCGCCGACGCCGCCCACATGCACCAGCAGAATCAAACCCGTCGCCGCGACGAATCCCCCGGCCGCCGGCACATGCAGGCGCACGGCGTAGGCGTCGCGGCCCACGACCGCGTGCACATCGACCAGGTAGCGGCGCGGCAGGCTGAGCAAGCCGCCGAGGACATCGACCGGCGCAGGCCGGCCGGCGAGCCAGCGGCGGGCGCGCAGCGTCGCCCCGACGACGAGCGCCGCGAGGCCGAGGACGACGAGCCAACCGGGAAGCATTTCGGGCGTCACCGCGAGAATTCCGCCCAGTACATCATCGCGCGGCTACCGAATGACGTGAATTTCGATGCCGAAATCGGCCTCGGACCAAGCCGCGTCGGCGGTCAGCGCGGGAATACGCCTCGACAGCGCGAGGGCAAGACACGCGCGATCGCCCAGCGACAGGCCCAAGCGGCGCGTCTTAGGCAATAGGCTCGCCGCAAGGGCGGCTTGGGAAATGGAAAACTCGACCAGTTCGATCGAGGTCTCTTGAAGGCGCCGCAAGACCGCGAAGCCGTCATGGCCGTCGCGCACGAACCGGCCAATTACTTCGGACAGGTTCACGGTCGACAGGCAGCTCCGCTCGATCACCATGGCGACCCGCTCGTGTCCGGACTCGCGAAACATGAACGCGAGCAGGGCCGAGGCGTCGAGCGCGATCACTCCGTTGCCGCCTCTTGCCGCCGCTCGTCAATCAGGGACTCGACGACGCGCCGCGGCTTGGCCGACCCGTAAAGTTGATCGACCAGACTCTGAAGGTCGTACGCCGGGCGGCGCGCGTCCCCCTCGCGGCACGCCGCAGTCAGGATTTCGCGCGCCTCCGCTTCCATCGATTGGCCGGCCTTGGCCGCTCGCACGCGCAGACGCGTGTAAATCGCCGCAGGCAGGTTTCGGATATTCAGGACAGCCATGTAGGCATTGTAGGCATTGTAGGCGTTGATATCAAGCGCAATGTTACACCCCGTCGTCACGCCCTGATCCGCGCGTTGTCCGGGTCCCACGGCGATTCCGGGATCACCACGGCCGGGCGGCGCCTGCCGAGGATCTCGATCTTGAGCTCGGTGCCCGGCGCGGCGGCCTCCGGCTCGACATAGGCAAGGGCCAGGCTCTTGCCGACCGTGTAGCCATAGGCGCCCGACGTCGCGCGGCCGACCATGCGGCGGCCTCGATAGACCGGTTCGTTGCCGAGCGGGTCGGCGCCCTTGGCCTCGACGGCCAGCGTGACGAAACGCCGCGGGACGCCTTGCTGTCGCTGGCGGACCAGCGCCGCGCGGCCGACGAACTCGCCCTTGTCGAGCTGGACGAAGCGGTCGAGACCCGATTCGAAGGGTGTGTAGTCGGTCGAGAGATCGACGCGCCAGTAACGGTAGCTCTTTTCGATGCGCAAGCTGTCCATCGCGCGCATGCCGAAGGGCGCGATGCCGAGCTCCTTGCCGGCCTGCATCAGCGCGTCGAACAGGTGAACCTGATAGGCCAGCGGGTGGTGCAGCTCCCAGCCGAGCTCGCCGACGAAGTTGACACGCAGCGCGCGCACCGGCGCCACGCCGATCGTGATCTCCCGGCCCGAGAGCCACGGGAAGGCGGCGTTCGACAGATCGGCGTCGGTGAGCCGGCCGAGCAGGTCGCGCGCCTTCGGGCCGGCGACGACCAGCACGCCGCGGTCGAGCGTTACGTCGCGGATCACGACGCTGCCGTCGCTCGGCGCGGCCTTCGTCAGAAGATCGAGATCGTGACGGTTCGCCGCCGCCGCGCTGATCAAGTAAAAACGATCGGGGCCAAGGCGCGTGATCGTGAATTCGGCGGCGACTCCGCCCTTCGCCGTCAAGGCATGGGCGAGGGCGATGCGCCCGGTCTTCCGCGGCAGGCGGTTCGCGACCAGCCGGTCGAGGAACGGCTCGGCGCCCGGCCCCGAAACCTCGAACTTCGAGAAGCCGGTCAGGTCCTGGAGGCCGACGCGCTCGCGCACCGCCCGGCATTCGGCGCGCACGGGCTCGAAGGCGTTGGAGCGGCGGAACGACAGTTTCTCCACCGGCTTCCGGCCCTTGGGCGCGAACCAGCTCGTGCGCTCCCAGCCGTATTTCTGCCCGAACACGGCGTTCAGCGCCTGCATGCGCTCGTAGCACGGCGAGGTCTTGGCCGGCCGTGCCGCCGGGCGCTCCTCGAACGGATAGTGGATGATGAAGATGTGCGCGTAGGCCTCCTCGTTCTTGAGCTTGGTGTAGCGCTTGTTGGCGTAGGGGCCGAAGCGGCGCGGATCGACGTCCCACATGTCGATGGCGGGCTCACCCTCGACGATCCATTCGGCGAGCTGCCAGCCGGCGCCGCCGGCCGCCGTGACGCCGAAGCTGTGGCCCTCGGACATCCAATAGTTCCTGAGGCCCCAGGCCGGACCGATCATCGGGCCGCCGTCCGGCGTGTAGGCGATCGGGCCGTTGATGACGTTCTTGATGCCGGCCTCGCCGAAGATCGGCACGCGCGCGATCGCCGCCTCGATATGCGGTTCGAGCCGCTCGAGGTCGCCGGGGAACAGGTCCTGGCCGAAGCTGTCCGGCACGCCGTCGACGAAGCAGGCCGGGGCGCCCTTCTCATAGGGGCCGAGGATCAGGCCCTGGCGCTCCTCGCGCATGTAGTAGGACGCGTCGCTCTCGCGCAGCACCGCCATCTCGGGCAGGCCCTGTTCCTTGCGCCGGATCAGCTCCGGGTGCGGCTCGGTAACGATGTATTGGTGCTGGACCGGGATGACGGGCAGGTCGAGACCGACCATCGCCGCCGTCTGGCGCGCGTAATTGCCGGTCGCCGTCACGACGTGCTCGCAGGTGATATCGCCCTTCGGCGTACGCACCAGCCATTCGCCGTTCGGTTTCCGCGCGATGCCCGTGACCGGCGTGTTGCGGTAGATCTCGGCGCCGCCGTTGCGCGCGCCCGTGGCCAGGGCCTGGGTCACGTCGACCGGCGCGATATGACCGTCGTGGGGATGATAGAGGGCGCCGACGATGCCGTTGATATTGCACGGCGGCCACAGCTCCTTGACCCGCTTCGGGCTGACGATCTCGAACGGCACGCCGATCGAGTTCGCCGTCCCGCAGTACTTGTGATACTCGTCCATGCGCTGCTTGTTCGTCGCCAGGCGCAGGTTGCCGGTGACGTGGAACGAGACCTCCTGACCGGTCTCGGCGGGGAGCCTCTTGTAGAGATCGACCGAGTATTTGTGCAGCTGCCCGACGCAATAGCTCATGTTGAAGAGCGGCAGCAGCCCGGCCGCGTGCCATGTCGATCCGGCGGTGAGCTCGGTGCGCTCGCACAAGACCACGTCGGACCAGCCCTTCCTGGTCAGGTGATAGAGGACACTGACGCCGACGACCCCGCCGCCGATCACCACCACCCGCGCCTGCGTCTTCATTCCTCGCCTCTCGTCACTCGATCTCGTTGGTTCCGCCGTTCGCCGGCGCCGCCGCGCAATCGCGGCGTAATCTCCCTCCTCCGCGAAGCGGGGGAGGGTTGGGGTGGGGGTCGAGCGTCGCCATGATGGTCGCAACGACGCCGTCCGTGTTGCGCAAAATGTCGTTGTTCCAGAATCTCAGAACGCGCCAGCCTCGCGATTGCAAATAAGCCGTGCGTCTCTTGTCGGTCGCGCTCTCTGCATGTTGCCCGCCATCGGCCTCGATCGCCAGTCGCGCGCCGGCGCAAGCGAAGTCGACGACATAAGGCGGCACCGGATGCTGGCGTCGGAAATGGCACCCGTTTATTTGGCCTCGTCGCAGCCGCGACCAAAGCACTTTCTCGGCATCTGTGGGCGCGTCCCGGAGTTTCCGCGCCTGGTCTCGGACGGTCTTGGAAATCGCCGCCATGTCGATACGTCCGTCGGCCCCCACCCTGACCCTCCCCCGCTTTGCGGGGGAGGGAACGAAAATCTCATCTCTTGTTGCGCCTGGATCCCGCCTTCCGCTTGCGCCGCCGCGACGGCGACTGTCGGCTTCGCGCCAGCGGCGGCTCAGAACTCCTTGCATAGCCGGAGCGAATCGTAGATCGCGGCGTGGATGTTGCGGCTCGCCACGGCGTCGCCGACGCGGAACAACTGGAAGGCGCCGTCGGGGTTGGCGGCGATCGTCTGCGGCCGGCCGTCGACGAGCGCCCGCAGGTCGGTTTCCCCGAGGTTCCGCGACAACGGCTTCAGCGCGAAATAGAGCTCGTCCACGGGCAGCGTGCCGTGTTCGACGACGAGCTGGTCGACGACGCGCTCCTCCTCCTGGCCGGTGTAGTCGTTCTTCAGCGCGGCGATCAGCTTGTTGCCCTCGCGATAGACCTGGGTCACGCGCTGGTTCGGCGTCATGACGACGCCCATCTTGTACAGTTCGCGCAGATGGATCGAGAAGTTGGTCGAGCCCATCTCCTCGAACGGCGCGCGGTCGGGGGTGACGAGCTCGACCAGGCTGCCGCGCTTGGCCATGTATTCGGCGCAGGACGGCCCCTGGTGCTGGCTCTGGTCGTCGAACAGCAGGACGTTCTCGCCCGGCGCCGCCTTGCCGGTGAGCACGTCCCAGGTCGAGACCGCGAGTTCGTGCCCGGCGACGATGCCGGTGTTCGGCCGGCCGCCGGTCGCGATCACGACGATGTCGGGCTTCTCGGCGACGACCGCCGCCGCGCTCGCCTCGGTGTTGAGTCGCAGATCGACGCCCAGCTTGCGCACCCGGCCGTCGAGCCAGCGCGGGATGCCGGACAGGTTCTCGCGCCAGGTGGCACGGGCCGCGATGTTGATCTGGCCGCCGCTGCGCGTCTCCTTCTCGAACAGCACCACCTTGTGGCCGCGCTCGGCCGAGACGCGCGCCGCCTCGAGGCCGGCCGGGCCGGCGCCGACGACGACGACGCGGCGCCGCGTCGCCGCCTTGGACACGACATGCGGCATGGTCGCCTCGCGTCCCGTCGCCGGGTTCTGGATGCACAGCGCGTCGGCGCCGACATAGATGCGGTCGATGCAATAGCCGGCGCCGACGCATTGGCGGATGTCGTCCTCGCGCCCCTCCATCAACTTGTTGACGATATGCGGGTCGGCCATGTGCCCGCGCGTCATCGCCACCATGTCGACATGGCCTTCGGCGACCGCGCGGTTGGCCGTCGCCAGGTCGGTGATGCGCCCGCCGTGGAACACCGGCAAATCGGTGACCTGCTTGACCGCGCTCGCCAGATGCAGGAACAGCGCCGGCGGGAACGACATGTTCGGCACCAGCACGGCGAGCGCTGCGTGGGTGAAGACGTTGCCGCCAAGCACGTTGACGTAGTCGATCGTGCCACTGGCGGCGAGCCGGCGGATGATCTCGATGCTGTCGGCCATCGAGTTGCCGCCTTCCAGCAGGTCGTCGCCGCTGATCCGGATGCCCATGATGAAATCGTCGCCGATCGCGGCGCGCGCCTTGTCCAGCACCTCGCGCACGAAGCGGATGCGGTTGTCCAGGCCGCCGCCGTACTTGTCCGTGCGCTTGTTGACGGCGGGGCTGAGGAACTGCTCGACCAGGTGGCCGCCGCAGATCACCTCGCAGCCGTCGAGCCCGCCTTCCTTGCAGCGCCGGGCGGCGGCGGCGTAGTCGTTCTGCACGCGGACGAAATCGAAGTCCTCCATCTCCTTGGGGAACGACCGGTGCGCCGGCTCGCGCATCGGCGACGGCGCGATCGTCGGCAGCCAGTCCTGGGTGTCCCAGCGGGTGCGTCGGCCCATATGCGTGATCTGGCACATCAGCGCCGCGCCGTGGCGGTGGATGCGGTCGGCGAACTCGCGGAAGTAAGGGACGATCGAATCGTCGCCGATCGAAAGCTGGCTCCACGGGCTGTAGGGCGAATCGATCGAGACCGAGGACGAGCCGCCGAACATGGTCAGGCCGATGCCGCCCTTGGCCTTCTCCTCGTGATAGAGCTGATAGCGCGCCTGCGGCTTGCCGTCCTTGCCGTAGGACGGGGCATGGCTCGTGCTCATGATCCGGTTGCGGATCGTCAGGTGCTTGATCCTGAGCGGCTTCAACAGGGCGTCGTACTGGGCCATAGAGACTCCCTTACCCGGTCGGTCGCGGGGGCCGCGCGGACGCACCCGCGGCGCCGTCCGATCGCCCGACTCGTTCCGGCCTCCATTAACGAATTGTTAACCCGTCGGGCATACCAGCCATGGTTGTGATTCGGAGAATTCACTCCAAAAAAATTTGTCAGTCGGAGTTGCGGGCCGCTCAGTCTCGATTCGGACCGCGCAGACGGTCAAGCGCAATCGCCGCCGCCGTCGGGAGGCAGCCATGCACGCAATCCTGACCAGCGAGAAGAACGTCGCCGTGTACACGCATTGGGTCGCCGCTCGAGGCGCGCGGTCCATGCCGAGACGGGAGGATATCGCGCCCGAACTGATCAGACACGAGCTCCCCTACGTCTATATGTCCGACGTCATGAGCGACGCGGACGGCATCTGGTTCCGGTTTCGCCTGATGGGGACGGCGCTCGTCACGAGATTCAAGAAGGATGGGACGGGAAAGGCGTTGTTGGATCTGCAGATCGGCGGTTGGGAGACCGACTGGCGGCGAAACCTGCTGTTTTGCACCAAGATAAGGATGCCCGTCGTCGATGAGGCAACGATAAAGACGCCCTATGGCGTGAATCTCAACCTCGAGCACATCGCCCTGCCGCTGTCGGAGGACGACGACACGGTGTCGAAGGTATTCGGTGCGATCGATTTCTTCGATGCGGACGACGAAGCGCTCCACAAGATCCTGCCGAAGATAAACTGGAACGATCTGAAGGACGTCGAGCTCGCCAAGCGGATCATCATCTCCAACCTGAAGCTGGCAATCTAAGACGCGCGGCGCTCAGGAGCCGCCGAGCGACGCCCAGAAGTCGATGTTGGTCTTGACCACCAGGCGGTCGTGGCTGCCTTCGAGGCAGTCGCGCATGCTGTAGACGTGGTGCGTCACGTCCACCTTGTCCCGGCAGGCGGCGTGCAGCGAGCGGGCCAGCGCCGCCCCGCCCGGGTCGGCCGACGCGAGGGTCGGGGTCGCCGCGACTTGGCCCCACAGGCTGCCGTCGCTGTCGCTCCGCGCGCGCCCGGTTTCCGGCAGCGCGTTGATCATCGCGTTGGTCAGGCGGATGGCGTCCGCGGATTCGCCGGGCGCGTCGAAGAACGGGGCGCCGGCGCGGCGGATCGCGCCGGTCGCCAGCGCGACCTCCTCGGCTGTTTGCGGATCGAGGTCGGTGGCCGGCGTTTCGGGCAGCAACGAGACGTCAGGCCCGATCTCGACGGCCACGGCGACAAGCCCGAGATCCGCCAGGACGGCGCGCGGCAGGGTCGCCGCGACCGCGGTAAAGCCGCGCGCGCTGACGAAGCCGAGGTGACGGGCGCCGGGCAGTCGCACGGTCTCGCCGGTCGCCGTCGTGCCGACCAGCGTGATCGCGGCGCCGTCGGCCGGACGGTACGCCTGGTTCGGCTCGGGATTGGCGCGCGGCTGTTGCAGGCAGAAGGCGCTCAGCTCGGCGCGGCAGCCCGCGTCGTCGCAAACCAGCGGCACGACGCCGGCGCTCGCCACCAGCCCGAGCACCTGCGGCGCGGCGACGGCCGGCGCTCCGGTCAGCGCCGCGGCGCCGGCCGCGGCGAACGCCCAAAGCATCGTCGATCGGATCATATCGGTTCTCCCTGGCGCGGCCTCACGAACCGCCCATCGCCTCCCAGAACTCGTGGTTGGTCGTTGCCATCAGGTCGGCGTGGCGCAGTTCGAGGCAGTTGCGCATCGAGAACATCGACCGCGATTCGACCGAGATGCGGCAGGCCTCGTAAATGTTGCGCCCTGCCCGCAGGCCCGTGAGCGTCAGGGCGGCGACCGCGTCGGCGCCGACCGCCGAGTCCCACAGCCCGTCGCGCAGCGCGCGGCCCTCGAGGTCGCGTTCCGGCAGGGCGTTGATCAGCAGGCTGGTGACGCGGGCGGCGTCGGCGGCGGTACCCGGGGCCTCGAAGGCGCTGCCGGCGGCGGTGCGCATCGGCCCGGTCGCGAGCGCGATCTCGGCGCCGGTCTGCGGGTCGGGGTCGCCGCGCCGTTCGACCGGCAGAAGCGACACGCGCGGCCCGATCTCGACCGCTACCTTGGTCGCGCCGAGCCGGGATTCGAGATCGGCCAGCGCCGCGCGGGGCAGGCCGATCCTGACCGAGGTGAAGCCGATCAGCGCGGTGAAGCGCAAGGTTCTCTCGCCCGGCAGCCGCAGGCTGCGTCCGTCGGCGGTCGACACGACCAGCGTGACCGCACCGCCCGGGGCGACGGCGTAGGCGTCGCCGTGCGACGGCGCGTCGCGCGCCTGCTGCAGGCAGAAGGCGCTGAAATGGGCGTCGCATTCGGGGCCCGAGCAATCGAGCGGCGTCGCCACGCCGTTGCTGGCGACGAGCCCAAGCACCTGCGGCGCCGCCGCCGCCCCGCCCCAGGGCAGGGCGCAGGCGAGCACGAGCGCGGGAACGATCCACCGGTTCGACATCGGGCGCGCACTCCCTCGGCTCTCGACCGGGGACGACCCCCCGCCGGCGGCGATGCCGTCCGGCCCCAATGCGGCAAGCATCGCACCGGCCCCGCCTTCGGTCAACGGCGACTTTACCGCTGGCCCGCGGCCCGCGCTCCGGCGCGGACGAACAATCGCCCGTCGCGAACTCGCTAGATGCGTGCCGGGCGCGGGCGGAGTATCGTCGTTCGAGTTATTGGGGAGCGTGACGACATGGCGAGCGCCGAAACCGGCAATCCTCCACCGACGGCGCGCCGCGCGCGCGGCGGCGCCGATGTGCGACGGGCGGCGCGCGGCCATCCCAAGCTCCAGCAGCTTCCCTACATCACGCGGCGGATCCCGCTGACCGAGGTGCTGAACGAGGAAGGCCTGGCGCTGATCGAGCGCAACGCCGACACCATCCTCGAGGAGATCGGCATCGAGTTCCGCGACGACGAGGAATGCCTGGCGCTGTGGCGCGAAGCCGGCGCCGACATCAAGGGCACGCGCGTGCGCTTCCCGCGCGGCCTGGCGCGCTCGATCGTCCGGAAATCGGCACCGCGCCAGTTCACGCAAGCCGCGCGCAACCCGGAACGCTCGGTCGTCATCGGCGGCAACCACACGGTGTTCGCGCCGGTCTATGGGCCGCCCTTCATCCGCTCGCTCGACGAGGGCCGGCGCTACGCCACCATCGAGGACTTCCGCAACTTCGTGAAGCTCGCCTACATGACGCCGGCCATCCATCATTCCGGCGGCACCGTATGCGAGCCCGTCGACCTGCCGGTGAACAAGCGGCATCTCGACATGGTCTACAGCCACATCCGCTATTCCGACAAACCGTTCATGGGGTCGGTCACGCACCCGCTGCGGGCGGCGGATTCGGTCGAGATGGCGCGCATCGTCTTCGGCGCCGACTTCGTCGAGTCGAACACGGTGCTGATCAACCTGATCAACGCCAACTCGCCGATGGTCTGGGACGGCACCATGCTGGGGGCGCTCAAGGTCTATGCCCGCGCCAACCAGGCGACGATCGTGACGCCGTTCATCCTGGCCGGCGCCATGAGCCCGGTGACCGTCGCCGGGACGCTCGCCCAGGTCTTGGCCGAGGTGCTGACCGGCACGGCCACGACGCAGCTCGTGCGGCCGGGCGCGCCGGTCGTGTTCGGGGTGTTCGCCAGTTCGATCTCGATGCAGTCCGGGGCACCGACCTTCGGCACGCCCGAACCGACCCTGGTGCTGTTCGCCGCCGCCCAGCTCGCGCGCCGGCTCGGCATTCCCTTCCGCACCGGCGGGTCCTTGTGCGCCGCCAAGACCCCTGACGCCCAGGCGGCCTACGAAAGCGCGCAGACGCTGCTGCCGACGCTGCTGGCCGGCACCAACTTCGTGCTGCACGGCGCCGGCTGGCTCGAGGGCGGGCTGGCGTCCGGTTACGAGAAGTTCGTCATGGACGCCGACCAGCTCGGCATGATGCAGGTGCTGGCCGGGGGAATCGATCTCTCGGAGAACGGCCAGGCCCTGGACGCCATCCGCGAGGTCGGGCCGGGCAGTCACTTCCTGGGCTGCGCCCACACCCAGGCGAATTTCGAGACCGCGTTCTATCGCTCGTCGATCGCCGACAACAACAGCTACGAGCAGTGGGAGGCCGAAGGATCGCAGGACGCCGCGCAGCGCGCCAACAAGGTCTGGAAGCGCATGCTCGCCGATTACGAAATGCCGGCAATCGACCCCGGCATCGACGAGGCGCTCCGCGAATTCATCGCCAAAAAGAAAGCCGCGTTCCCCGATTCGAACGTGTGACGGCAATTACGGGGACACAATACTTAATTCCGTGAACGCTCGCTGCGAACGGAATCGAATTAAGTGTTGTGTCCCCATATCTCCCCCGGTCGGTCAAGCCTGTTCCCAGCGGCAGGCCAGTCGCAGTTCGCCGGCGGTGTTCGCCACCGTGGCGAGGCACGCCCTGGCCTTGTCCTCGGGCACCCAGACGGCGATGCGCGTGATGTAGCGGGCGCCGGAGGTGCCGGGAACGCGCTCGGAATTGAGGCGCACGATATTGGCGCCGAAGCCGACGAAGACCTCGCTCAGCCGGGCGATCAGGCCGGGGCTGTCGGGGCCGGTGATCTCGATCCGATGGGTGATATGCGCCGACGGTCCGTGCACGGGCCGATAGGAGAACGGCGCGATCGTCAGCGTCGCGCCCGCGAGCGCCGGCAGGGCGCGGAGCTCACCCTCGACCGTCTTCAGGGACAGGCCGTCGGGCAGCTCGGCGACCGTGGTGAACTCGGCCGCGCCGCCGAGCACGGCGCAGGTGGTATCGCCGAGATCGGCGCCGAGGTCGAACAGGCGGCCGGCGATGTCCGCGATCAGGCCGGTACGGTCGGCGCAGATGATCGAGATCAGGGCCGTCGTCGCCATGGCGGTGCCTCGCTGGCTGCGGTGGTGGCGGACCATCATGGGTTAAATCCGGCAAAAGGGAAGCGCCGACCGCGGCCGGGCGTCGCCGCGGGCGGGGGGCGGTACAGGACGCCAGGGGGATGAGCCATATAAATCATTTTAGGTAAATTATACTATTAATAAAGTTGAATGTAAGTAAAATGATAACTAATAGTTGTAGTCTATTTACTATGTTCCTTAGTATTAACGCATTTCTCTATTATTTCACTTGACAGTCGGCCAAAATTGCGGTTTAATCTGGCCATATTAGATGGACGTTCGAGCAGAATCCTTGGCATCGCAGACCATGCAGACCCGCCGGCCAAGGGCAAATCGATCAAGGAGGACCGCCATGAACCGTCATCACAATGGCTTCGCCAATGTTCGCGACAGCGGCCGGTGGCGCGCGCCCTTCGCCGTCGCCGGCCTGATCGCGTTCGCGACCCTGGCGTCCTCGGCGGCTCTCGCCGATGGTTTCGATGCGCAGCGCGATTGCGTGGCGCAGGCCGGGGTGCAGGGCGCTTCGCTCGAAGAGTGCTTGGCGCCGGCCGCCGGCCCGTTGACGAGCGGCGCCATCTTCGATCCCAGCAGCGATCAAACGGAACGTACCGAGGTCGCGCAGTCCGATCCCAACGGCCCCCCGACCAGTTCTCCGCCCACGGAGAGCTCCGGTGAGCCGGGCGGCACCCCCCAGCAGGGTGGGACTCCCCCCAACGACGGTGGAACCCCGTCCGACGACGGTGGAACCCCGTCCGACGACGGTGGAACCCCGTCCGACGACGGTGGAACCCCGTCCGACGACGGCAACGACGACGGCAACGACGACGGCAACGACGACGGCAACGACGAC
>JBBECF010000149.1:7154-17299 GCA_040881945.1 Dongiaceae bacterium | reverse complement strand
TGGCGCACCCGGCGAGATTCGAACTCACGACCTCTGCCTTCGGAGGGCAGCGCTCTATCCAGCTGAGCTACGGGTGCCTGGGGCGGGACCGGTGCCGCGCCGCACCATAGCGCAGCGGCGCCGGCGCGGTAAAGGCCGCCCGCGCCTCACGGGGCCGCCGCGGCGGCGGGCGGCGCGGTCCGCGCCGCCTCGGCCGCTTCGCTCAGGCTGTCCCGGGCGAGCGCGGCGACGGCCAGGCTGTCGGCGCCGGACGGCAGCGCCGCCGCCGGGTCGGCGATCCAGGCGGCCACGTCGCGATGCACCGTCGCCGCCTGCAGGTCGCGCAGCAGCATGTGATAGCCGTCGCGATAGACGGCTGCGCGCGGCGCCCGGGCGCTTTGCGTCCCGGCCGGCGGCAGCCGGCGCAGCAGGGCGAGCGCGGCGTCCGGCGGAATCACTTCCTCGTGGGCGCCGTACAGCACCAGCGCCGGGCCGGCCAGAAGCGGCGCGGCGTCGTAGCCCTTGTCCATCAACCCGACCAGGCCGTAGATGGCGTCGACGCGCGTCTCCTTGATGACCAGCGGATCGCGGCCGAGCGCGCGCAGCATCTCGACGTTGTCCGACGGCGTGACGCCCAGCCCTTCGCCCGTGACCGTGAGCCATGGCACGGTATGCGCGGCCGCCCACAAGACCGCGCTGTATAGCGGACCCTGGGTCGCGCGGCCCCACGCCGCCGGCGCCACCAGGATCAGCCCGTCGGCGGCCGGCGGCGCGGCCGAGGTCGCGGCCGCCATGACCACGGCGGCGCCCATGCTGTCGCCCAGCAGAAAGAGCGGCCGGCCGGGATGGCGGGCGGCGACGAGGGCCGCCGCACGCCTGAGGTCCTCGATCAACCGCTCGTCGCCCGGCCACAGGCCGCGATGCGGCGTGGCGCCGAAGCCGCGCTGGTCGTAGGCGTAGGTGGCGATGCCCTGGGCCGCCCAGGCCGCGGCCGGGATGTCGAAGGCGTTGGAATAATCGTTGAATCCGTGCAGCGCCAGGACGACGGCGCGCGGCGCGGCAGCGTCGGCATCCCCGGGTTTAACCCGGGGACCGGGCAGCCAGCGGCGCAGCGGCAGCGCCGCGCCGTCCTCCATCACCAGCCGATCGTCGAGCAGCGCCGGCTCGCTCACCGCGGCGGTCGGCGGCTGCAGCCGCGGCGCGCAGGCGCCGAGGAGGAGCGCGAGACCGACCGCCAGCGCCGCCGCGCGGCACGCCCCACCACGCGTCACCGGCGAACGCCGGGCGCCGTCGGGCCGGCGGGCGCCGCGCCGCGCGTGAGCTGGAGGAAGATGTCCTCGAGGTCGGTCTCGAGCGTCGTCAGGTCGACGACCTCGACACCGGCCGCCTGCACCGCCGCCAGGATCTCGGCGATGCGCGTGCGGGTCGGTTGGTAGCGCAGCAGCAGCCGGCGCGGCCCCTGCAACACGGCGTCGAACGGCAGCAACGGCGCCGGCACCGCCGTGAGATCGTCGGCCAGGATGAACACCAGCTCCTTGCGGTCGAGCCGGCGCAGCAGCGCGCTCGTCGAATCGCAGGCGATCAGCCGGCCGCGATCGATGATGGCGATGCGCTCGCACAATTGCTCGGCCTCCTCGAGGTAATGGGTGGTGAGCAGCACCGTCGTGCCGGCGGCGTTCAGCTCGCGGACGTGGCGCCAGAGCTGCTGGCGCAACTCGACATCGACGCCGGCGGTCGGCTCGTCGAGTACCAGCACCGGCGGGTTGTGCACCATCGCCTTGGCGACCATGAGCCGCCGGCGCATGCCGCCCGACAGCGTCCGCGCGTAGGATTCCGCCTGGTCGGCCAGGCCCACCGCGGCGAGGATCTCGATGGTGCGGCGCTCGGCCTTGGGCACGCCGTAGAGGCCGGCCTGCAGGTCGAGCAGCTCGCGCGGCGTGAAGAACGGGTCGATGTTCAGCTCCTGCGGGACGACGCCGATCGCGGCGGCGGCGGCGCGCGGGCTGCGGTCGAGGTCGATGCCCCAGATGCTGACGCTGCCCGACGTCTTGTTGACGAGTTGGGCGAGGATGTTGATCAGGGTCGATTTGCCGGCCCCGTTGGGGCCGAGCAGGCCGAACAGGCTGCCGCGCGGGATCTCGAGATCGACGTCGATCAGCGCCGCCTTGGCGCCGCGCCGCGTGCGATAGACCTTGTTCAGGCCTTTGACCGCGACCGCGTCGGCCGGCAACGAAGCGTCGATGTCGGCGGGGCTGGCGGGGACGGTGGACATCGGTTGATTGTCGCCTTCGCCCATGCGTATCATCCGCCCCGCCCGGCGGTCAATGTCCCCGGCCGGGCGAAGGGCGAGCCGGGCCATGGAACCTGCCGAGATCATTCGCGTCGACTCCGAGGTCGTCGGCTGCGACGGCGGCGGCGGCGCCCTCGGCCATCCCCTGGTCTATCTGCATATCGGCAAGGACGGCGCCATCGACTGCCCGTATTGCAGCCGCCGCTTCGTCCTGAAGCCGGCGCCCGCGGCGGCCGGCCCGGTTAAACAATCGTCAACCGTCCTCGTCTAGACTTCGCCCCGCGGCCCCGCCTCTCCCGTCGGGGGGCGACCGAGGAAGCAGCCCGCATGAGCGAAGTGACCGTCGTCCGCGACACCGACGTCGTTGCGCATCGGCTGGAGCTGGGCGACCCGCGCTATCCCGAGCTCGGCTTCGTCCTCGATTACTGGACCAGGTTGCGCGGTTCGCGCTTCGCGCCGCCCCGGCGCGAGATCGACCCGGCCGGCCTGAAGCCGGTGCTGCCCCGGATCACATTGGTTCGCGTGAACGCCGACAAGAGTTTCTGTTTCGGGTTGGCCGGGACCGGCCTCTACGCGCTGCACAACATGGAGATCGCGCACAAGCCGGTCGATGACATGCGGCCCGCCGCCTACAGGGATTTGCTCAACGCGCATTACGCCGAGGTCGTGCGCACGAAGGCCCCGAATGCCTACGAGATCGTGTTCACCACCCATGACGGCCTGCGCCGGCATTACGCCAGCCTTCGGGCGCCGCTGTCGGACGACGGCGAAAACGTCACCGGCCTCTTGACCATCGACAATTTCGGCAAAGGATGGAAGGACCTCGAGCCCTATTTCGATCGGCTCTACGATCGCGGCAGGAAGCCTGCGTAGTCGCCGACGCGCCTTCGTCGCGGATCGTGCCGAACCCGCAGGGGAATCGCATTTGACCACTCTGCGGTCGTTTAAGGAGACCTGGATCAGAGTTGTGCGTGCTTCGACAGGCTAGAGCCATGAGGGGTTTTTCTTTGTGCCACGAAGATTTCTCCTCGTGCCTCAAGCCTGTCGAAGGACGCAAGGGCAAGCATGCAGCGCCCAAATGCGATAGCCCTGCCGAAGCGGGACAATCGGTTGATTGTCGCGTCCGCCCATGGGTATCATCCACCCGGTCGGAATCGGAGTCCAAGCATGAAACGCACGCACCAGTTGACTGCCATCATCGAGCGCGAAGGCGACGGGTACGTCGCCCTCTGTCCGGAATTGGACATCGCCAGTCAGGGCGAGACCGTCGAGGCGGCCCGCAACAACCTTCGAGAAGCCCTCGAACTTTTCTTCGAGACCGCCGGCCCGGCGGAGATCAAGAGCCGCCTGCACAATGAGGTGTTCGTGACACGCCTCGAGGTCGCGGTTGGGTAAGCTTCGAATCCTGTCCGGCCGCGAGGTCTGTCGGATTCTGGCCGAACACGGTTTCGCCGAGGCGCGGCAGCCATATCGTGATGCAGAGGAAGCTGGAAGGAACGACAACAACGGTGCCCGTTCCGGACCATCGAGAAATCAGGTTCGGTACGTTGCAATCCATCATCCGACAGTCGGGTCTGCCACGCGCGCTCTTCGAGTCGGATTGATGGGAAGTGCTGTCGGACTGCCTCCGCAGGTTGGTCATGACTGAACCCGCGAGACCCAAGCACGTCTATCTGATCGACGGGTCGGGCTACATCTTCCGCGCCTTCCACGCCCTGCCGCCGCTCAGCCGCGCCGACGGCACGCCGGTCAACGCCGTGCTCGGCTTCACGAACATGCTCCTGAAGCTGGTCGCCGACAGCGACGCGGACCCGCTGCGCCGGAGCGCAAGCGAGGCGAGCCACATCGCCGTGATCTTCGACGCGGGCCGCGAAAGCTTCCGCAACCGCATCTATCCCGCCTACAAGGCGCACCGGCCGGAGACGCCGCCGGAGCTGGTGCCGCAGTTCGCGTTAATCCGCGAGGCGACCCGCGCCTGCAACGTTGCCGCGGTCGAGCTGCCCGATTACGAGGCCGACGACCTGATCGCGACCTATGCTAAGCAGGCCACGGCGGCGGGCGCCGCGGTCACCATCCTGTCCTCGGACAAAGACCTGATGCAGCTCGTGGGCGACCGCGTCGCCATGCTCGACCCGATCAAGAACCGGCCGATCGGCCCGGCCGAGGTCGCGGAGAAGTTCGGCGTCGGCCCGGACAAGGTGGTCGACGTGCAGGCGCTCGCCGGCGATTCCAGCGACAACGTGCCGGGCGTCCCGGGCATCGGGGTCAAGACCGCGGCCGAGCTGATCAAGACCTACGGCGACCTCGACACGCTGCTGGCGCGCGCCGCCGAGATCAAGCAACCGAAACGGCGCGAGGCGCTGCTCGCCAACGCCGATCAGGCGCGGATCAGCCGCGAGCTGGTGCGCCTCCGGGACGACGCGCCGGTCACGACGTCGCTCGACTCCTTCGCCCGCCGCGACCCCGACCCGGAGCGGCTGCTCGCCTTCTTGCGCGAGAACGGGTTCCGCTCGGTGATCGCCCGGGTGGAAAGCCGGCTCGTCGCCGGCGGCAAGCCGGCGACGCCGAGCGCCACGCAACCGCAGGCGGCGGCCTACGAGCTGGTGCAGGACCTCGGCGCGCTCGAGCGCTGGATCGGCCACGCCAGGGCGGCCGGCGCGGTGGCGTTCGATACGGAGACGACCTCGCTCGATCCGATGAAGGCCGAGCTGGTCGGGTTCTCGCTCGCGGTCGAGCCGGGCCGCGCCTGCTACGTGCCGCTCGCCCACAAGGCGCCGGGCGGCCCGCCGCCGGCCGGGCTCGACTTCGGCGAGAGCCGGGCGCCGGTCCCGCAGCAGATCCCGTTCGACGCCGCGCTCGCCCGGCTGAAACCGCTGCTCGAAGACCCCGGCGTCCTCAAGATCGGCCAGAACCTCAAATACGACATGGCGGTGGTCGCTCGGCTCGGCCTCGTCATCGCGCCCTACGACGACACCATGCTGCTGTCCTACGTGCTCGAGGGTGGCGCCCACGGCCATGGCATGGACGAGCTGGCCGAGCTCTATCTCGGCCACACGACGATCAAGTTCGGCGACGTCACCGGCGCCGGCAAGGCGCAAGTGACGTTCGATTACGTCCCGCTCGACAAGGCCTGCGACTACGCCGCCGAGGACGCCGAGGTGACGCTGCGCCTGCACCGGCACCTGCGGCCGCGGCTGCTGCGGGAGCGACTGGTCACCGTCTATGAGACGATCGAGCGGCCCCTGGTCCCGGTGGTCATGGCGATGGAGCGGGCCGGGGTCAAGGTCGATCGCGACGAGCTGCGCCGGCTCTCGGCCGACTTCGCGCGCCGCCTCGGCGACCTCGAGATCGCGATCCACCGGCTCGCCGGCCGCGAATTCAACATCGGCTCGCCGAAGCAGCTCGGCGAGGTGCTGTTCGACGAGATGGGCCTGGCCGGCGGCCGCAAGGGCAAGACCGGCGCCTACGCCACCGGCGCCGACCGGCTCGAGGAGCTGGCGGCCCAGGGCCACGACCTGCCGGCCCGCGTGCTCGACTGGCGCCAGCTCGCCAAATTGAAGAGTACCTATGCCGACGCCCTGGTGACGCAAATCGACCCGAACACCGGCCGCGTCCATACCTCCTTCGCGCTTGCCGCCACCACCACCGGGCGCCTCAGCTCGACCGACCCGAATTTGCAGAACATCCCGATCCGCACCGAGGAAGGGCGCAAGATCCGCCGCGCCTTCATCGCCGAGACCGGCATGAGATTGCTGTCGGTCGACTATTCGCAGATCGAGCTCAGGCTGGCCGCGCACATGGCCGACGTCGGGCCGCTCAAGGCGGCGTTCCGCGACGGCGCCGACATCCACGCCCTGACCGCCGCCCAGGTCTTCGGCGTGCCCGTCGAGGGCATGGATCCGATGATCCGGCGGCGGGCCAAGGCGATCAATTTCGGCATCATCTACGGCATCAGCCCGTTCGGCCTGGCGCAACAGCTCGGCATCGAGCAGGGCGAGGCCAAGGCCTATATCGACGCCTATTTCGCGCGCTATCCCGGCATCCGCGATTACATGGAGCGGACCAAGGCGGCGGCGCGCCAGGCCGGCTACGTGACCACGCTGTTCGGCCGGCGCTGCTACGTGCCGGGCATCAACGACAAGAACCCGGCGCGGCGCAGCTTCATGGAGCGCGCCGCGATCAACGCGCCCTTGCAAGGCACCGCCGCCGACATCGTCAAGCGCGCCATGATCCGCGTGCCGCCGGCGCTCGAACAGGCGGGCCTCAGCGCCCGCATGCTCCTGCAGGTGCATGACGAACTGCTGTTCGAGGTGCCGGCGGACGAGGCGGCGGAGACGGCGGTCGTCGTGCGCGCGGTCATGGAGGCGGCGCCGCTGCCGGCGGTCGAGCTCACGGTGCCGCTGGTAGCGGACGCCGGCATCGCCGACAACTGGGCCGACGCGCATTGAGGCGGCGCCTGCGGCCCCGGCGCGGGCGACGCCGGCGTCAGCCTTAACCTCTTGGTACAAAGGTTGCATTGTAAACCACTCCCCCCGCGCGGAGCGACCGGGGCCGGCCGTAGTTGCGCCGGCGCAATGCCGGTCGGCAGGACGCGGCGACCGCGGCGGCCGAAAGTCAGGCCCGAGGGGGCGGAGGAGGATCGGTCATGAACAAAGTCGGGCTCTTGGCCATTCCGCTGTTGCTCGCCGGTTGCCAGATGGCGCTCCTGCCCCTCGAGGAAGACACGGCGTCGGTGGCGGTGAGCGACCCGGGTGCGGTTGGCGGCGTGGGGGGCGGTGGAACCCCTTCCGACGGTGACGGCGACGGGGATGGCAACGGCGACGGCGATGGCAATGGCGACGGCGGCGGTGACGGGAATGGCGGCGGTGCCGGCGACAACAGCGGTGCCGGTGACAACAGCGGTGCCGGTGACAACAGCGGTGCCGGCGACAACAGCGGTGCCGGCGACAACAGCGGTGCCGGCGACAACAGCGGTGCTGGCAATACCGGCGGTGCTGGCGGTATAGGCGGCGGCGGGGGCGGCGAGGGCGGTGCGAACCCCGACGCCGGTGACGGTGGTTCCACCGCTGGCTTTGGTGCCGGAAACAACAGGGCCGGCCTCAACTAGACGGTCCACGGGCCGCTGGGTTGATTTTCGCGGCGGCTCTGCGCGGGCATAACCGGCGCGGCGGTGTTCAGCCTGTCGGGTCGTCGGCGACGCGGACGAGCAGTTTGCCGAAATTGCGCCCCTGCAGTTGGCCAATCAACGCCCTGGGGGCGTTCTCCAGCCCAACCGCGACGTCTTCCTTGTATTTGATCCGCCCCGCGCGCAGCCAGCCGCCGACCTCGCGCAGGAAATCCGCCTCGCGGTCGTGGAAGTCGAAGACGATGAAGCCGCGCACGGTCAGGCGCTTGACGAGAACCTGACGCATCAGCCTCGGCGCCAGGTTCGGGCCGGGCGGCGGCTCGGTGGCGTTATAGTGCGCGATCAGCCCGCACACCGGCACGCGGGCGAAATCGTTGAGCAGGTCCAGCGCCGCCTCGAAGACCGCGCCGCCGACGTTCTCGAAATAGATGTCGATGCCGTCCGGGCAGGCGGCGCGCAGCGCCATCGGGAAGTCGGCCGACCGATGATCGACGCAGGCGTCGAAGCCGAGCTCGTTCACGACATAATCGCACTTGGCCGGCGAACCGGCGACGCCGACCGTGCGGCAGCCCTTGAGCTTGGCGATCTGGCCGACGATCGCGCCGACCGCGCCCGCCGCGGCGGCCACGACCAGGGTCTCGCCCGGAAGCGGGCGGCCGATCTCGAGCAGGCCGGTATAGGCGGTCAGGCCGGGCATGCCGAGCACGCCGAGGGCGGTCGAGATCGGCGCCGTCGCGGGATCGAGCCGGCGCAAGGCCTCGCCGTCCGCCGCCCAATAGTCCTGCCAGCCGCCGCGGCCCAGGACGAAGTCCCCCGGCGCAAAGCCCGGCAGGCCGGAATTCACCACCTGTCCGACCGTGCCGCCGACCATCGGCTGCCCGATCTCGACGGGCGCGGCGTAGGACGGCCCCTCGTTCATCCGCCCGCGCATGTAGGGGTCGATGGACAGGTAGATCGTCCGGCACAGCACTTGGCCGTCGCCGGGCGCCGGGACCGGACCCTCGACGAGCCGGAAGTCCGTCTCCTTGGGCGCCCCGTGCGGACGCGCCGCCAGCACGATCCGGCGGTTGACCGCGCTCATTCCCCGCTCCGCGATGACATGGTCCGCGCCTCCTGTGTCAGCCGTATCAACTCGGCGCGGGCCGCCTCGGGGTCGCGCACGGCGGCGGCGAAGTCGAGGCGGGCGATCTCGCCGCCGCGGCGCAGGTCGCAGCCTTCCGCGTCGATCCCCGTCATCCGCCAGCCCTCGCCCAGGCGGCCGGCGGAGGCCCTGACCATGAGGTCGAGGGCGGCGGCGTGGTCCGCATTCATGTGCTCGACGATCCCGGCTTCGGCCGCGGCCAGCGCCGGGGCCGCGGCAGCGCGCAGCGCCTCGCCGGCGATCCAATGGATGCGGCCGAAGCCGGCGACCAGATGGGCGCGCGCGGTTTCGACCCGGTACAGGTTGAAGTCCTTGAAGCCGGCATAGTCGGCGGCGGCCGGGTGGCGGGCGAGGAAGCGCGCCCGCCTGCCCGGCTCGGTGCTCCTGCGGGCTTCGCCGAGCAGCGTGACCCGCGGGCCGGCCAGCGGGTCGGGCAGGCCGGCGGTGCCGTCGATCAGCAGGGCGACGCGCGGGTCGGCGGCGATGTTCTTGCTGTGTTCGGCGAGGTCGGAGAGCAGCAGCAGCGGCGCGGCGTCATGGTCGGTGGCCAGCAGCACGAGCGAAACGTAGGGCCCGCCGATGGCGACGGGGTCCGCCAGCGTGCTTCCCAGGGCGGCTCGGTCCGCCGCGCGCAGCAGGCGACGGGCCAGGGCGGCCGGGGCGAGATCGGCGGCGGTCATGGGCGCAGTAGTGGAACAGCAGGCGCGGCCCGTCAACGGTTGCCGGCCGCCGCCGATTGTGGTCTAAATTGTGCAACGAATTCGCCTAGAGGCGCCGCCTCCGCGAAACCGCAACGATCACGGGGCCTAGACAATGACCGGGCGCATCGTTCGTTCAATCGCTTGCGTCGCGGCTCTCGGGCTTGCGGGCGTACCGGGCTGGGCCGCCGGCGACGAGCCGTCGGTGCTCGGCGGCGACGGCCAGGCGTTATCCGCGGATACCCTGGCGGCGACCAGCGGCCGCCAGCTCGAATCCGACGAGTCGGTCCTCGTCTTTCCCTTCGCCGACAACGCCGGCAGTGCGGTCGCCGGCATGCGCGCCCACAACATCACGGTCGGCGGTCTGGAAGTGGCGGCGCCGCGGCCGGGTCCCGCCGTCGGCACCATGGGCTTCAACCTGGTCGGCGCCGCGACCCGTCCCAACTTTTAGCGTCCGGTCCCCGCTTCTAGGCGGGGCGCACCCACGCCGCCGTATTGACCCGTTGGCACGGACGTTGCACTGCTTCGCCACGCCTACCGCGCGCAGAGACGAATGCCATTCGGGGTTGGCCGGCGGCGCGCCGGCGAACGAAGGGTCGGCAGGATGCAGTGACCGCGGCGGCCGACGTTTGGGCGCACAAGGTATGGATGAGGAGGTTGTTCATGAAACGACTTTGGCTTTTCGCGATTCCGCTGGCTCTCGCCGGGTGCGAGCTCGCGGCCCTTCCGACGGAGGAGGGCGTCGCGCCGCTGGTGGTGCTCGATCCCGGCGTCGGTGTGCCGGGTGCGCCCGGTGTGGCGCCGGGCGTTAACCCGCCGGGCGGTTGCACCGGTGCCGGTTGCGGTGCCGGTGGTGGCGCCGGCCAGAACGCCGGCCAGAACGCCGGCCAGAACGCCGGCCAGAACGCCGGC
>JBBECF010000149.1:0-7054 GCA_040881945.1 Dongiaceae bacterium | reverse complement strand
CGCCGGCCAGAACGCCGGCCAGAACGCCGGCCAGAACGCCGGCCAGAACGCCGGCGGCGGCGCGGGCGGCGCCGGTGGCGCGGGCAACGCCGGTGGTGGCGCCGGTGCCGGTGCCGGGGCGGCTGGGGCCGGTTCCGGGGCCGGGGCCGGGGCCGGAGTCTAAGCGGGCCGCTGCGGCGGGCGTGGCGGCGATTTCGGGCCGCGGCAAGCCGGCGGGCGATGCGCGGAATCTCCAGGGTGGCGAGGAACCCCGATGAAAGCCTTGCAGGCTCTGGTGATTCCCGCGTTTCCCACGGGCGCCGGCCGCGGCTGGCGGGCCGACCGGAGCGGCGGCGTGGCCTCGGCATTCGCAGCCGTCGCGTAACCCGTTTACCATATTCGGTATCGAAATTGCATATGGTTTGAAGGCCCTGGGACTGAGACGCGGGCATGGCGCAAGGGCCGCGCGCACCCGCTAACGAATGTGGCGGTAGCGATGGCGCAAGGACACAGGAATCGGGGAGCCGGACGGTGGATCGGCCGTGTTGGGCGGTGCGCGATCTGGCTTGTAGCCGCGGCCGGCGGCTTGGCCCTGGCAACGCCCTCTGCCGTCGCCGGCGAGCGCGGGCCGCACGGCGACGGCGCCGCCCTCTTCGGCGAGCAGGCGCTCCTCACGAGCGCGGCGCTGGACGAGGAGCGGGCCTGGGGCGTGCTCGTCACGCCCGACGCAGCCATCGTCCAAGGCCTTGAGACCGCTGTGATTCTGTGGGACGAAGCGGGCGGCAAGCAGGGCATCGAGCCGGCGTATCCCGGCTTCGTCTCGGTCGTCGGCGTGCGCTAGCTGGTGGCTCGCGGCGCGGGCGGGGACGGCTGTCACGGGCGGTTTACAGAATGAGCAAATGCCCGTAAGGCCCTGAGAAAACTCAGAGACCTTGTCTACCTAGCGAACCGGCCCACGGCGCCTGTTTCATGCCCGTTACAGGAGTGGCGTCGGGTCGTCGGCATCTAAGGCATTGGTAAGCTTGTACTCCCGTCTCTAGGGCGCGGCGCCGTGACGGTTCGCGGCGTGATCCGTTAACCCAGCGATACGCGCCCGGCCGTGGGATGCCGTTTCGCTCAACCGTCCCGCATCGCGGCCGCCGCCTCGACCCCGCCCGCGGCGAGGGCGGCGACCAGCGGCTCGAGCTGGCGGGCATAGCGGCGCCAATGGCCGATCTCGGCGCCATGCAGCGGCACCGGAAACGCGGCCGCATCCGGTCCGCCGCCGCCGAGGCCCGGGAAGGCGGCGTCCCAATCGAGGCCGCAGAAGGCGAAGAGGCGCCGGCTCTCCGCGACCGGGTCGCGCACCATGTCCTCGTAGCGCACCTCGAGAACCCACTCCGGCAGGGCGTCGCGCCAGTGCGCCATGAGCCGGCGGCTGGCCAGGTAGAACCCGGCGAGCTCCCGCAGATCGAAGGCGTAGGGCTGGCCGCCGAAGTTCTGGAAGTAGCACTGCAGACAGAGGTCGAGCGGATCGCGCGTGCAATGGATCACGCGCGCCTGCGGCAGAAGCAGCCGAATCAGGCCGACGAGCTGGGCGTTGTAGGGACGCGTATCGACGGTGCGCAGGGCGTCGGGGAAGCGCGCCCGGAGGGCGGCCACGTACTCCCGGCCGAGGGCGCCCGCCTGCGCCGCGGTCAATGCCGCGACGCAGTCCGGGAACGGCTTGCCGCTGCGCAGCCGTTGCGGCAGTTGCAGGCTGATGCGGGTCAGCGCATAGGTCTCGCCGGCGCCCCGCACTTGCGGGTGCCGCGCCAGCACGCGTTCCACCAGGCTCTTGCCCGAGCGCGGCAGGCCGGCGATGAAGATCGGCAGCTCCTCGGGGCAGCCGAACGATTCGGCCTGAGCGAGCCGCGCCGCCGGGAACGCCGCGATCAGGCGCTCGACGGTCCGCGCTTCCGCGGCGATGTCGAAATTGAACATCGTGCGCCGCGTGCGGTTGGCTTCGGCGTAGTAGTCGAAGGCCTTGTCGTAGTCGCCGAGCTGGTCGAAGGCGCGGCCCAGCCCGAATAACAGGAAGCTCGACTCCTGCGCCGGATGCGGGCGTCGCTCGAGCAACGCCTGCATGGCGGCGATGCGCGGATCGCCGGGCGCGAACGGCTTGTATTGCGCCAGGTAGAAATAGGCCGCGGCCGAGTCCGGCTGCACCGCGAGCGCCCGCTCGAAGCAGGCGATCGCCTCGTCCTGCCGCCCCTGCTCCGCGAGCAACAGGCCCAGGTTGTTGTGCGGGCGGTCGGCGCCGGGCTCGACCGCGATGGCCTGGCGCAACGCCGCCTCGGCCGCGGCGAAATCGCCGAGCGAGCGCAACGCGGTGCCGAGATTGGCGTGGGCGTGCATCAGCCGCGGGTCGATGGCGATGGCGCGGCGGCAGGCGGCCACCGCTTCGTCATGCCGGTTCTGCAGCCACAGCACGCGACCGAGATTGGCATGGGCGCCGGGCATTTCCGGCGCCAGCTCGATCGCCCGGTTGTAGCAGGCCGCCGCGTCGCCGTGGCGGCCCTGCTCCATCAGCAGGATGCCGAGCAGATTGTGCAGCTCGGCATCGTCGGGCGCCGCCGCCAGCGCGGCGCGGGCTGCCGCCTCGGCCTCGCCCATCCGGCCGGCGTCGCGCAAGGCCGCGACCCGGCGCGCAAGGTCGAGATTGACCGCGGGCGCTCCGGCCGTGCCGCGCCGCCGCGGTCCGCGCGGTCCACGTCGCGACATCGCCCGCGCCCTCAGCCGTCCCGCGCCGCGGCCGCCGCCTCGGCCCCGCCGGCGGCGAGAGCGGCGATGAGCGGCTCGAGCTGGCGGGCATAGTGGCGCCAATGGCCGATCTCGGCGTCGTGCAGCGGCACCGGAAACGCGGCGCCGGCTGGGGCGGCGCCGATGCCCGGGAAGGCGGCGTCCCAGTCGAGGCCGCAGAAGGCGTAGATGCGCCGGCTCTCCGCCACCGGGTCGCGCACCAGGTCCTCGTAGCGCACCTCGAGGATCCAGTCCGGCAGCGCCGCGCGCCAGTGCGCCATGAGCCGATCGTTGGCGAGCGTGAACTTGGCCATCTCCTCCAGGTCGAAGCTGTAGGCCAGGCCGCTGTAATTCTGGAAATAGCACTGCAACCCGAGGTCGCGCGGATCGCGCCGGCACAGGATGACGCGGGCCTGCGGTAGCAGCAGCCGGATCAACCCGGCCAGGCGCAGATTGGACGGGCGCGTATCGACCGTGCGCGCGGCCTCGGGCAGGCGCCGGCGCAGCTCCGCCACATACTCGGCGCCGAGGCCGCGGGCCCGCGGCGGGTCGAGCGTCGCCACGCATTCGGGGAACGGCCGGTCGCTGCCGAGCCGCTTCGGCAGTTGCAGCGCGATGCGGATCATCGCATAGCTCTCGCCGGCGCCGCGCACCCGCGGATGGCGCGTCAGCAGGCCTTCGATCAGGCTCTTGCCCGAGCGCGGCAGGCCGGCGACGAAGATCGGCAGCGCGTCGGCGCAGCCGATGGTCTCGGTCAGCCGCGCCGCCGGAAAGGCCGCGATCGTGCGCTCGACCGCCTGGATTTCGGCGGCGATGTCGAATTCGAACATCTTGCGGCGGCTTCGGTTCGCTTCCTCCAGAAATCCGAACGCCCGGTCGTGCTCGCCGAGCCGATCGAAGGCGCGCCCGAGCGCGAACAGCAGGAAGCACCGCGCCTCGGGCGTGAAGCGGCGCGTCGCGAGCAGGTCCAGCATGGCGGCGACGCGCGGATCGCCGGGCGCGACCGGCTTGTGCAACGAAAGGTAGTAATGGGCGGCGGCGGACTCCGGCTCCGCCGCCAGGGCCTGCTCGAAACAGGCGATGGCCTCGTCCCGCCGCCCCTGGTCGGCATAGAGCAGGCCCAGATTGCTGTGCGGGTCCGCCGTGCCGGGCGCGATCGCGATCGCCTGGCGCAGCACCGCCTCGGCCGCGGCGAAATCGCCCAGCGTCCGCAACACGTGGCCGAGCACGTTGTGGGCGATCCGGTGGCCCGGGTCGATGGCGATGGCGCGTCGGCAGGCCGCCGCCGCCTCGTCGTGCCGGTTCGACAGCCACAGCGCCCGGCCGAGGTCGGCATGGGCGGCCGCCAGGCGCGGCGCTTGCCGGATGGCGCGGCGAAGGCTCGCCTCGGCCTCGGCGTTGCGGCCCTGGTCGATCAGCACGCGGCCGAGCAGATGGTGCAGGTCGGCGTCGTCGGGCGCCGACGCCAGCGCGGCACGGCACGCCGCCTCGGCCTCACCCACCCGGCCGGCCTGGCGCATCCGCTCGATCCGGCGCGGCAGGTCGGACTTGGCCGCGCGAATGTCGCCGTGCTCAGCCACGCGCCGCCCTCGCGACGGCTTTGAACCGCGAAGGCACCAAGGCACGAAGAGGCGATGATCGAGTTCGCGACGCGGGCATTGCTCGCATTTCAATTCTTCGTGTCTTCGTGTCTTTGTGGTTCAAGGCCGAGCGCCCGCTTGAGCGGCCCGAGGTGCCGCTCATAGGGCCGCCAGCGCCCGATCGACGAGGCGTAGATCGGCCGGCGCACCTGGTTCGCGCTGGCGGTCTGCACCGCCCGCTCGGTGCGGTGGAAGTCGAGGCAGCGGTCGTCCCAGTCGAGGCCGCAATGGGCGATGATCCGCCGGCTCACGGCCGCCTGGTCGGCGACCAGCTCCTCGTACTGCACCTCGAGCATCGGCCGCAGCAGCACGCGGCGCCAATGCGCCATCAGCCGCTCGTACTCGCGGTAATAGACGCCGAGGTCCACGAGGTCGTAGGTGTAGTCCTGGCGCCCGGTGAAGTTGTGGAAATAGCAGGACAGGCAGGTGTCGAGCGGGTCGCGCTTGATGTGGATGATCCGCGCCTTGGGGAACAGCGCCGCGACGAGTCCGAGGTGGAGATAGTTGCCGATCCCCTTTTCGGTGACGCGCTCGGCCTTGGGCGACAGGTCGCGCAGGCGCTTCAGATAGCGCATCGCCAGCTCGCGCGCGGCGCGGGCGGTGATCAGGCGCAGGTTCTCAGGGTACGGCGCGTCGGTCTTCAGCGCCTTGCCGAGCTCCTTGACGATCTCGGGGATGTCCTCGAGCTCGCCGGCGCCGAAGGCGCGCGGGTGGCTGGCGACGATCTGCTCGACCAGCGTGGTGCCCGACCGCGGCATGCCGACGATGAACACCGGCCGCTCGGAGGAATGCCCGATCGGCCGGAGCCGCCGCAGCAGCCCCTTGGAGACGCTGGCGATCAGGCGCGAGGTGAGCGCGACCCGCGCCGCGCGGTCGAGGCGCGGCCGCTTCAGGCGGTTGGCCTCGCGGTAATGCGCGAACGCCTTTTCATGGCCGCCGCCGTCGTCGTACATCTTGCCGAGCGCGAAGTGCAGATGGCAACGCTGCCTGGCCGGCAGGCCCTTGGCGCCGAGCGCCGCCTCGGCCTCGGCGACCTCCGGCGAATCGGGGCCGAACCGCTTGGCCGTGCTCAGGTTGTAGATGGCCTCGGGGTTGCCGGGCCGCAGGTCGAGCGCGCGCCGGAAGCTGGCGACCGCGCCTGGGGCGTCGCCGATGTCGCGCAGCGCGTTGCCCAGGTTGTTGTGCGCCACGCCGTAGTCGGGCTTGAGCGCGAGGGCGCGGCGATAACAGTCGATCGCCGCCGCGGGGCGGCCCATGTCCCGGAGCGTGTTGCCGAGGTTGTTCAAGGCCGCGACGTGTTTGGGATCGAGCGCCAGCGCCCGGCGAAGGCTCTCGACCGCCGCCGCGCGATCGCCCACGGCCTTGAGCGCGGTACCCAAGTTGTAGTGCACCGGCGCGCGCTTGGGATCGAGGGTGAGGGCGCGCCGGTAATAGGGGACCGCCTCCTTGAACCGCTTCCGGCCGGCGAGCACGAGGCCGAGCAGCGCGGCCGCGTCGGCGCTGTTCGGCCGCTCGGCCAGGGCCCGGCGGCACAGCGCCTCGGCCTCGGTCAGGCGCTTGGCCTTGCGCTCGCGCTCCGCGGCGCGCAGCAAGTCCCCGGCCGCCGCCCCGGCGGCTCCGGTTTCCGCCGGTTCAGCCATGCGAAGCCTTCGCTACCGCCCTGAACCACAAAGGCACCAAGGCACGAAGTGCCAGTGATCGAGTACGTAACCTAGGCATTCTTCCTAACCCGATTCTTAGTGCCTTGGTGCCTTTGTGGTTCAAGGCGGTGCCTGGCGCCTTGCCGCCTTTGCCGTTCAAGGCTACATACGGTCTGTCGTGCCGGGGGGGTCGGCCGCGCCACTATATGCGGCGGCGGCGCCTCCTGCAAAAGGGGTCGAGCCGCCCGCTGCCCAGAGACAGGACCGACGCATGACCGCCGACCCGCTGCGCGGCCAGTACGAGGCCTATCCCTATCCGACCCGCCGGCCGGCCGATCCCGACTTCGCGCGCCCGCGCACGGTCGTCAACGACCTGCGCACGATCGGCCACTATCTCTTCCGCGGGCGGCGCGACTTCACGCGGCCGTTCCGCGCGCTCGTCGCCGGCGGCGGCACCGGCGACGCGACGGTCCATCTCGGCTATCAGCTCGCCGAGCTAAACGCGCCGGCGGAGATCGTTCACCTCGATCTCTCCGCGGCCTCGATCGAGGTGGCGCGGCGCCGGGCCGCCGCGGCCGGCCTCGGCAACGTGCGGTTCGTCCAGCGCTCGCTGCTCGACCTGCCGATCCCGGAGCTCGGCGCCTTCGATTACATCAACTGCTCGGGCGTCCTGCACCATCTCGAGGATCCCGCCGCCGGGGCGCGGGCGCTGGCGGCGGCGCTCAAGCCCGACGGCGGCCTCAGCCTGATGCTCTATGGCGAGCTCGGGCGCATCGGCATCTACCATGTGCAGGACATGATGCGCCTGCTGCGCCGCGCCGGCGACGACCTGCCGGGCCTGATCGGGCTCACCCGCACGCTCCTCGACACGCTGCCGCCGTCGAACTGGCTGAGGCGGCGCCATCCCAAGCAGCCCAAGCTGCCCGATGCCGAGATCGTCGACAGGTTCCTGCACGTCCGCGACCGGCCGTACCGCGTGCGCGACGTGCTGGCGTTGTTGGCGGCGGCGGGGCTGCGGCTGGTCTCGTTCGTCCC
>JBBECF010000148.1:0-17591 GCA_040881945.1 Dongiaceae bacterium | reverse complement strand
GAGCGCTGCCCTCCGAAGGCAGAGGTCGTGAGTTCGAATCTCGCCGGGTGCGCCACCTTCGTGCCGCCGCCTGCCTCGTTCAGTCGCGGGTTACGTCCTCCAGATCCACCGCGAGCGCCGCGGCGAGCTTCTTCAGTGCCCTGACCGATCCCGGTTTCCGTCCGGTCTCGATCTGCGACAGATAGGCCGGGTCGACGCCGGCCTTCGCCGCCAGCGCCCGGGCGCTCAGGCCGCGCCGCTCGCGCCAGACGCGCACCGGGCTCTCGCCGGCCAGGAGACGGTCCACAAGCTCGATGGGAAGCGCGTCGGCGGTCGGCCCGCGCGCCTCGGCGGCCCGCAGCAGCAGCACATCCTCCAGATCCTCGACCCGATCGACCAGCGCCTCGTACTCGGCCCGCGTCGGGCCGCGCGCCGACGCCTTCGATCCGGTGGCCTTCATCGGTAGGCGTCCTTCCGCTGCACGACGTCCTCGACATAGATGGCGTCGGCCGCGCGGTCGATCCGATAGATCGCGCGCCAGTCGCCCTGCCGCACCCGGAAGCCGTCCCTCACGCCGACCAGCCTCTTGGCGTCGGGGCGATGGCCGAACGGATCGGCAGCGATGCGCTTGAGTCTCTTGATTAGGGCGTCCGCTGCTTTGGATGGCATTCGGCTCAGCGCCTTGGTCGCCGGCTTCTCGAAGATCAGGCGCACCATTGAGTATTTGCTCTTGGCAAACGGCGCGTCAAGGGCATGGTTTCGGGTGCGGTGTGTAGCCATGTCGCCTCCATTGCGTTGCCGCCGGTTCGCGGCGGCGGGGCGAATATCAGGCGTCAACTGGATAGAAAAAACGATGATGTATTTAATATCTGCCAGAAAATCGGAAGTCGAATTATCTATCTTGCGTCGCAGAGCGCAAATTAGCGAAAACTTCCGGCATGAGTCTCTCGACCAGAGTTTTCCACGCGGTAAACTCCTGGCGTTCGCGGGCCACGTGGGCGCGAAGTGTGTTTGCGCCCAGCTTCTCCCTATTCCGATAATGCTCAGGCAGTTCCCTAATCCCCCGCCCGGCAAAATATCGACACGTTGCGGTAATCGAGTTTCCGTGCCTTGGAAGCCTCGATTCGACAAGCGCGGTGAGGTCCTTTCGCGCCTTAGCCGCGTCGGTTGTTGCCGTGCTCTTCGGGCGGCCCGCCCTTGACACACGCAACCCTGGGACGTGCTGCCTCGCAAGGCTTACCGCCAGAAGCATCCAAGCATTGTTGGCAGTCGTGCGCGTGTCCTTTTCGAGGTCGGGCAGCGATATCTCGTAGTGCTCGAACAGCAAGCGGATTCTTTCTCGGATGTCAGCCCGAAGCCGATCTTGATTCGGCTCTTGCCGCCGCCAAGGCTGCGCGAGCTTGCCCCTGTAGGGCGACTTTGGCATGAGCGCCTCCGCCGGGTGTTCCGCATGGAAGGGTCGGCGCGGCGGGCGGGTGCGGAGTCCGCTGTTCGGCCTATCGGCCTAGCCGCGCCGGCGAGGATTGTCCCCTGTGCTTCGGTAGCGTCACAACGGTCGGGCCAAACTTCGCAGCGTGGCGTCAGGCAAACCGCAGCAACAGAATCGCCAGGACAAAAACCCCCACCAACATAATCAGCGGCCACAACGCGGCTACCACAGTCGCAGCAATCGCGGCCGGGAACCAACCCACCCCAACGCCTAACAGGAAGCCGTACTCATTAATCGCGTAAATCCAAAACCCGATGAAGGCGATCACCCAAAAAAGCACAAATCCAACCTTGTATCCCTTTTCGTTCATACCTTTGCGACCTCCTGCCCGAGTCCGGCGCGGCAGCCCAGGCGGTATCCCGGCTATCCCCCGTGGCCCTCACCGCGCCGACGTGAGACTAATGCGACCGCCGCTCACTTTGATAGTCCTTGAGGAATCTTGTCACTCGTCCGCCGGGTTCGTCCTCGTTCACTCGGAGCAGAAGACCATGAAGAACCGCGATAACCGGCGGCGCAGCCCACCACCAACCGCCGTTCATAACAGCGACAACGGGCGCAACGAAGAACATGATTTCCATGCCCGTCCACAGCGCGCCAACGGCGGCGCCCCGCGTCAGATTCTCGGATACGACGTAGGCTACGAACGTCATGGCCATTAGAAGCGCAAGTGCCGCAATGAACCGTAGGAGCCAGACGCCAACGCCGGAGGCAACGAGCCAGACAAGGAGCCATTCAAGAATACCTAGAATTGATTCCATAGGTGTCGCCTCCGGCCAAGACCGAGAAAGCAGGACTCAGCGATGGCAGGTCGACACGAGCGGCACAACCTCGCCACTCCCGCCCGCCATCGCGGCGGCGATTTTGCCGGCGATACGATCCGCCGCCGACTTCATCGGATCGTCGCCCAGGTGAGCATGCCGTTGCATTGTCTTGGCGTCGCGATACCCCAACACGATGCCCATCACGATCAGGCTGTCGCCGGCCGCGGCGCCGACCGAAGCGAACGAGTGCCGCAGATCGTGCAACCGCACGTCGTCGAGCACGGCGCGGTGACCGGATGCGGTCCCCGGCTTTCGGCCCGTCGGCCTAGCCACGGCAAGTCGAATGATACTTCAATCCAGGCCCGTGATGCAGGCCGCAGCGCCACGAGCCTGATGGAGCTGGCAAATGGAGCTTTGGTCCTGGAGCATTGTTGACGGGCCTGAGCGGGATCAATAGCATCGAAAGGCCGCTGGTCATTTGGAGACGTGAAATGCCTGAAAAAGACGATCAAGAGATTTCTCTGACGGATTCGATGAAAATATTGCACGAAAACTGCCGCCAGAACATAGAAGCCTGCAAGAATCGGCAGTGGCAGGTCGCCTACTACGGTCTGCTCACGTTAGGCGCCCTCGTTGTATCAAACAGGATGTTGCACAACGAGATCGACAGTCTAGTCCGCACAGTCGTTTCGGTGCTCCTCGTTTTAGGTGCCGCAGGCGGGGCCGGGCTCGTCTTGGATCGTCTCCAACGATCTCAACGGCACGAAAGACGGACGCTCGTGAAGGTGCAAGAGTACTTTCCACAACAGTATCGTGATTTATCTGGGGCAATCTGCACTAGCTACTGGTATCACGGTGGCGTACTTGCACTTCTCTATGCAGTTCTTTTCATTGGAGCTGCGGTCTCAATTCTCTTGACTTGGCCATTAGGGATCAAATGTATTCCCGGCGCAGGGTGAGGTAGAGCCATCGGCGCCTCGGTTGACGTTCCTCAAGGGTGCCGTAAGCGAACATCACCTTGGGTTGAGCGTTACCAAGCCGCCGCCATCGCCTTTCATCGCGGCGTCGATCTTGCCCGCGATGCGGTCCGCCGCCGACTTAATCGGATCGTCGCCCAGGTGAGCGTAGCGTTGCGTCGTCTTGGCGTCGTGGTGTCCCCGGGGCCGGGCGGGGCCGCGCCTTACCGAGTCCGCAACTGGTCGAGCGAGCACCCGCCGCGGGTGTAGAGGTCGCGGAAGGCGCAGTTCGGCCGCATCTTGATCACCAGCGATCCCTGGCAGGAGGAAAAATCGACCCAGGCGTCGATGGCGATGACCTTCTCGCCGCGCCCCTCCGACCGGGTGCGTGCGCCGTAGCCGATGTTGGCGACGTCCGCGCGGTCGATGCCGAGCTCGGTCAGTTTCGCGTCGACCGTCGGCGCGCACTGGTTTTCCGCGGCCGCCGCCGGCGACGCCGCTAGAAGCGCCGCCGCCAGCGCCGAAACCGCGGCTGCCGATCGTCCCCTGTCGCAAAAGGTCATGGTCGCTCCTCGTCGTCGGGTGGGTCGCCGGCAAGGGTACGTTGTCGCGACGTCCTCAGGCCGGCTCGTCGCGCAGGCCCAGATGCGGATGGCGGCGGTCGCCGCGCTTGTTCTGCTTGCGCACGTAGGTGATCGCCGCCTGCGGCCGTTCGTGCTTGGCCTTGAGGGCGGCGATGAGCGCGTCCTCGGCCTCGACCGTGACGTGCTGCGACTTGCCGCCGAGATTCATGCCGACGGTGTAGTGCGTGGTGATGGCGTGACCTCCGCCGAACGGTCGCCCACCCCCAACATTACGGCCGGGGGCGCCGCCGTGCAAGGCGGACGAGCGCGGCCGGCGGGCGTGCGGTCAGCCGTTGCCGTCGCGCCGCGTGTTCGGTTCGAGCGGCCGGCCGGCGACGATCTTGGCGTTGATTTCGTCGACGGTCTTGGCCAACGCCAGGAAGCGGCGCGGCGTCTCCGGGTGGCTGTTCGTCTTGGCCGTCGTCGTCGGGAACGATACCGCGACGCGGCGCCAGAACTGCGGCGCCTCGTCGATCGCGTAGCCGGCGCGCGCCATGATGTAGAGCCCGACATAGTCGGCCTCCGCCTCCAGCTCGATCCGGGGCGCGGCGGCGCCGATGAAGGAGCCGACGTGGTTCATGACGTGGTGCGCCAGCTCGTGCGAAAGCACGAGGGCGAGTTCCATGTCGTCGGCGAACCACATCATCTCGCGGGTGACGACGATCCGGTTGCCGGTGGCATAGGCGTTGACGCCGGGACGGCTCGAAACCTCGATCGGATAGTCGCAGATCTCGACCGCGGCGAGGCCGACCGCGCGCGGCGACGCGCCGCCGAGCGCTAGCGTTATCGGCCGGCCGGAGTCCAGGGTCGCGGCGGCGGCCTTTGCCCCGGCGACGCCGGGTGCGACGGCCGCGCCGTCGAGCGCCAGGATCGGATCGCCCACTTGCAGGCCGGCGCGATCGGCCGGCGAATCGGGTGCGACATGCAGGACGCGAAGCTGCTCGTCGAGACCGAGGGCGGCGCGCGCCGCGCCGCGCTTGTCGGCCCCGAAGCTGTGCTCGGTGGCGAGAGTGAGGCCGTAGCTGGGCTTCGTATCGTCGCCGCACAGCTCGGCGGCGCCGCGCATGAGGCTGAAGCCGAGGGAGTCGAGGCGCGCCTGTTCCTCGACGGACTGCTCCAGGATCAGGTTCTTCTGGACCGCCATCTCGGCGGCCACGTCGGAATCGGTGAGCGCCGCGCGTTGCGTCGTGGCTGAGCAGGCGGCTGCGAAGAGGAGGAGGGCGATGGGGCCTATCTGGCGCATCGGAACATACCTTGTTCGTCGGAGGGAGGACCGACGATAGAAAACACGAAATTTGCTGATAAAAGGTAAATCTAGACAAGATATAGCCGCCAGATCGACAAGGCATGACTTGGAAATACAATGAACAAGGCGTTACCATTATTGGTAAACCAAAGATAAACGCCTCGATTCCCGTGGAGATTTCACGCGCCGGTTCCCGACGCCGAGCCCGACCGGGGCAGGCGCGACCGGCGGCCTCGGCTCGCGTGGACCTAGTTTTTTGAGGTTTGCCGATCCGTTCGGCGGCGCCGGGCGGCCTAGGCCGCCGGCGCGGGCTTATGCCCCGTCGGGTTTTGCTTCGCTCAGATAACCGCGGGAGGTCGGGCGCAAGTCGCCGTCGAGATCGTAGGCGAGCGGCACCCCGGTCGGGATCTCGACGCCGGGGATGTCGTCATCGGCGATGACGTCGAGATATTTCACGAGGCCGCGCAGGCTGTTGCCGTGCGCCGAGATCAACACCTTGCGGCCGGCGCGGAGCTGCGGCGCGATCGCCGCGTGCCAATAGGGCAGGACGCGCGCGACCGTGTCCTTCAGGCTCTCGCCGCGCGGCAGTTGGCCGGGATCGAGCCCGGCGTAGCGCCGGTCGCGGCCGGGAAAGTTGTCATCCGTTTCATCGAGCGGCGGCGGCCGGGTCGCGTAGCTGCGCCGCCATTCCCGCACCTGCGCCGCGCCGACCCGCTCCGTCGTCTCGGCCTTGGACAGGCCCTGCAGCGCGCCGTAATGGCGCTCGTTCAGCCGCCAGTTCGTTTCCACCGGCAGCCACATCAGGTCCATGTCGTCGAGCACGATCCACAGCGTGCGGATCGCCCGCTTGAGCACCGAGGTGTAGCAGAGGTCCGGCTGGAAGCCGTGCTCGAGCAGCAGGCGGGCGGAGCGGTGCGCCTCCTCGATCCCGCGCTCGCTGAGATCGACGTCGATCCAGCCGGTGAACCGGTTGGCGCGGTTCCAGACGCTTTCTCCGTGCCGCAGCAGGACCAGTTGCGCCATCTCAGCCGCCCCTTACGCCCACGGCGCGCCCGTCAGGGCGCCGCGAGCCGGAACGAGGCCCGGCCGCGCGCGGCGGCCGGGTCCCGTCGCCGGTCATTCGGCGTAGTAGGTCTTGGTCTCCTCCCAGAGGTCGAGATAGACCTGCCGCTGCTCGTCGGACAACGGCCCCTGGAAGCGCAGACGCGCGACGTTCGCCGGATCGCCCAGCACCTTCCGGGTCAGCGAGTCCGCCGACAGCTCGTTGATCGCGACCGCGTTCGCCGTCACCGGCGCGCCGCCGGCCTTGGCCCAGCCCGCATAGAACGCCGGGCTCGTCATGTAGTCGATGAAGGCGTAGGCCGCGTCACGGTTCGGCGCGTCCTTGGCGATCGACAGGCCGTCGCGCCAGGCGAGCGCGCCTTCGTCGGGAACCATGAAGGTGACCGGAAGCTTGAAATTCTCCTTGGCCTTTTCCGTCGAGTCGGTCCACACGATCGAGACGTCGCACTGCTTGGCGGCCACCAACTTCAGCCACTCGTCCTCCGACTTCCAGAAGGCCTTGATCTGCGGCTTGAGGTCGCGCAGCTTCTGGCGGATGGCGTCCATGTCCGCCGGCGCCTCGGCGTCCTGGCCGGTGGCGATGGCCGCGAAGCGGACCGAGTCCTCCGGGCTGTCGCGCCAGCAGACGCGGCCGGCATGCTTCGGGTCCCACAGCACCTGCACCGATTTGGGCGGCGTCGCAAACACGTCGGTGTCGTAGGTCACGGACGTGCCGCCCCAGATCCAGGCGACGCCATAGACCTTGCCGTCGCGGTTGAGGTGGGGCGTGTCGCGCATGTTCGCGAAGAGATCGCCGAAATTCTTGAGCCGGCTCACGTCGACCGGTTCGATCAGCCCTTGGTCGGCGGCCTGAAGCGTATAGGCCGTGTTGATGATCACCACGTCGTAGACGCCCGGGTTGGTATGCAGCTTCGTGAACATTTCGGGAAACGACGTGATGTAGTCGTGGACGATCTTCACGCCGCTGTCTTTCTCGAACTGTTCGATGGCGAAGGGCTGGTCGGTGCCCCAACCCTGCCAGTTGAGCACGTGCAGCTCCTTCGCCGCGGCCCCCGCCGACGCGACCGCGGCGGCCGCGACCGCCAAGGCGAGGCGCCGCGCGACCGCCGTCGCGGCAAGACGTTTCCGTTCGCTCATGTCTCCCTGTCCTCCCATTTTCCGTTGGCCGCACTCGTTCGTTGCGGCACCGTCGGCGCCCGCGATACCGGCCCGGCCCGCCCCGACGATCGGCCAGTATACGGACCGGGCCGCGGCTGGTATACGAGCAAGAAGGTCGGCGCCCGTCCCGACGCGGCCGGGAGCGTCGCTTGACCAGGAGCCGCCCGATGAGCCACGGCATCCCGCAGACGCCCTTCGCCCTGCTCTCCGGCAGCGCCGGCTGGGGTGTCCGCTTCCCCGACGACCTCGAGGAGCCCGGCGTCCGCGTCGTCGAACGCGGCCTCGCCTTCGACACGCCGTGGGGACGCACCGACAATTGGCAGCTCATCGAGCTCGACGGCCGCGCCACCGCCGACGGGCGGCCGCGACGGTTCCTCAACGTCTTCTCCCATGGCTGGCCGATCGACGCGATCGATCATTCGGCGCACCGGCGGGTGGTCTGGGTCCTTGCCCAGGCGGGCGTCAGGAAGGTCGTCGCCGACAGCACCTGCGGCTCGCTCAACAAGGCGCTGCGGCCGCGCGACTTCATTCTGCCGGGCGACGTCATCGACTTCTCCCAGACGCAATACTCGGTCCTGGACGGGCGCTTCCGGCACCTGTGCTTCGCCAACCAGATGTTCTGCCCGGCGCTCGGCGGCGGCGTGGCGCGGATCGCGCAAGAGCTGTGGCCGGCCCCCGGCCGGGTGTTCGGGCCGGCCGACCGGATCGTGGTCGCGCATAATTGGGGGCCGCGCTTCACCAGCCGCGCCGAGGCGAACGCCTACCGCCAGCTCGGCGCCGACGCGATCAATCAGAGCATCGGCCCGGAGGCCACCGCGGCGCGCGAGATCGGCGCCTGTTTCGTCAGCGCGAGTTACGTCGTGTGCTACGAGGACGGCGTCGTCCCGGGCGGCGGCGAGGCGCTGGACGGAATCCACGCGGACCTTGCCGAGGCGGCGTCGCGCATCAGCCTGCGGAGCATGGCGCAGGCGGTCCTGAACGACGACTGCGGCTGCGCCGGCTATCGCGTCGAACGCCCGGCCGACTACGCGACGATCGCCAAGGACGGTCCAAGCGGCCGGCGATGACGCGGACGACCGGAGGAGGACGCCCCTGATGATCAAGGGCCTGCACCACAACGCCTATCGCTGCCGCGATTCCGAGGAGACGCGGCGCTTCTACGAGGATTTCCTCGGCCTGCGGCTCGCCGACGCCTTCGCGATCGCGGAGACCAAGACGGGCCGCAAGGCCGACGTGCTGCACAGCTTCTACGAGATGGGCGACGGCTCGTTCCTCGCCTTCTTCGAGGCTCCCGGCCAGCCCTTCGCGTTCAAGGACCAGCACGATTACGACCTGCACATCGCCCTCGAGGTGGACGACGCGACGCTGCATGCCATGCTCGCGAAGGGCAAGGCCCGGGGGATCGAAACGCGGGGCATTTCCGACCACGGCTTCATTCGGTCGATCTATTTCAGGGACCCGAACGGCTACGTCATCGAACTGACGGCAAGGACCGTCGAGAGAGACCGCGAAGAGCGCGAGCGGGTCGGGCGCGCGGCCCGGCAGGCGCTTGCCTCCTGGCAGGCGGCGAAGCGCGTCTAGCAGGCTGTTAGGGCCCCTCGCGCGGTGGGCCGGCGCGGCCCGCCGTGCCGCCTATTCGGCGCCGTCGATCAACTCCAGGTCGTGGGTGATCGTCGCGGTCTTGGCGAGCATGGCCGAGGCCGAGCAGTACTTTTCGGCGGACAGCGCGATCGCGCGTTCCACCTTGGCGCGGCTGAGGCCGCGCCCCTTGACGATGAAATGCACGTGGATGCGCGTGAACACCTTCGGGTCGTCGGCGGCGCGCTCGGCCTCGAGCTCGGCGACGCAGTCCTCGATCGGCTCGCGCGAGCGCTCCAGGATATGGACCACGTCGAAGGCCGTGCAGCCGCCCATGCCGATCAGCACCAGCTCCATCGGGCTCGGGCCGATGCTGCGGCCCTCGGCGTCCTTCGTCGTCCCGAGCACGATGGCGTGGCCGCTGCCCGACTGGCCGAGGAAGGTGCGGTCCCGGACCCATTCGATTCGCGCTTTCATGCCGCCTCGCCTTCTTGATCGTTACCGGTGCCGATTATCGCTCGGCGCGCGGGCCGCCATGCGCCTGCAGGTCCTTCAGGGCCTCCGCTAGGCGGGCGCGGTCCATGAGATAGAGGTTGCGGCCCTTGCGCCGGATGAGGCCGCTGGCGTAGAGCTGGCTCAACGCGCGCACCGCCGTCTCGCGCGTCGTGCTGACCCGGCTGGCGACGTCGCGCAGCGGCGGCAGCGGCCGGATCACCCACAGCCCCGGCACGGCCGGTTCCGGCGCCGCCATGCGCAGCAGCTCGGCATAGACGCGCTGGGTCGCCGCCAGCGTGCTCAGCTCGAGGATGCGCGCGTCGCCGGCGCGCACCATCTGCGTCAAGTGCTGCAGCACCCGGAAGGTGACGTCGGCGCGGCGCTGCAACAGCTCGACGAAGACGTCCGCCGGCATGACGGCGACCAGCGACTCCTCGACCGCGATGACGTTCGCCGAGCGCGGCTCGCGGTCGATGGCGGCAAGTTCGCCGAAATAGTCCCCGGTCCGCACCGTCGCATAGGCGACTTCGCGCAATGTCGGCGAGAAGTTGACGATGTTGGCGGCCCCCTCCAGGATGAAAAAGACGTCGCGGCTGACGCCGCCGCTTTCCAGGATGCTGTCCCCGGCGCCGTACTGCCGCCACCGGCAGGCGGCCTCGAGACGGCCGCGCTCGTCCTCGTCGAGGCCCTCGAACAACGCGAACCCGGCGAGGGTTCTCGCGCTTGGTTCGGGCATGGGTCCGCCCCTGTCGCTACGCGCCGATACCATTCTTAGTGCCTCGGCGGCGGCCGGTCGAGTCGCGATGGCTGTCGTCACCGGCACAGGCGGCCTTCGGAGACCGGGACCGACCGCATCCGCGCCAGGATCGTCGCCGCCTTGCGAACGATGGACGCGGTCGGCCGGGCCGGCGACCAGAGCCGCGGGTTGGGCAGGACGGCGGCGAGCAGCGCCGCCTCGCGGCGGGTCAGGTCGGCGGCCGATTTCTTGAAATAGGCCTGGGCCGCCGCCTCGGCGCCGTAGATGCCGCGCCCCCATTCGGCGACGTTGACGTAGAGCTCGATGATCCGCTGTTTGTCGAGAGCCAGCTCGAGCAGCAGGGTGAAATAGACCTCCAGGCCCTTGCGCAGGTAACTGCGGCCGGGCCACAGGAACAGGTTCTTCGCGGTCTGCATGGTGATCGTGCTGGCGCCGCGCAGGCGCCCGCCGCGCTTGAAGGACGCCCACGCCTCATCGATCTCGCGCCAATCGAAGCCGGCGTGCTCGCAGAACCGCGCGTCTTCCGCCGCGATGACGGCGCGGATCAGATGCGGCGAGATCTCGTCATAGGATTTCCAATCCCGGTTCAGGCCGTCGCCCACGGCGGCGCGGATCAGCATCAGCGGCGTCGCCGGCGGCGCGACCGCGCCATAGAGCGCGACGAGGAACGTCGAGGTCAGGAAGAACGCGGCGGCGAGGAGCAGCAGGGCGCGCGCCACCTTCCTCGCGACGGTCGATTTCCGTCCCTGTTTCCGCACCGCCGTCACGCCACCTTGAACGCCTTGACGGCATCCCAGTTCAGCTCCACGCCGAACCCCGGCTTGGTCGGCGGCGCGATCGTCCCGTCGACGAACTCCAGGTCTTCGGCCGTCAGCTCGCGGCGCAGCGTCTCGACGCAGAGTTGCGGCGGCAGGTATTCGATGAACGGGCAGTGCGGTGTGGCGAAGGCGAGATGCGCGGTGGCCGAGATCGAGACGCCGGTCTTCCAGCAATGCGGCACGACGGCGAGCGAGCGGTCGGCGGCCATGCGGCAGACCGCCATGGCCTCGCTCAACCCCCCGACCCGGCCGACGTCCGGCTGCGCGACGCCGATCCGGCCGCGGTCCATCAGGTCCTCGAACTCGTAGCGCGTGGCCAGCCACTCGCCGGCCGCAATCGGCATCGGTACGAGTTCGGCCAGCTTCGCGTACTCGTCGAGATAGTCCGGCCAGATCGGCGTCTCGAGGAAATAGAGGTCGAATTCGGCCCAGTCCTTGACGACGGCGGCGGCGGTCGCGGCGTCGTCCCACAGGTACTGCACGTCGACCATCAGCGTCATCTCGGGACCGACGGCCTTGCGCACCGCGGCGACCACCTCGGTATGGCGATCGTAGGATTCGCGGAGCCCGCTATGGGCGTAGGGGCCGTTCATCGTGACCTCGGTCTTGACCGCGCGGAAGCCGAGGTTCTTCGCCCGCTCCGCCGATTCGCAGAGGGCGTCGCGATAGGCCTCGAAACCGTGCCCCGCCGGCTGCAGCGAGGCATAGGGGATGACCGGGTCGGGCCGCGGCGTGCCGAGCAGCTTGTACACCGGTTCGCCGCGCGCCTTGCCGCGCAGGTCCCACAGCGCCATGTCGACGGCGCTGATGGCGTGGACGACGGCACCGCGCCGGCCGTTCATCGCGGTGCCGACATAGAGGCGGCGCCAGATCCCGGCGATGTCATCGGCGTCGGCGCCGATCAGCATGTCCTTGATACAGAGGCCCATCGTATGCGTGCCCGGCGCCTCGATGCAGGCCTTGGCGATCCACGGGTTCACGTCGCATTCGCCGATCCCGATCAGCCCCTCGTCGGTGCGCAGAATGACGAGAAAGCTGTCCTGGGCCGACGAGGTGAAGGACGGATCGTAATTCGGCGCCAGCAGGACGTGGCATTCGACTTCGGTGATCTTCATGGGCCCTCCTTGGCGGCCCCCGCGACCGCGACGGCAAACACCGATAATGGCTTTGCCGTTTCCTGTCTCTACCGAACTGCCGAAAGACTTAAGGTCGGGTCGCCAGGAAGCGCCGGTCGGCGCCTTCGAGGACGAGGCAGGTGAGTCGGCCGGTCGCGAACGCGCCGGTGTCGATGCCGATCCGGTTCGCGCGCAGCTCCGGCTCGTCCGCGATGGAATGGCCGTGCACGACGACCTTGCCGAGATCGGCGCCCGAGTCGAGGAATTCGTCGCGAATCCACAAGAGATCGCGGCGCGCCTGCCGGTCGAGCGGCACGCCGGGCCGGACGCCGGCATGGACGAAGAGGTAGTCGCCTTCGACGTGGCTGAGGCGCAGTTCGCGCAGGAACGTCAGGTGCCGCGCCGGCAGCCGGCGGCGGAGCTCGGCCTGTATCCGGTCCGGCGGATCGCCGACCCTGGCTGCGCCGAAGGCGGCTTCGCCGAGGCGAGACGGCCACGGCGATTCGACGCCGTAGCTCGCCAGCGTCGCGGCGCCGCCGTTGAACAGCCAGTCGGGGCCGACGGCGGCGTCGTCGAGGAAGTCGAGCAGGAAGGCCTCGTGGTTGCCGAGCAGGTGGACGCTCTCGAAGCCGGCCAGCGGGGCGTCGAGCAGAATATCGATGACGGCGCGCGAGTCGGGCCCGCGGTCGATGTAGTCGCCGACATAGACGACGACCCGGCGCGAGACCGGCCGACCGGCGGCGTCGTCGCGAATCATGCGGTGCAGCGCCGCCAGCAGGTCGGCGCGGCCGTGGATGTCGCCGATGGCGTAGACCCGGCTGCCGGCCGGCGCCCGCGCCCGGCGAGAGCGTGCGAAGGGGTTGCGGATCACGGTCGTCGCCCGATCCTAGCAGATCGTCGCGGCAGTGCGACCCGTCAGTCGGCGGCGGCGCGGTTGGCCTTGTCCAGATGGTTGATCAGCGCCGCCACGACCCCGCGGTCGAAGGCGCGGCCGACCTCGCCCAACAGCGTCTCGATCGCCGGATCGGCGGCGATAGCGTCGCGGTGGCCGCGCGGGCTGGTCATGCCGATGAAGGCGTTGGCGACGGCGACGATGCGCGCCGTGACCAGGATGTCGTCGCCGGCGAGCGGCGGCGTGCCGGTGCCGTCCCAGCGCGCCTGGGCCTGGCGCAGGGTGTCGGCGACCGGCCCGTCGAACTCGATGTCCTGCAGCAGCTCCGCGCCGGCCGCCAGGCTGTCGCGCACCTGTCGACGCTCGGCCTCGCTGAGCGCGCCGCTGCGCGTCAGAATTTCCGGCGCCACCAGGATCTTGCCGAGGTTGAGCAGATTGCCCGCGGTTTCGGCGGTGTCGATGTCGCGCGGGCCGAGGCCCATCTCCGCGGCGATGGCGCGCGCCAGCCTGGCGACCCGCGCCGATTGGTCGGCCGCGAAGGGGTCGCGCCGGTCGACGATGCCGACCAGCGTCCGCACGAGCTGGTCGAGAATGCGCGTCCGGCGTTCGCGTTCGCTCACCACCTCGGTGACGTCGCGCTCCACGACGAGCACGCCGGGCGGCGTCTTCTCCGCGGCCGGAACCGGGACGTGCTCGAACTGCACCACGCGCAACGCGCCGCCATCTTCGCTGCGCCAGATGCGGGAGACCGGCTGCCCGTGCTCGTGGGCGCGGCGGTTGAGGTCCAGGATCGGCTCCGCCAGCGCCGGGCCAAGGACGCTCTGCGCCGGTTTGCCGATCATGTCCGCGACGGCGATGCCGGCGGCCCGGCTCGCCGCCGCGTTGGCGAACCGGTAACGCCCGTCGGCGTCGAGGATGTAGATCCCCGCCGGCTGGCTGTCGGCGACCAGGCGCAGCAGATTGCGTTGCGCCTCGAAGCGTTGCGCCAGGTCGCGATAGGCGTCGGCGGCCGCGGCGGCGCGGCGCGAGCTGGCGTGGCGCCAGACCGCGACGAGGGCCGCCGCGACCAGCGCGATGGCCAAGAGGAACCCGATCGACAGGCGCGTCAGGCGGGCCTCGCTGTCGGCCAGCGCCTCGGCGCGCTCGATCGTGTACATCAGCGTCCAGGGAACCGCCGCGAAGGCGCGGCCGGTCACCAGCACCCCGCGGCTGCGGTAGTCGCGTCGCAGCGCGAAACCGTCCGGGTGATCGAGCGCGAAGGCGGCGTCCAGATCGGACGTGTCGCGCGCCATCTTCAGGCTGAGCGGCGGCGTGCCGTCGGGCAGCGGCGACAGGTACTCGACGGTCCCGTCGCGGCCGCGGACAAGCACGGCCACGGCCGATTCCGTGGCGGCGCCGGGCTGGCGCAACCGCGGGTAGAGCTCGTCGGCGACCTGCTTCACGCCGATCACGAGGCCGACCTGGGCGTCCGCGTCGTCGTCGCTCTGGATCGCGAAGACCGGGGCGGCGAAGGCCATGGCCGGCCGCCCTGCGGCGTCGAGGAACAGGTCCATCACGCCGCCGGCCCCCGGCCGCAGCCCGGCAAGGAAGTCGCGCAGCGACCCGGTGACGGGCGGCATGCCGGGCGTGGCGACGAGGACGCGGCCGGCGCGGTCGACCAGGGCCAGGCCGGCCACACCGATGCGCTCGACGTTGGCCGCCACCGCCGGTCCGGTCGGCGGCGCCGCGAAGCCGGCGCGCTCGGCCGAGACCAGCAGCAGGTTGCGCAGATACCCGGCCTGCGCCTCGGCCAGGGGGGCGCGCTCCGGGTCGCCGCCGGCCAGCGCCAGCTCCGACATGTAGAGCTGCAACGAGGCGTTCTGCGCCAATGCGACGACCTCGCCGATCTGCTCCGTCAACCAGTCGTCGACGGCGGCGAAGCGGCTGTCCGCGACGATGCCGAGGCGTTGCTGCCAGGCGCGCAGGTCGCGCTCGCGCTCGCCTTCGACGAAGCGGAAGACCAGCGCGATGCCGGCGGCCGCGACGAGCAGCAACAGGATGGCTGCCAGGGCAATCCTGACGTTGGCAGGGCCGCCGCGCGGCGGGCGCAAGGCTGCGGTCTCGGACAAGGGTCGCTCCCAAGTGTCCCGTTCACCAGTCTTAACGTTCATAAACCATGGCGCCTTAACGGGCCGTTAATCGGCCCCCGCCTAGGCTATGGCCAACCTCCGGGCGGGCGGCGGCGACGCCCGCGCCCGGTACCAGAGAGGGGGCGCGATGACCGACCGTCGATCGATCCGCTCGACCCCTTGGCGCCGCCTGCTGCGGAGCCGCCGCGCCGGCCTCCTGGCGGCCGGCGTCGCGCTGCTCGCGGCCGGCCTCGCCGGTCCCGCGGCGGCGACCCAGGACTACCCCGAGCTGTTCGGCACCACCGAGGTGCCGTCGAGCGACCTGAAGCTGTTCCCGAAGTGGCGCGGGGCGGTGGATCGCTTCCGCGGCGAGCAGGGCGGTTGCGCCGCCGGCCAGTGCGACAGCGAAGGCTGGCGCGCCTTCATCGAGGAGATGCGCGGCAAGGACCCGCGCCGGCAGCTCGCGGACATCAACCGCCGGCTGAACGAGAACCCCTACATCATCGATCCGATCAATTGGGGGGTGCCGGATTACTGGGCGACGCCATTCCAGTTCCTGCGCCGCGACGGCGATTGCGAGGACTACGCGATCGCCAAGTTCATGGCGCTGCGCGCCCTCGGCGTGCCGAACGAGCGGCTGCGCATCGTCGTCCTGCAGGACATCAACCTGCAGATCGCCCACGCCATCCTCGTCGTCTACCTCGACGGCGAGGCGTTCGTCCTCGACAACCAGATCGCGAGCGTCGTGCCGGCGTCCAGCATCCGCCATTATCGACCCGTCTACTCGATCAACGAAGCCGGCTGGTGGCTGCACCGGACGTGAGTCGCGCCGCCGCGCCGCGCGGCTGCAACGACAGGTTGTGCCAAATTAACCGATTCGTAAGGCCGGGCGCGTTAAGTCGCTGGCAAGCGCTGCGGCCGAGGACCGCGATCGGAGACAAGGCGGGATATGCGCGGACAGCAACCGGAATCCGCGATGGCGCGGCAGGAGCAGATCCTCCTCGAATATGTCCAACGCCTGGACCGCTACCGCGAGGGACGGCGCGCGGTGCATCTGCATCTGTCGCGCCTGCGCCCCTACCATCGCCGCGACCACCACCTGCGCATCGCCGCCACCACCTTCGACCGCCCGATCAAGAAATTCGACGGCGGGCTGTTTCACCTGACCAACAACGACATGATCTTCCTGGCTAAGGGCGCGACCGTCGCCGACATCGACGAGGCGGTGCTGCGGCTGCGCTTCCTGTTCGACGAGGACCCGATCATGAACAGGGGGGTGGGCAGCGAGGACCGGTTCTGCACCTGGTACGACCTCGAGACCGATTACCCCGCCTTCCTCGCCGCGATCGAGGCGGTGGCCGCGGCCGCCCGCAAGCCGGCCGCCGCTGCGGAACCGTCGGCCGCCAAGCCGGAGCAACCGCCCGACCGGCCGCTCGACTCGGCCCATCTGGCGCAAATGGAACAGGCGCTCGCCAGCGCCGACCTGAGCGGCCTGCTGCGGCGCCAGTCGATCTGCTTCATGCTTCCCGGCGCCGCGCCGAAGGCGCTGTTCCAGGAGCTGTTCTTTTCCATCGCCGATCTCGGTCGCGCCATCATGCCCGGGGTCAACCTCCTCGCCAACCGCTGGCTGTTCCAGCATCTGACCGAAATCCTCGATGGCCGAATGCTCGCGCTGCTCGTTCGGCGCGACGATCCGACCCTGGCCACGAATTTCAGCCTCAACCTCAATATTGCCACCGTGCTGGCCCCCGAATTCCAGCGATTCGACGAGCTGCTGCGCGCCGGCGAGCGCGGTGCCGCGGCGGTCGAGCTGCAGCAGATCGACGTCCTCGCCGACCTCGGCAGCTTTCTGTTCGCCCGCGATTTCCTCAAGGACAACGGCTACCGGGTGTGCCTCGACGGCCTGCGGCACTTCGCGTTGCCGCTGCTCGACCGCGAGCGGATCGGCGTCGACCTGGTCAAGGTACAATGGGGCCGCGACCTGGCGGACTATGCCACCGGTGACCATGCGATGCAGTTGAAGGAAGTGGTGGAACGCATCGGTCGCGATCGCGTCATCCTGTGCCACTGCGATTCGCCCGACGCGATCCGGGTCGGCGCGGCGCTCGGCATCACCATGTACCAGGGTTATCATTTCGACGGCCTGTTGCAGGAGTCGGCGATGCTCCCCGCCGGCCAGACGCGGCCCCGCGCCGCCTCCTGATCCGCCGTCGCCCGGCCGCGATGCGGCCTGGTCTCGGCCAAGGTTTCCGGTCATAGTCACGCCCGTGCCGGATCCGGTCATCGACGTCGTCTCCTTGAGCAAGCGCTTCGGCGCGGTCACCGCCGTCGACGGGGTGAGCTTCGCGGTCGCCCCCGGCGCCATCGTCGGGCTGCTCGGCGCCAACGGCGCCGGCAAGACGACGACGCTGGCGATGCTCCTGGGGCTGCTGCTGCCCACGGGCGGCCGGATCACCGTGCTCGGCGAGGACATGCTGCGCCACCGCCACCGGGTGCTGCCGCGCATGAATTTCTCCTCGCCTTACGTCGATTTGCCGCACCGCCTGACGGTGCG
>JBBECF010000147.1:0-2723 GCA_040881945.1 Dongiaceae bacterium | reverse complement strand
ACGATCTCCTTGGCGGCGGCGATGTCCGGCGCCATCTCGCGGTCGATGTCGAGGCGGGCGACGCGGGCGCGTATGTGCGCCATGACCTTTTCGAGGACGGGACTGGTTTCCAGCGGGCGGCGCAGGTCGATGCCTTGGGCGGCGGCCAGGAGCTCGATGGCGACGATGCCGGCGGCGTTGTCGGTCATCTCGAGGAGGCGGCGCGCGGCGTAGGTCGCCATGCTGACATGGTCTTCCTGGTTGGCCGAGGTCGGCAGGCTGTCGATGCTGGCCGGGTGGGCGAGCGACTTGTTCTCCGAGGCCAGCGCGGCGGCGACCACCTGGGCGATCATGAAGCCGGAATTGAGGCCCGGCTCCTTGATCAGGAAAGCCGGCAGGCCGCTCATATGGGCGTCGGTCAGGAGCGCCGTGCGCCGTTCCGACAGCGCGCCGATCTCGGCGAGCGCGATCGCGACGACGTCCGCCGCCATGGCCACCGGCTCGGCGTGGAAATTGCCGCCGGATAGGATCTCGCCCGTATCGGCGAAGACCAGCGGGTTGTCGGAGACGGCGTTGGCTTCGCGCCCGATGACGCCGGCGGCGAAGCGTAAACCGTCGAGGCAGGCGCCCATGACTTGCGGCTGGCAGCGCAGGGAATAGGGGTCCTGGACGCGGTCGCAATCGAGATGCGCGTGGCGGATGGGGCTGCCGGCCAGCAGCGCCGAGAGGGCGCGCGCCACGTCGGCCTGGCCGGGTTGGCCGCGCACCGCCTGGATGCGCGGGTCGAACGGCACGTCGCTGCCCTGCGCCGCGTCGGTCGAGAGCGCGCCGGCGGCAAGGGCGGCGGCGAACACGGCTTCGGCGTCGATCAGCCCGGCGACGGCGAGCGCGGTCGAGACCTGGGTGCCGTTCAAGAGTGCCAGCCCTTCCTTGGCGGCGAGGGCGAGCGGCTTCAGGCCCGCCGCGGCCAGGGCTTCGGCCGCCGGCACGACGCGGCCAGCCAGGCGCACCGCGCCGACGCCGATCAGCGCCGCCGAGAGATGCGCCAGCGGCGCCAGGTCGCCCGAGGCGCCGACCGAGCCCTTGGACGGCACGCACGGGTAGGCGCCGGCGTTGACGAGCGCGAGCAAGGCCTCGATCACCCGGCGCCGGACGCCGGAATAACCGCGCGCCAGGCTGTTGACCTTGAGGATCAGGCACAGCCGGACGACCCGGTCGGGCAGCAGCGGCCCGGTGCCGGCGGAATGCGACAGGACCAGCCGGCGCTGCAATTCGCCGACCGCGTCGGCCGGGATGCGCTCGCGCGCCAGGCTGCCGAAACCGGTGTTGACGCCGTAGACGGTGCGGCCTTCGCGTAAGACCGCCTGCACCGCCGCCGCCGCCGCGTCGACCCGCCCCCAGCAGCCGGGATCGAGCGCGATCGGCCGGGGATCACGGTCGATATCCCTGAGATCGGCGAGGGTGAGCCGGCCGGGCGTGAGCAGGAAGGGCGGCGGCATGGGTTGCGCTCCGGCGCGTTGGGACCTGCCGTCTGATTACACCCCGCCGCCGGCAGCCCCAAGCCGAATCGCCTGCCGGCCGGGGCTATCGCATTCAAAGCCGTGAACAGCGTTGCATCGCGATTGTGCGTCCTTCGACAGGCTCAGGATGAGGTCGAACCTTGGTGGCAGAAAGAAAAAACCTCATGGCTCCGCTTGTCGAAGCACGCACTAAGCTGCTCCAGGTCTCCGGCCGAGCCGGCACCACCCCAAATGCGATAGCCCTGTCGGCGCCCCCCGCCCAATGTCGCGGGCCCGTCAATCGGGGTCGCGCCCACGCGGGGGGCGGACGCAGGCGTTGACTAGCTTGCGCAAACCTGCGGAAATCCGGTGGTTGCCCCGGAACGAGGTGAGGACGATGGCGGAAGAGGAAAGCGAACTCGATCTCAAGAGCCTGAACGACGAGGAACTCGTGCAGCAGATGCACGACGACCTCTATGACGGGCTGAAGGACGAGGTCACGGAGGGCGTCAACATCCTGCTCGGCCGCGGCTGGTCGCCCTATGACACGCTGACCAAGGCGCTGGTCGAGGGCATGCGCATCGTCGGCATCGACTTTCGCGACGGCATCCTGTTCGTGCCCGAGGTGCTGCTGGCGGCCAACGCCATGAAGGCCGGCATGTTCATCCTGCGGCCGCTGCTGGCCGAGACCGGCGCGCCCAAGATGGGCAAGATGATCATCGGCACGGTCAAGGGCGACATCCACGACATCGGCAAGAACCTGGTGGCGATGATGATGGAGGGCGCCGGCTTCGAGGTCATCAACCTCGGCATCAACAACCCGGTCGAGAACTTTCTGAAGGCGATCGATGAGCACAAGCCGGACATCATCGGCATGTCGGCGCTGCTGACCACCACCATGCCCTATATGAAGGTCGTCATCGACACGCTGGTCGAGAAGGGCGTCCGCAACGATTACGTCGTGCTGGTCGGCGGAGCGCCGCTGAACGAGGCCTTCGCCCAGTCGATCGGCGCCGACGCCTATTGCCGCGACGCCGCGGTGGCGGTGGAGACGGCGAAGACGTGGATGGCGAAGCGCCAGGGCTCGGTCGCGGCGACCCAGGCCGCGGCGGCGGCGGCGGCGAAGTCGTAAGGCCCCATTGCGCATCCTGGTGGCGGCGGTCGGACGCGCTAGGCCCGGGCCGGCGCGGGAGCTGTTCGAGGACTACCGGCGCCGGATCGCCTGGCCGGTCGCGCTGAGCGAGG
>JBBECF010000146.1:0-2726 GCA_040881945.1 Dongiaceae bacterium | reverse complement strand
ACCGCGACCGCCGAGCCATGCTGACGACCGACGCCCTGAGCGACATTGGCCGCGTCCGCCACGCCTTCCTGACCCGCGTCGGCGGCGTCAGCGAGGGCCTCTTCGATTCGCTCAATTGCGGCTTCGGCTCGGGCGACGACCCCGGGCGGGTGGCCGAGAACCGGGCCTTGGCGCTGGCGCGGGCCGGGCTGCCGCCGGGCTCGCTGGTCACCGCCTATCAGACGCACAGCGTTGGCGTCGCCACGGTCGAAGAACCGTGGGCGCGCGAGGCGGCGCCGCGCGTCGACGCCCTGGTGACCGACCGGCCGGGCCTGACGCTCGGCATCCTCACCGCCGACTGCGCGCCGGTGCTGTTCGCCGATGCCGAGGCCGGCGTGATCGGCGCCGCCCATGCCGGCTGGCGCGGCGCGCTCGACGGCATCCTCGAAGCGACCGTCGCGGCGATGGCGGCGCGGGGCGCGCGGCCGCAGCGCATCCGCGCCGCCATCGGCCCGGCCATCGCCCAGGGCTCCTATGAGGTCGGGCCGGAGTTCCCGGCGCCGTTCCTCGCCCGCGACGCCGCCGACGCGCGCTTCTTTCGCGCAGGCACGCGCCCCGGCCATTCCCTATTCGACCTCGCCGGCTATGTCGCCGGCCGCCTCGCCGCCCTCGGGCTCGGGTCGATCGAGCGGCTCGACTGCGACACCTGCGCCGAGGCCGACCGCTTCTTCAGCTACCGCCGCGCCACCCGAGCCGGCGAGCGCGGCTACGGCCGCAACCTGTCGGCCATATGCCTGGATAAGTGACCCGGAGGCTTCAGGAATGGAGACGCTGACTGCCGAGCGAGCCATAACCGAAATGGTCCGGCGGATCGTCGAGCGGTTCGATCCGGAGCGGATCATTCTCTTCGGCTCTCACGCGCGTGGAGCAGCCGGCCCGAACAGCGATGTGGACCTCCTGGTCGTTATGCCGGTCGAAGGGTCAAAGCGCGACAAGCAGCTGGAGATTCGGAAGGCGCTGCGCGGCATTCGGACACCTATCGATATCGCCATAAGCACGCCGGAGGAGTTCGAATGGCGCCGGGAGATCGTGGGGACCATCGAATACCCGGCGGTGACGGAAGGCAAGCTGCTGTATGCCCGATCCTGAAAAGGTCGCGATCGTCGCCTCGGAGTGGGTCGCAAAGGCGGAGAACGACCTCAAGACCGCCGCGCATACCCTCAAGCTGGGAAAAGACTGCCCGACGGACACGGTGTGTTTCCATGCCCAGCAAGTCGTCGAGAAATATCTGAAGGCGCTGCTGACCGTGCAAGGAAACCCTTTTCCCAAGACCCACAACGTCGGCGAGTTGATGGCGCAACTTCCAGCGCGGGTGCGACCCAGGCTCTCCGAGGACCAACAAGACGTTTTGACCGACTATGCGACGGGTGCCCGCTATCCCGGATGGGGGCCGATCCCGCTTGCCGAGGCGCGGCGTGCGGTCGCCATGGCGCGCCGCGTGCGGGCGGACGCGCGCCGGATCCTGCCGAAGGAAGCGCTCACGCGGAGGAGGCAAGGATGAACCCCTGGTACAAGGTCGTAAACCCGTCGGCCATATGCCTGGAGAGGTGACCGATGGCCCTGCATTTCAGCCGTGAGGAGCTGGCCGGGCGCCGCGCGCGCGCCGTCGCGGCGATGACCGCGCGCGGTCTCGACGGGCTGCTCATGTTCCGCCAGGAGAGCATGTACTACCTGACCGGCTACGACACGTTCGGCTACGTCTTCTTCCAATGCCTCCATCTCGGTGCCGACGGGCGCATGACGCTGCTGACCCGCGCGCCCGACCTGCGCCAGGCGCAACACACCTCGGTCATCGAGGACATCCGCATCTGGGTCGACGGGCCCGACGCCGACCCGTGCCGCGAGTTGAAGGCGATCCTCGACGAGCAGGGCTGCCGCGGCCGCCGGCTCGGGGTCGAGCTCGAGGCCTACGGCCTGACCGCGCGCAACGGCCTGCGGCTGATGGTCGCGCTCGACGGCTTCTGCACGCTGATCGACGCGTCGGACCTGGTCAGCCGCCTGCGGCTGGTGAAGAGCCCGGCCGAGATCGCCTATGTGCGGCGCGCCGCCGAGCTCGCCGACGCCGCCCTCGACGAGGCCGAGCGCCTGGCCCGGCCCGGCGCCTTCGAGGGCGACATCCTGGCCGCCATGCAGGGCGCGGTCTTTCGCGGCGGCGGCGACGACCCGGCCAACGAGTACATCATCGGGTCGGGGCCGGACGCGCTGCTGTGCCGCTACTTCTCCGGCCGCCGGAACCTCGACGCCGACGACCAGCTCACCCTCGAATTCGCCGGCGTCTATCGCCATTACCATGCCTGCCTGATGCGCACGATCCGCATCGGCCCGGCCCCGCCGCGCCAGCGCGAGATGCACGCGGTCGCGGTGGCGGCGCTCGAGGCGTGCAAGGCGGCGCTCCGGCCCGGCCGGCCGATCGGCGAGGTGTTCGACGCCCACGCCGCCGTGCTCGACGGCGCCGGCTACCGGGCGCACCGGATGAACGCCACCGGCTACAGCCTGGGCACGACCTTCGCGCCGAACTGGATGGACTGGCCGATGCTCTACCGCGGCAACCCGGAGCCGGCCGCCCCGGGCATGGTGTTCTTCATCCACATCATCATCTTCGACAGCGAGGCCGGCCTCGCCATGACCACGGGGCAGACGGTCCTGGTCACCGAGACGGGGTGCGAGGCGCTGTCGCGCCGGCCGCT
>JBBECF010000145.1:0-17803 GCA_040881945.1 Dongiaceae bacterium | reverse complement strand
GAGCTGTTCGAGGACTACCGGCGCCGGATCGCCTGGCCGGTCGCGCTGAGCGAGGTCGAGGAGCGCCGCAAGCTGCCGCCGGAGCGGTTGCGGGCGCGCGAGGCCGAGTTGCTGCTGGCCGCCCTGCCGAAGGCGAAGGACCTGTGCGTCGTGGCGCTCGACGAACGCGGCCGGACGTTCGACAGCGCCGGGTTCGCGGCGCGGCTGGCGGCCTGGCGCGACGAGGGCGTGAGCGATATCGCCTTCCTGATCGGCGGCGCCGAGGGGCATGGCGAGGCCGTGCGTGCGCGCGCCGACCTGGTGCTGTCGCTGGGCGCGATGACCTGGCCGCATCTGCTGGTGCGCGGCCTGTTGGCCGAACAGCTCTATCGGGCGCAGCAGATCCTGAGCGGCCACCCCTATCACCGGGCCTAGTGTCCTGCCCCAGAAATTCGTTTCGAATTTCTGGGATAAGCAGGCCACTAGATTCAAATAGTGGCCCGTTCACCCCGAAATTCGTGAAACGAATTTCGGGGACGGGACACTAGTCGTCGGGACGCTTTCGCCGGCCGCGGCGCCGGCCTATGGTGCCGCGAGTCATGATTGCATCAACCCGTTTCCGCAGCCTGGCGCCGGCCCTGCCGGCGCTAGCGGTCGCCTGGGCCATCGCCGCCGCTGCCGCCGAAGACGACGGCGCGCGGCTGCGCGAGGTCGAGCAGGGGCTGGTCGAGGGCCAGGACCGGGCGCAGGCCTTGCGTGCGGCGGCGGAGGCGCTGGCCGCGGAGGTCCGCGCGCTCCAGGGCGAGCTGGTCGCCGCCGCCAAGGCGGCCCAGGACCAGGAGGAACGTCTCACGGCCCTGGAATCGGAGCTGACCGATCTCGAAGTGGGGGCGGCCCTGGCGGGCGCCGAGTTGGTGCGCCGCCAGGCCCAGATGGCCGCCACGCTGGCGGCCCTGCAGCGGCTGTCGCTGCAGCCGCCGCAGGCGCTGATGCTGGGTCCGCGCCGGCCGGTCGACACGGTGCGCAGCGCCATGCTGCTGCGCGTCGCCGTGCCGGCGGTGGCGGCGCGCGCGCGCGGCTTGCGCCAGGAGATCGAGGCGTTGCGCCAGATGCAGGACGATATCCGCGGCCGGCGCGAGGCGATGGCCGGGGCCGTGCTCGGCCTGCAAGCGGAACGCGACCGCCTGGGCGCGCTGGTCGAGCGCAAGAAGGGATTGCAGCAGACGACCGCGGCCGAGCAGCGGGGCGCCGCCGAGCGCGTGGCCGCGCTGGCCGGCGAGGCCCGAGACATGCGCGACCTGCTGTCGCGGCTGGCGCCGCCGGCAGCGCCGCCGGCCCTGGCTACGCCGGAGGCTTCGCCGAGGCGAGCGGCGCAGCCGGCGGCGACGCTGCGCCTCGAGCGCCCGACCGACATCCGGCCCTTCCCGGCCGAGCGCGCCGGCCTGACGCCGCCGGCCCGCGGCCGGCTGATCGGCCGCTACGGCGAGGCCCGCGACACGGACCTGTACAGCCGCGGCATCACCATCGAGACCCGCCCGCAGGCCCAGGTCGTGGCGCCCTATGACGGCCGGATCGCGTTTCGCGGGCCGTTTCGCGGCTATGGCGAAATCTTGATCATCGAACACGGTGGGGGATATCATACGCTGCTCGCAGGACTGGGTCGGATCGACGCCGTGGTGGGGCAGTGGCTCCTCGGCGGCGAGCCCGTGGGGGTCATGGGGCCATCGGCGGGCGGAAGCCCGAAACTCTATGTGGAACTTCGCCGCGGCGGACAACCCATCAATCCCGCGCCCTGGCTGGAGACGCCCGACAGCAAGGTAGAATGAAAGCATGACGCGCAAATCCCGCTGGGCGGCCATGACGGTCGCCGTCGCCCTGTCGTTCCCGATCGCCGCGTTCGGACAGAGCAACAGCTCCGAAACCTATCGGCAGCTCAATCTGTTCGGCGACGTGTTCGAGAGGGTCCGCGCCGACTATGTCGAGGAGGTCGCCGACGAGGACCTGATCGAGGCGGCGATCAACGGCATGCTCACGGCGCTCGACCCGCATTCCAGCTACCTCAATGCCGACAGCTACCAGGACATGCAGGTGCAGACCAGGGGCGCGTTCGGCGGGCTCGGCATCGAGGTGACGATGGAGAACGGCCTGGTCAAGGTGGTCTCGCCGATCGACGACACCCCGGCGTCTCGCGCCGGCATTCAGCCGGGCGATCTGGTGAGCCACCTCGACGGCGAGCCGGTGCTCGGCCTGACGCTCAACGAGGCGGTCGACAAGATGCGCGGGCCGGTCGATTCCGAGATCGTGCTGACCATCCGGCGCGCCGAGGACGAACCGTTCGACGTCACCCTGACGCGCGCCGTCATCAAGATCCAGTCGGTGCGTTCGCGCCTCGAGGGCGACGTCGGCTATGTCCGCGTCACCAGCTTCAACGAGCAGACCCAAACCGGCCTGGAGGCGGCGCTGAAGGAGCTGCGCGCCGAGGGCGGCGACAAGCTGACCGGCCTCGTGCTCGACCTGCGCAACAACCCCGGCGGCCTGCTCGATCAGGCGGTGTCGGTGTCGGACTCGTTCCTCGACAAGGGCGAGATCGTGTCGACGCGCGGCCGCGACCCCGACGAGGCGCAGCGCTACAACGCCAAGACCGGCGATCTCGGCGACGGCCTGCCGATGGTGGTGCTGATCAACGGCGGCTCGGCTTCGGCCTCGGAGATCGTGGCCGGGGCGCTGCAGGATCACCGCCGGGCGATCATCCTCGGCACGCGCAGCTTCGGCAAGGCATCGGTGCAGACCATCATCCCGCTGGCCGGGCACGGGGCGATCCGCTTGACCACGGCGCGCTACTACACGCCATCGGGCCGCTCGATCCAGGCGATGGGGATCGATCCGGACATCGTCGTCGAGCCGGCGCGCATCGAGATCATCGCGCAGCCGAAGCAGCGCGGCGAGGCCGACTTGCGCGGCGCCCTCGAAGGCGAGGAGACGGCCCCGGCCCCGGCGACGAGCGAGACGCCGGCCGCGCCGGATGGCGAGGTCGCGCCGGATGGCGAGGTCGCGCCGGACGGCGAGGCCGGGCCGGACGGCGAGGCGCCGGCGGCGGCCCAGGACTATCAGCTGGCGCGCGCCCTCGACCTGCTGCGCGGGCTCGCTTTGTTCACCGCCCGGACGGTGAACTAGCCGGGCGGGGGCATGGCGCGCCCGTTGGCGGCTCGCCCGTCGTGGTGAGCCGGCCGCCCGAACCGCCGGGCGCCGCCCGACAACGGCGCGAGCGGATGGCGCTGATCGCCGCGTTGGGCGTCGCGGCGGCGGCGGCCGGCGTGGGCGGCTGGCTTTGGCTCAGCGGCGACGGGCCGTCGCTGCTGTCGGCGACGCCGCGGGTCGAGATCGAGCTCGACCGGGCGGCGCCGGCGATCGAACCGCCGGCGCCGGGCGAGGCGGCGATGAGCGAACCGCCGGCGGAGACCGCGCTCGCCTCGGCGAAGCCGCCTTCGGCGGAGCCAGGGCCGCCGGCGATCGAGTCGACGGCGCCGGCTTCGCCCGCCGGGCCCGACGAAAGGGTGTTGGCGCCCGACGAGGCGGCGATGGCGCCACCGCCGCCGCCCGCCGCGCCGGTCGTCGGCGCGTTGCCGGGCGAGCCTGCGGCCGAGGCGCTGCCCGCCTGGCGACGCTTCGCCCGCGATTTCCCCGCCGACGACCCGCGGCCGCGCATCGCCGTGGTGGTCACCGGCCTCGGCCTCAGCGCGACGGCGACCGACGCCGCGATACGAGGGCTGCCCGGCGAGATCACCCTCGCCTTCAGCCCCTATGGCAGCCGCCTGGCCGAATCGGTCGCGCTGGCCCGCGCCGCCGGCCACGAGGTCATGCTCGACCTGCCGCTGGAGCCGGCGAGCTATCCGCGCGACGACCCGGGGCCGCAGGGGCTGTTGACCTCGCTCACCCCGACCCAGAACCGCGCCCGCCTCGACTGGGTGCTCGACCGCGCCGAGGGCTATGTCGGCGTCGCCGCCTTCATGGGGTCGCGTTTCACGGCCTCGGCCGACCACATGCGCCCGGTGCTGAGCGCGCTGGCCGAGCGCGACCTGATGTTCCTCGACGGCGACGCGCCCGACAGCGTCGCGGCGCGGCTGGCCGAGGAGATCGGCGTGCCGCTGGCGACCACGAGCCTGCGGCTCGGCGACGACGACGCGCCCGCCGCCATCGACAGCCGCCTGCAGCAGCTCGAGCGCCAGGCGCGCACCGCCGGCTTCGCCGTCGCCACGGTCGCGCCCGCGCCGGCCGCCCTGGAACGGCTCGGCGAGTGGGCCCGGACGCTGCCCGGCAAGGGGCTGGCGCTGGCGCCGATCTCGGCGCTCGCCGCGCCGGGGCCGCCGCGATGAGCCGCAAGCCGGCGGCGGCCGGGACCGACCTGCCCTACCGGCGCGGCGTCGGCATCATGCTGCTCGACCGGCGCGGCCTGGTCTTCGTGGCGCGGCGCATCGACATGCCGTCCGCGGCCTGGCAGATGCCGCAGGGCGGGATCGACGACGGCGAGACGCCCGAAGCCGCCGCCCGCCGCGAGCTCAACGAGGAGGTCGGGACGACGAAGGCCGAACTGCTGGCCGAGAGCCGCGGCTGGCTGCGCTACGACCTGCCGGCCGAGCTGGTGCCGCAGATCTGGGGCGGCCGATATCGCGGCCAGGAGCAGAAGTGGTTCGCCTTCCGCTTCACCGGCACCGACGCCGACATCGACATCGCCACCGAGCACCCGGAATTCCTCGACTGGAAATGGGCGAAGATGGACGAACTGCCGGACCTCATCGTGCCGTTCAAGCGCCGGCTCTACCAGGACCTGATCGCCGAGTTCGGGCATCTAACAAAGAAGTAGCGGCCGACGTCGGCTATGCGGCGCGCGGCCGGACCTCGCGATCGAGGCGATCGCCGTAAGCTTCTTCGGCGACCTCAAGCTCGTAATGGGACTGGAGGTTCATCCAGAACCGGGCGCCGACCCCGAAATAGCGCGCAAGCCGCATCGCCGTGTCGGCGGTGACGCCGCGCCGGCCGAGCACGATGTCGTTGAGGCGCGTCCTCGGAACCCCGATCGCCCGGCTCAGCACGCTGACGGTGAGCCCAAGCGGCGCCATGAAGTCGGCCTTGAGGATTTCGCCGGGATGAACCGGCGGGATATCGCGTTTGCGTCGTGTCGCCATCGGCGTCTCCTGTCAACGATGGTAGTCGACGATCTCCACCTCGTAGGCGTCCCCGGCCCGCCAGGCGAAACAGATCCGCCACCGGTCGTTGATCCGGAGCGAATGCCGGCCGGCCCGGTCGGCCTTCAGTTTCTCCAGCCGATTGCCGGGGATCCGCCCGAGTTCGTCGAGATCGGCGGCGGCGTGGATCGCCAGCAGCTTCTGCAGCGCGCGGCGCTGTAGATCCGCCGGGAGCCGCCGGCTGGACCGGCCCCGGAACAGGCCCTCCGTCTCGCCCGAGGCGAAGCCCTTGATCACGGCCCAAATGTAACGATGACCGTTACAGGAGTCAACCCAGCCCGATTCCGGCGCCCGGCCAGACCCCGGGAGACCGTTGCGAAACTCGGGCGAGCGGCTGTTGCCTCACCCTTCGACAGGCTCAGGGTGAGGCTAACCCATTGATTTAGCGCCCTCATGCCGAGCCTGTCCAGGCGTGAGCGCAATGCACGAGTTAGTTATGCAACGGACTTTATGCTGTCACCTTGTTACCACTTCGCGCGTTGGTCAATGCCTATCGCAAGGGAGTGAGGAAGCATTTCGAAGGCCGGACGATGTATTCTGTATTCTTAGGGGCGCGCGGCAGGCGCTGGTGTTTGCGGAAGGGCGAGCCAACGCGGCGAAGTTCCGCGTCCACGTGCCCGACAACATCGACGTCCGCGCCATCCGAAAGGAGATCGGCATGACGCGGGAGGTATTCGCGGGGCACCTCGGCGTGAGCAAGTGCACCGAGCAGGACTGGGGGCGGGGCCGGCACGCCCCGACCGACGCCGCGCGCGCCTTCCTCACGGTTATTCGCCACGAGCCGGAAGCGGTGCGGCGCGCACTCGTGTGGTAACGTCGGGCGCGCACTCATCGACGCCTGGCGTGGAGTGAACAAGAACAGTATGATCAGTTTCCGGAAGGCACCGGTCGGCGCGAGATGGTCCGTGGCGAAGGCCGCCAATTAACTATACTGTCACCACATTGAGTTTGGGTAGATATACTGGCCTACCTTCTCCACCCAGGCAGTGTGGAGGACGTTGGTGGCGGCGGACGTGCCGACAGGTACGTTTGCAAGGCACTGACGCCGACCTCTCGCGAGAGATGAGCGGCATCTTCGGGCAGGGTCCGTGGCATAGCTTTTCACCACTGGGAGCGCTGTCGCGTATATTTCGCGGTCGGGGCCCACGACTGTATTAGCGCTATGGCGAATTGGTAGTCAGCAGCGTTCGCCAAAATCGCATGACCTTGGCGAGCACGTCGCTGACTGTTCGGTTGGTCGTGCCAATATAAAATTCGTTGCCAACAAGGCTGGTAACGTCGGTAGATGTCGTTACTAGACGAGTGGCAACGCGCCGATTTAAGAATTGATGCTTTACAGAGTCCGCCGAGTCTTTGAGAAGAAGCAAATCGGAACAATACTTCCGCGAAGCGAGAAAATTGAGGTACTTGTCCTCCGACATGTTCCCGTGGAGGCGCGCCTGATCGTGATCATGGAAGAACCAGTAAAGTCGTTCATAAAAGTGGTAGACGATGGTGGCAGCGCAGATTGCGCGATGCCGCGACGTCGGATCAGCTACAAAATCCGCATAAGCCGGTTCGACGACCGCACCGAAATACTCTTCAGGTTTTTCCATCGGGCGAGTCATAAGCATATGGTAGCACCGTGGATGGACACCTACTAGGCCCTGCGGACAATCGAGCTGACGCATGACCCGGATTTTGATTCTAGGCTGTAGACTAGAGGGAATTAGCCTTGAGCCGACCGGACCTGAGCGAAGCGGAATGGCAGGTTCTCAAACAGTTGTTGCGGAAGGAGAGCGGGCGCGCGGGGCGGGCGGCGGATCGAGACCTTCTTCGGCACGGGCGGCTACCGGGCCAATCGCGCTCTCTTGGCCAAGTCGTGCGGCGAAGAAAAGCGTTTGCTGAATGCCGTCGCCGGCCGCGCCGAGATAAGAGGTGGTTACCCATGAAGACCGCGAGGCGTTCCCTCGATGGGCAAATTCGCAAGATGGTCGATCGCATCGTGAGGCGGTTCGATCCCGAACGAATCATCCTGTTCGGCTCTCACGCACGCGGGGCAGCCGGCCCGGACAGCGATGTGGACCTCCTGGTGGTGATGCCTGTCAAAGGCTCCAAGAGCGAGAAGGAAATCGAAATCGGCGTGGCGCTGCACGACATACGCCTTCCGAAGGACATCATTGTCACTACGCCCGAGGATTTCGAGTGGCGCAGAAAGGTTCCTGGCACCATCGAACGGCCGGCGGCGTTGGAAGGCAAGGTCCTCTATGTCCGATCGTGAGAAGGTCGTGGCGGTGGTGCGAGAATGGACCGAGAAGGCGGAGAACGATCTCAAGAACGCCGCCCACACATTGAAGATGGGGTCGGACTGCCCCACGGACACAGTCTGCTTTCATGCCCAGCAGTGTGCGGAAAAGTATGTGAAGGCCCTGCTGGTCTGGCGAGGCGTTGACTTTCCGAAGACTCACGACCTCGGGGCACTCGCGGGGCTATTGAACCGGCGTGACAGACCGACGCTCGACATTGGCGAGCAGCGGAAGTTGACGCGATACGCGATGGTCGCGCGTTATCCCGGATGGGGGCCGATTTCGATTGCCGAAGCGCGGCGCGCGGTCGCCCTTGCGCGCCGCGTGCGGAGGGAGCTGCGCCGCGTCCTGCCGAAAGACGCGCTCAAGCGGCGGAGATAGAGACCGGAAATATTTATACCGTCACCAAAAAACCAATCAAGTATACTGTCACCGTATTGCACGAATCCCCCTCACGCGCCGGCGCGGGCGAGGCGGGCGGTGCGCAAGCGCATGAAACCGTAGGCGAGCGCGGCGAGGGCGGCGGCGATCCGCCCCGGCGGCCCGAAGCCCGCCGCCTTCAGGGTCATGGCCACGAGGCGATCGACATGGCGCGGCCGGTAGAGCGGGTAGGCGCGCCGGGCATAGGCGCGGCCGTGGCGCCGGCGGTCGTAGCGGCCGGCCGGGTCGTTGGCGGCGTAGTAGGCGTAGGCAAGTTCGTCGTCGTCGGATTCCGCCGCCCGGCGGAGGGCGACCAGGAGCCGGCGCCAGCGCCCCACCCCTTCGATCGCGCGATAGCGCTTCAGGTGATCGTAGAACAGTTTGTAGTGGCGGAACTCGTCGGCGGCGATGTGGTGACAGATCAGCTTCAGCACCGGTTCCTCGGTCGCCTCCTTGAGCGCGGTGTAGAACGAGCTGGTGCCGGTTTCGACGACGCAGCGGGCGACCAGCTCGCCGGTGCGCGAGCCGCGCACCGATCGCGTGGCCTCGAGCGGCAGCCGGTAGCCGTCGGTGAAGCGCTTGAACGAGGCGGCGAAGTCGAAGCCGGGCTCGGCGAGGGCGGCCCAGCGGGCGAGCGCGCGCCCATGCTGCACCTCCTCCTCGGCCCAGGCCCGCGCCACGAGTTGAAAGTCCGGGTCGTCGCGAAACACGTTGCACAGATAGGTCGCGTAGTCGCCGCCGTTGGATTCGACGAGGCTGGCGGCCTTGACGACGCGCAACGCCTCGGGATCGACGCGCGCGGCGTCGAAGCGGTCCCAGGGAATGTCGTCGAGCGTCCAATGCTTCATGGTCGCATGCCCGGATCCATTTTTCCGAAGTACCGCGGATTGCGCAAGGGCGCCGGCCCGGTGTCCTAATAAACGCTGCCTTCGAGCGCCGCCAGCATCGCTTCGCCGACCGCGATCCGTTTCTCGGCGCCGGCCCGCTCGGCGTCGGTCTTGGCGTCGGCGAGGTCGTCGCGCGCGGCGCGGAGCTCGGCCTCGGCGGCGGCGCGGTCGAGCCGGTCGATTGGCATCGCCCGTTCGGCCAGCACCGTGCAGCGTTCCGCCGTCACCTCGGCGAAGCCGCCGGCGACGAAGATCCGCTCGGTCACCCGGCCGCCGTCGAATACCGCGATGACGCCGGGGCGCAAGGTCGAGACGAAGGGCGCATGGCCGGGCAGCGCGCCGAAGTCGCCTTCGCTCCCGGGCACCACCACCATCTCGACCGGCCGCGCCAGCAGCAGGCGTTCCGGCGAGACGAGCTCGAATTCGATCTGCTCGGCCATCGGTTGAACCCCAGAAAAAGGGGACAGTCCCCTTTCTTAGCTAAGCTTTTCCGCCGTATTTTTGCCGAAAAAGGGGACCGTCCCCTTTTTACGGCTCAGGCGGCCTCGGCGGCCATTTCGCGCGCCTTTTGCACCGCCTCCTCGATGGTGCCGACCATGTAGAAGGCGGATTCGGGCAGGTCGTCGTAGTCGCCGGCGACGATGCCCTTGAAGCCCTTGATCGTGTCCTCGAGGCTGACCAGCACGCCCGGCGTCCCGGTGAAGACCTCGGCGACGAAGAACGGTTGCGACAGGAAGCGCTGGATCTTGCGCGCCCGCGAGACGGTCAGCTTGTCCTCCTCGCTCAATTCGTCCATGCCGAGGATGGCGATGATGTCCTGCAGCGACTTGTAGGTCTGCAACACGCGCTGCACGTCGCGGGCGACCTTGTAGTGCTCCTCGCCGACGACGCGCGGGTCGAGGATGCGGCTGGTCGAATCGAGCGGATCGACCGCCGGGTAGATGCCGAGTTCGGCGATCTGTCGGCTGAGCACGGTGGTCGCGTCGAGGTGGCTGAACGAGGTCGCCGGCGCCGGGTCGGTGAGGTCGTCGGCGGGGACGTAGATCGCCTGCACCGAGGTGATCGAGCCCTTCTTCGTCGTGGTGATGCGTTCCTGGAGCGTACCCATGTCGGTCGCCAGCGTCGGCTGGTAGCCGACCGCCGAGGGGATGCGGCCGAGCAGCGCCGACACCTCCGATCCGGCCTGGGTGAAGCGGAAGATGTTGTCGACGAAGAACAACACGTCCTGGCCTTCCTCGTCGCGGAAGTACTCGGCCAGCGTCAGCCCGGTCAGCCCGACCCGGGCGCGCGCGCCGGGCGGCTCGTTCATCTGCCCATAGACCAGTGCCGCCTTCGATTCGGCCCCTTCTTCGAGCTGGATGACCTTGGACTCGATCATCTCGTGATAGAGGTCGTTGCCTTCGCGCGTCCGCTCGCCGACGCCGGCGAACACCGAATATCCGCCATGCGCCTTGGCGATGTTGTTGATCAGCTCCATGATGATGACGGTCTTGCCGACGCCGGCGCCGCCGAACAGCCCGATCTTGCCGCCGCGCGCATAGGGCGCCAACAGGTCCACGACCTTGATGCCGGTGACCAGCACCTCGGACTCGGTCGACTGGTCGACGAATTCCGGCGCCGGGCGGTGGATCGGCAGCTTTTTCTCGGTCTTCACCGGGCCGCGTTCGTCGATCGGCTCGCCGATCACGTTGATGATGCGCCCCAGGGTCTCGCGCCCGACGGGGACCATGATCGGCCCGCCGGTGTCGGTCACCTCCTGGCCGCGCACCAGCCCTTCGGTCGTGTCCATGGCGACGGTGCGCACCGTCTTTTCGCCGAGATGCTGCGCCACCTCGAGCACCAGCCGCTTGCCCTGATTGTATACCTCCAGGGCATTCAGGATGGACGGCAGGTCGCCGGGAAACTGGACGTCGACGACGGCGCCCAGCACCTGGGTGACCTTGCCGACGATGTTCTTCGCCATGCCGAACTCCTCCATCCGTCCTCTAGAGCGCCTCGGCGCCGGAGATGATCTCGATCAGTTCCTTGGTGATATCGGCCTGGCGCGTGCGGTTGTAGTTGATGGTCAGCCGGTTGATCATGTCGCCGGCGTTGCGCGTTGCGCTGTCCATGGCCGTCATGCGGGCGCCCTGCTCGCTGGCCGCGTTCTCGAGCAGCGCCCGGAAGACCTGCACAGCCAGGTTGCGCGGCAGCAGTTCGGCGAGAATCTCGGTTTCGTCCGGCTCGAACTCGTAAACCACCTGCGGAGCCGCCGTTTCGGCGGCGCCGGCGAACGGCACGAGCTGCTGCACCGTCACGACCTGGGTCATCGCCGATTTGAACTTGTTGTAGACGATCGTGCACAGGTCGAAGTCGCCCGTTTCGAACATGAAGATGAGGCGCCGGGCGACGTCGTCGGCCGCGGCGAAGCCGAGCCGCGGGCGCCCCACCTCCTCAAGCGTGGCGACAATGAGCGGGCCGAACTCGCGGCGCAGCTGATCGCGGCCCTTGCGCCCGACGCACAGGATCTTGACCTGCTTGTCCTTGCCCAGGAGTTCGCGGATCAGCCGCCGGGCGCCGCGCACGATCGTGGAATTGAAACCGCCGCACAGGCCGCGGTCCGAGGTCATGACGACGACGAGATGCGCGGCCTCGCGGCCGGTGCCGACGAGCAGCGGCGGCGCGTCGTCGCGCCCCGTCATGCCGGCGGCCAGGGAGCCCAGCACGCGCTCCATGCGCTCGGCATAGGGGCGCGCCGCCTCGGCCTGTTCCTGGGCGCGGCGCAGCTTGGCCGCCGCCACCATCTTCATGGCCGAGGTGATCTTCTGCGTCGACTTGACGCTGTTGATGCGGACCTTCAGGTCCTTGAGGCTTGGCATGAAGCGCGGTTCTAGGCGAAGGTCTTCGCGAACTTGTCGAGGAAGGCCTTGAGACTCGCCTCGGTCGCGCTCGACAACTCGTTCTCGCGGCGGATCGTCGCCAGGAGTTCGGGCTGCTTGGCGCGCATCTCGGACAGCATCGCCGTCTCGAAGCGGGTCACGTCATCGACCTTCACCGCGTCGAGGTAGCCGCGCACGCCGGTGAAAATGGAGACGACCTGCTCCTCGATCGGCATCGGCTTGAACTGCCCCTGCTTCAACAGCTCGGTCAGGCGGGCGCCGCGTGCGAGCAGGCGCTGGGTGGCGACATCGAGATCGGAGGCGAACTGGGCGAAGGCGGCCATTTCGCGGTACTGCGCGAGCTCCAGCTTGATGCGGCCGGCGACCTGCTTCATCGCCTTCACCTGTGCCGCCGAGCCGACCCGGCTGACCGACAGCCCGACGTTGATGGCCGGGCGGATGCCGCGGTAGAACAGTCCCGTTTCGAGGAAGATCTGGCCGTCGGTGATCGAGATGACGTTGGTCGGGATGTAGGCCGACACGTCGCCGGCCTGGGTCTCGATCACGGGCAGCGCGGTCAGCGAGCCGCCGCCGTGCTCGGCGTTCATCTTGGCGGCGCGCTCGAGCAGGCGCGAATGCAGGTAGAAGACGTCGCCCGGATAGGCTTCGCGCCCCGGCGGCCGGCGCAGCAGCAGCGACATCTGCCGGTAGGCCACCGCATGCTTCGACAGGTCGTCATAGACGATGACCGCGTGCATGCCGTTGTCGCGGAAGAATTCGCCCATGGTGCAGCCGGTATAGGGCGCAAGGAATTGCAGCGGCGCCGGTTCCGACGCCGTGGCGGCGACGACGATCGAATAGTCGAGCGCGCCGTTGTCCTCGAGCAGCTTGACGATCTGCGCCACGGTCGAGCGCTTCTGCCCGATCGCGACGTAGATGCAATAGAGCTTCTTCGTTTCGTCGTCGCCGGCGTTGACCGACTTCTGGTTAAGGATGGTGTCGATGGCCAACGCCGTCTTGCCGGTCTGGCGGTCGCCGATGATCAGCTCGCGCTGGCCGCGGCCGATCGGCACCAGGCTGTCGATCGCCTTCAGGCCGGTCTGCACCGGCTCGTGCACCGAGCGGCGCGGGATGATGCCCGGCGCCTTGACGTCGACGCGCTTGCGTTCGACATCGACGAGCGCGCCCTTGCCGTCGATCGGGTTGCCCAGCGCGTCGACGACGCGGCCCAAGAGGCCGCGGCCGACCGGCACGTCGACGATGGTGCCGGTCCGCTTGACCGTGTCGCCTTCCTTGATGTCGCGGTCGTCGCCGAAGATGACGATGCCGACGTTGTCGGATTCAAGGTTCAGCGCCATGCCGCGGATGCCGCCCGGAAATTCCACCATCTCGCCGGCCTGGACATTGTCGAGGCCGTGGACGCGGGCGACGCCGTCGCCGACCGACAGCACCTGGCCGACCTCGGCGACGTCGGCCTCGGTGCCGAAGCGTTCGATCTGCTGCTTGAGGATCGCGGAGATTTCCGCGGCCCGGATTTCCATCACCCGACCCCTTTCATGGCGAGTTGCAGACGCCGCAGCTTCGTCCGCAGCGAGCCGTCGACCATGCGGCTGCCGACGCGCACGACGAGACCGCCGATCAGCCCCGAATCCACCTTCGCCTCAAGCGCGATCTTGCCGCCGAGCGCGCGGCGCAGGGCATCGACGACGGCCTGGCGCTGGCGGTCGGACAGCGGCCGCGCGGCGGTCACGTCGGCCGTCACCTCGCCGCGGCGTGCGCCGAGCCGGGCCAGGTAGGCGTCGATCATGGGGGCAAGCGCGAACAGCCGCCGGTTGTCCGCGACCAGACCGACGAAGCGGCGCACGAGGTCGCCGAGGCCGGCACGCCCGAGCAGCGCGGCCATCGCCCGGCCCTGCTCGTCGCGGGTCAGCACCGGGCTGCGCAGCAGGCGGCGCAGGTCGTCGCTGTCGGCGATCATCGCCTTCAGCGCCATGAGGTCGGTGGCGACCTCGTCGAGTTGATGCTTGTCGTCGGCCAGTTCGAACAGCGCCGTCGCGTAACGCGCGGCGAGCCCGCCTGGGCCGGAGCCTCGGGCTGCCATGCCCCCGCCTTCCCCGTGGACGCGGCCTTCCGTCGAGGCCGTCGAAAAATCGCACGCCCCCGGCCGGAGCTGCCCCCCGCCGCTTGAGCGTGCGGTGTGTAACATAGCCGGAAAAGCCTTGCAACCGCGCGGCGGCGCCCGGTTGTCAGAGGAAGCTGTAGGGGTCGACGTCGACCTGGACGCGCACCGAGCGCGGCGCGGGCACGCGCGCCAGCCAGCGCCGCAGCGGCTCCTGCGGCGCGATGTCGCGGCGGCATTTCAGCAGCAGGCGGCGGCGGTGGCGGCCGCGCAGGATCGCCAGCGGCGCCGGCGCCGGACCGAGCACGGCGATGCCGTCGCCGTGCGGCGCGGCGCGGCCGAGCGCGCGGGCGACCTCGTCCACCGCGGCGGCGTCGGGGCCCGACACGATCAACGCCGCCAGCCGCCCGAACGGCGGCAGGCCGGCGCGGCGGCGGTCGTCCGCTTCGCTCTCGAGGAAGCGGTCGCGGTCGCCGCCGACCAGCGCCCGCATCACCGGGTGCGCCGGGTCGTAGGTCTGCAACAGCACGCGGCCCGGCCGCGCGGCGCGGCCGGCGCGGCCCGCCACCTGGTGCAGGAGCTGATAGGTGCGCTCGGCGGCGCGCAGGTCGCCGCCGTGCAGGCCGAGATCGGCATCGACCACGCCGACCAGGGTCAGCATCGGGAAGTGGTGGCCCTTGGCGATCACCTGGGTGCCGATCAGCAGGTCGATCTCGTGCGCCTCGACGCGGCGCACCAGCTCGGTCGCCGCCAGCGGGCCGCCGAGCGTGTCGCTGGTCATGATCGCCGTGCGCGCCGCCGGGAACAGCCCGGCCGCTTCTTCGGCCAGCCGCTCCACCCCGGGCCCGCAGGCGGCGAGCGTCCCGGCGGCGGCGCAGGCGGGGCATTCGCGCGGCACGGCGGCGGCGAAGCCGCAGTGGTGGCACTGCAGGCGCGCGCCCAGGCGGTGTTCGACCAGCCAGGCGGTGCAGCTCGGGCATTGCAGCCGGTGGCCGCAGGCCCGGCAGAGCGTGAGCGGCGCGTAGCCGCGGCGGTTGAGGAACAGCATCGCCTGCCCGGCCCCGGCGAAGGTTTCGGCGAGCGCCCGGCGCAGCACCGGCGACAACCAGCCGCCGCGCGGCGGCGGGTCGGCGCGCATGTCGATGGCCTCGATCCGCGGCAGGGCGGCGCCGGCGTGGCGGTCCGGCAGGTGCAGCGCGCCGTAGCGCCCGGAAGCGACGTTCCGCACGGTCTCGAGCGACGGCGTCGCCGACACCAGCACGATCGGAATGCCGGCGAGACGCGCCCGCACCACCGCCATGTCGCGCGCCTGATAGATCACGCCGTCTTCCTGCTTGAAGGCACCGTCGTGCTCCTCGTCGACGACGATCAGGCCGAGCTCGGGAAACGGCAGGAACAGGGCCGAGCGGGCGCCGACGACGACGCGCGCCGCGCCGCCGGCGACCGCCCGCCAGGCGACGCGGCGTTCGGCCGCCGTCAGGTCGGAATGCCAGGCCGCCGGACGCGCGCCGAAGCGCGCCGCGAAGCGGTCGAGCCAGCGCGCGCCGAGCGCGATCTCCGGCAACAGCACGAGGGCCTGGCGGCCGGCGCGCAAGGCCGCCGCGATCGCCTCGAAATAGACCTCGGTCTTGCCGGCCCCGGTGACGCCGTCGAGCAGCGTGACGGCGAAGCCGCCGGAAGCGACCCCGGCGACCAGGGCCGAAGCCGCCGCCGCCTGCGGCGGCGACAACGACGGGCCCGGCCGCACGCCGTCCGGCGGCGCGAAGGCCGGCGGCGGCGGCAGCGTCGCCGGCGCCAGCGCCCCGGCGGCGGCGAGCGCCTTGACGACGCCGGGACCGACCGCCGCCGCGCGCGCCAGCTCGACGGTCGGCCGCGGCGGTCCGTCGGCCAGCGCCGCGAGCACCCGCCGGCGCGCCGGGGTAAGGCGCAGGTTGGGCGGAAGCCCGGCTTCGGCGAGGCGCCAGGCGGCGACCGGACGCGGCGCATCGAGCGCCGCCGACACGCTCATCGCCATGCGCAGGACGGCGCCGGGCGGCGCCAGCGTGTAGGCGGCGACCCAATCGACGAAGCGGCGCAAGGCTTCCGGCAGCGGCGGCGCGGCCAGGCGGCCGAGGACGTCGCGCAGCCGCGCCGCCTCAATCGCACCGGCGCCGCGCCCCCAGACGACGCCGACGAGCTCGCGCCGGCCGAGCGGCACGCGCACGAAGTCGCCGGGCGCGAGGCCAAGGTCGGGCGCCGCATGGTAGTCGTAGGGGCCGGCGAGCGGCAGCGGCAGCAGAATCCGCAGGCGCTCGGCGGCCGGCGGCCCTGGCTTCGCCGGAGGCTTCGCCGCGGCGAGCGCTTGCGCTTCGGCGGCGCGGGAACTGGCGTGGCCGGCGGGCATCGGCTACAGTCTCCTACGAGGAATCGCAAGTTCGTGATACACGACCTCGGCCCCCCTGCTTCGACAGGCTCAGCATGAGGGCCTCACCCTGAGCCTGTCGAAGGGCGAGGCCCGACTTGCGTATTCGCGATACCGGATACTAGCCCATGCCCCACGGCGGCGGGAACGTGCGACAAGCGAGCGACGGGAACCCATGAAGTTCTTCATCGATACGGCGGACACCGCGGAGATCCGCGAGCTGGCGGCCACGGGCCTGCTCGACGGCGTGACCACGAACCCGTCGCTGGTGGCCAAGACCGGACGCGATCTCGTCGAGGTCGTCAAGGAGATCTGCGGCCTGGTCGACGGGCCGGTCAGCGTCGAGGTGACCGCCACCGACTATGACGACATCGTCGCCGAGGGCCGGCGGCTGGCCGACCTCGCCGACAACGTCTGCGTCAAGGTGCCGCTGACGATGCCGGGGCTGAAGGGCTGCCGGACGCTGTCGCAGGCGGGCATCAAGGTCAACGTGACGCTGTGCTTTTCGGCGGCCCAGGCGATCCTCGCCGCCAAGGCCGGGGCGAGCTATGTCTCGCCCTTCATCGGCCGGCTCGACGACGTCGGCACCGACGGGCTCGGCCTGATCGCGGACATCGTGCAGATCTACGGCGCCTACGACCGCTTCACCACCGAGGTGCTGGTGGCGTCGATCCGCCACCCGATGCACGTCGTCGAGGCGGCCAAGATGGGCGCCGACGTGGCGACCGTGCCGGCGACCGTGCTGCGCCAGATGTTCAACCACCCGCTGACCGACAAGGGCCTGGCCGTGTTCCTCGCCGATTGGGCGAAGACCGGCCAGACGATCCTCTAGGCGCCGCCCGGCCATGGCGCGACGCCCCGAAGACGCCGCCGTTGCCGCCGCGCCGCGCGTCACCGCCGCGCAGGTCGCCGACTACCTGCGCCGCCATCCCGACTTCCTGCTGCGCCATCCGGAGTTGTTGGACGGCCAGGCGGCGCCGGCGCGCCGGCAGGGCGGCGGCCTCGTCGATCTGCAGCAGTTCATGGTCGAGCGGCTGCGCCGCGACCTGGCGCGCCTGCGCGCCGACCAGGACGACCTGCTGGCCAACAGCCGCGACAATCTGTCGACCCAGGAGCGCGTGCACAAGGCGGCGCTGGCGTTGCTCGCGGCCGACGACTTCGAACGCCTGATCGAGACGGTGACGACCGACCTGGCGGTGCTGCTCGACGTCGACGTCGTGACCTTGTGCGTCGAGGCGGCCGACGCGCGGCTGGCGAACGGCCGGCTCGAGGGCGTGCAGATCCTGCCGCCCGGCACTGTCAACGGAGTGCTCGGCCCCGGCCGCGACGTGCTGTTGCGCGACGACGTCGCGGGCGACGCCGCGATCTTCGGATCGGCGGCCGGGCTGGTACGATCGGACGCCCTGCTGCGCCTGTCGATCGGGCCGCAGACGCCGCTCGGGCTGCTCGCCTTCGGCACGCGTCATCCGGGCTATTTCAATCCCGGCCAGGGCACCGAGCTGCTCGCCTTTCTCGCCCGCATCTTCGAGTACAGCGTCCGGGCATGGCTGGAGCCGCCGCACTGACTCGCCGCGCTTGCGCGCGAGCGCAGCGGGCCGACTTCGCCGCCGC
>JBBECF010000144.1:9379-17825 GCA_040881945.1 Dongiaceae bacterium | reverse complement strand
CGCCGGCGGTTCTTCCAAAGAATCAAACCGAGCCCGCCGAGGCCCACCAGCGGCAGGGCGAAATCCTCGGGCACCTCCAGCAGCCAGGCCGCAGTACCACCGACGAGCGACCACAGCACCGGGATCAGGGCCAGGCGCAGCGGCGTCCGTCCCTCCGTCAGCAACAGCACGCCCATCGTGAAGATCGTCGTCGGGCAGGGCGCGACCCCGAACAGGGCCGCGCGCGGCCAGCCATGGCCCGCGAGCCATCCGGCGAGCGGATAGACGGCCATCGCGAAGAACACGAACCCCAGACCGGTCCAGCCGAAGACGTCGGCGCGGAAACGGAAGGCGATCTTCCCCCCGATCGCCCCGGTCCAGGCGAACAGCAGCGCTTGGATGAGGAAGACGGCGGCGAACGCCGGAGCGATGAAGTCGATCGCGGCGAAGTGCCCCAGGTGGTAGACGACGCCGATCCACGCCCAGGCGGCGGCGAGAAGGGCGCCGATCGCCCTGTCGCCACCCGGCACCGGCCGGAGCGTCAGCAGGACAACGACGATTCCGAGGCCATAGGCGACGATCTGCGCCGGCCAGATGGCGCGGTTGTACTGCTCAAAGACGGAAAAGAAGACCTCGGCCGTGAAGGGGAGCATGTCGGCCCGCGCGATCGCCGCTTCCGCCGCCGGTCCCGGCTACAGGCTCTCGACCGCGCGGATCATCCGCTCGCGCGTTTCCCGGTCGGGCAGCCGACCATAGAGCGCGCCCATGTTCTCCTGCATGTGGTCGACGCGCGAGGTCGCCGGGATCGCGCAGGTGACGGCCGGGTGGGAGACGATGAACTTGAGAAAGAACTGCGCCCAATTCGCGCAGTCGATCTCGCCGGCCCATTCGGGCAGCGCATGGCGTTCGACGCGGCGGAACAGCTCGCCGCGGCGGAACGGCCGGTTGACGATGGCCGCGAGGCCGCGTTCGGCGGCGAGCGGCAGCAGCCGCCGTTCCGCCTCGCGGTCCAGGATGTTGTAGGTGAACTGCACGAAGTCGAGCGGCCGGTCCGCCATCAGCCTTTCGAGGTCGTCGTGGCGGCGGCCGTGCGACGTGGTGACGCCGATGTAGCGGATGCGGCCCTGCACCTTGTGGTCGCGGAGCGTGTCGAGGTGGCCCTCCCAGTTCAGCAGGTTGTGGACCTGCATCAGGTCGAACCGCTCGACGCCCCACAGCCGCCGCGACTCCGCCATCTGCCCGACGCCGAACGCCTGGAACGGGGTCCACACCTTGGTCGCGGCAAACAGCGATCCCTTGTTCGCGATGCGCGTCAGGCAATAGCCGATGACGTCCTCGGACGAGCCGTACATCGGCGAGGAATCCACCATGCCGCCGCCACTGTCGAAGAAGGCCTGCAGGACTTCCGCCCGCTGATCGCGGAGCGCCCGGTCGCCGCCCACGTTGAAGGTGATCCACGACCCCATGCCGATCGCCGGCACCTGTTCGCCGGTCGCGGGAATCGCCTTCTTCAGCACCGGCCCCGCTGCCGCCGCGGGCCGGCTGCCGAGCGAGGCGCCCGCCCCGAGGGCCGCCAGCGACGCCAGGAAGGCGCGCCGGCTCAGTCCCGGTCCGGTTCGCCGCATGTCATGCCCATCATGCCTGTTGCGCGATGCGGGGACACAATATTTAGCTCTCCATCAATTTTCAAACGGCGTGGCCAATCGAGCATTCTATCCCAGAAATCGCCCCGGACTCACCGGGACGAACGGCCTTGAACCGCGGAGGACCTTTGCGGTTCAAGCGACAGTGGCGCGTGCCGCGCCTTGGCGCTATATCAGGGACGAGCCGGACGACCCGGCGCAGAAGGAGGCCCCGATGGACGACCGAACCCGCACCGAGCTCGAGGCCGCCGCGTTCCGGCGGCTCGTCCAGCACCTGCGCGAGCGCACCGACGTGCAGAACATCGACCTGATGAACCTGGCCGGCTTCTGCCGCAACTGCCTGTCGAAATGGTACCGGGCGGCGGCCGAGGACCGCGGGCTCGCGCTCACCGAGCCGCAGGCGCGCGAGATCGTCTACGGCATGCCCTACGATGCGTGGAAGGCGCGGTACCAGGCCGAGGCGACCGCCGACCAGAAGAAGTCCTTCGCGGCCAGCCATCCGGAGCACGCCCACAAGCACGGCGCGTCATAACGCGCCCTTGCCGGCGCAGGGCGGCCTCGATATCTTCCGCGCTCCCGCCGCCCGGGCGGGCGCCGCAACTTCGACTCATCGACCACGGGGAAGGAGACATCGCGCATGGCCGACACGCGCCGCATCGCCGGCGACCGCTTGCGGTCCTTCATCGAGCGCATCGAGAAGCTGGAGGAGGAGAAGGCGGCGCTGACGGCCGACATCCGCGAAATCTATGCCGAGGCCAAGGGCGGCGGCTTCGATACCAAGGTGATGCGCCAGATCGTCCGCCTGCGCAAGATGGACGCCACCGAGCGCCAGGAGCACGAGGCGCTGCTCGACCTCTACAAGCAGGCGATCGGGCTGGCGGGGTGAGCGGCGGCCGTCAATTATCAGTCGTCAGTCATCAGTTGTCAGTTGTCAGTCACAGGTCGCTGTTAACCGATGACTGATAACTGACGACTGACGACTCACCTATCCCAATGATGACACGCCACCTCGTGCGCCGGCTCGATCGGCAGCAGGCCCGGCGTGACGCGGGCGCACAGCTCGCTCGCCTTCGGGCAGCGGGTGCGGAAGGCGCAGCCCGAGGGCGGGTCGAGCGGCGAGGGCAAATCGCCGGTCAGCCGTACGCGGACCTTGCGCCGCTCGAGCTCGGGGTCCGGGATCGGAACGGCCGAGATCAGCGCCTGGGTGTAGGGGTGGCGCGGGTTGCGGTAGAGGCGGTCGCGGTCGGCCAGCTCGACGACGCGGCCGAGATACAAGACCATGATGCGGTGGCTGATGTGGCGCACGACGCTGAGGTTGTGCGAGATGAAAATCAGCGCCATGCCCGTATCGCGCTGCAAATCCATGAGCAGGTTGACGATCTGCGCCTGGATCGAGACGTCGAGGGCGCTGACCGGCTCGTCGCAGACGATCAGCTTCGGCTCGTTGACCATCGCCCGGGCGATGCCGATGCGCTGGCACTGGCCGCCCGAGAACTCGTGCGGATAGCGGTTGATCTGTTGCGGCAGGAGCCCGACCTTGGCCATCGTGTCCTTGACCTTGGCCCGGACCTCGTCCGCGTGCAGGCCGGGCTGGAAGGTGCGCAACGGCTCGGCGATGATCTCGCCCGCCGTCATGCGCGGATTGAGCGCGGCGAGCGGGTCCTGGAAGACGATCTGCATCTCGCGCCGGCGGCGGCGCAGCTCGGCGGCCGGCAGGTGCCGGAGGTCCTGGCCGAGCCAGACGACGCGCCCCGTGGCCGCGTCGAGCAGGCGCAGGACGGCGCGGCCGAGCGTCGATTTGCCGCAGCCCGATTCGCCGACCAGCCCCAGCGTCTCGCCGGGCCGCAGCTCGAAGCTGACCCTGTCGACGGCCTTGAGCAGCACCGGCTCGCGCCGCGTGAAGAGGCCGCCGCCGATCCGGAAATGGACGCTGAGGTCCTGGACCGACAGCAGCGGCGCCCCGGTTACAGGCTCGCGAGGTGGCATGCCTTGCGTCTCCCGCCGCCGATGTCGCGCAGCGGCGGCCGCTCGCTCGCGCAGATCTCCATGCGGTAGTCGCAGCGGTCGCGAAAGGCGCAGCCCGACGGCAGGCGCTGCAAATTGGGCGGCTGGCCCGGGATGGTCGAGAGCCGCGCGCCGGCGCCCGCGTCGAGCCGCGGCATCGAGCGCAGGAGGCCGTCCGTATAGGGGTGCTGCGGGGCGTAGAAGATCCGGTTCACCGACCCCGATTCGACGATGCGCCCGGCATACATGACGAGGATCCAGTCGCACAGCCCGGCGACGACGCCGAGATCGTGGGTGATGAGCACGATCGCCGTCCGCTCGGCCTCGCGGATCTCGGCGATCAGGTCGAGGATCTGGGCCTGGATCGTGACGTCGAGCGCGGTCGTCGGCTCGTCGGCGATGAGCAGCTCCGGCCGGCACAGCAGCGCCATGCCGATCATCACGCGCTGGCGCATGCCGCCGGAGAATTCGTGCGGGTACATGTCGATGCGCCGCGCCGCCTCCGGGATGTTGACGCGGTCGAGCATGGCGATCGCCGCCCGGCGCGCCTCGGCCTCGCCCATGCCCTTGTGCTCGACCAGCACCTCGGTCATCTGCCGGCGGATCGTCAGATAGGGGTTGAGCGAGGTCATGGGGTCCTGGAAGATCATCGCCATGCGCTCGCCGCGGATGCGGTTGAGCCGCGCCGGCGCCAGCCCGAGGATCTCGGCGCCGCGAAACTTGACGCTGCCGCGCGCCCGCCCGTTGGCGGCCAACAACCCCATGACCGACATGAAGATCTGGCTCTTGCCCGAGCCCGATTCGCCGACCACGCCGACGGTCTCGCCGGGGCCGACCGTGAAGCTCACGTCGCTCACCGCCCGAACCTCGCCGTCCGGCGTGTCGAACACCGTCTCCAGCCCCGCGACCTCGAGGGTCGGGGCCTCGGCCGGGGCGTCCGGCGCCTCGGCCTCAGCGGTCCTTGGGGTCGAGGGCATCGCGCAGCCCGTCACCGATGAAGTTGAAGCAGAACAGCGTCGCGGCGAGGAAGACGGCGGGGAACACCAGCGCCCACCAGGCGGTTTCCATCGAGCGCGCGCCCTCGCTGATCAGCACGCCCCAGCTCGTGTCCGGCTCCTGCACGCCGAGGCCGAGGAAGCTGATGAAGGATTCGGTCAGGATGACATGCGGGACGGTCAGCGTGATGTAGACGACCACCGGCCCGAGCGTGTTGGGGATGATGTGGCGGCGCACGATGTTGAAGGCCGAGACGCCGCCGGCGACCGCCGCCTCGACGAACTCCTTGCGCTTGAGGCTGATCGCCTGGCCGCGCACGATGCGCGCCATGTCGAGCCAGGAGACGGCGCCGACGCCGACATAGATGAGCAGGATGTTGCGGCCGAACACGACGGTGAGCAGGATCACGAAGAACAGGAACGGCAGCGCGTAGAGCACGTCGACGGTCCGCATCAGCACGGCGTCGACGCGCCCGCCGAGGAAGCCGGCCGCGGCACCCCAGGCGACGCCGATGGCCAGGCTGACCAGGGTGGCGAGGATGCCGATGGTCAGCGAGGTACGGCCGCCGTAGAGGGTGCGCACGAACAGGTCGCGGCCGTTCTGGTCGGTGCCGAAGAAATGCGCGCTCATGACGTCCGGCGGCGCCGAGATCAGGTCCCAATAGACCTCGTCGTAGGGGTGCGGGCTCAAGTACGGCGCGAACGCCGCGGCCAGCGCGATGCCGGCGAGCAGGATCGCGCCGCCGACGGCGGCGCGGTTCCCGCGCAGCCGGCGCCCGGCGTCGGCCCACAGGCTGCGCCCCTTGAATTCCTCGGCGCCGGCGGTGACCGCGATCTCAGTCATAGCGGACCTTGGGGTCGAGCAGGCTGTAGATCAGGTCGACCGCTAGGTTGAACAGGATGATGAGCACGCCGTAGAAGATCACGATCCCCATCACCAGCGTGTAGTCGCGGTTGAGGGCGGCCTGGACGAAATACCGCCCGATCCCGGGAATTCCGAAGATCTGCTCGATCACCACCGACCCGGTGATGATGCCGGCGACCGCCGGCCCGAGATAGGAGACGACCGGCAGCATCGCCGCCTTGAGGGCGTGGCGCAGGATGGTGATGCGTTCGGGCAGGCCCTTGGCGCGGGCCGTGCGCACGTAGTTCGAGCGCAGCACCTCGATCATGCTGCCGCGGGTCAGCCGCGCGATCGCCGCGACCTGCGGCAGGCACAGGGCGACGATCGGCAGGATCGCCTGGGTCCACGCGCTGCCCCAGCCGCCGACCGGCAGCCAGCGCAGCCACAGCCCGAAGACGAGCGTGAGCACCGGCGCCATCACGAAATTCGGGATCGCGATGCCGGTCATCGCCCCGGCCATGACCGAATAGTCGGTGCCTGTGTTCTGGCGCAGCGCGGCCACGGTGCCGGAGACGACGCCGAGGACCGTCGCGATCAGGATTGCCACGCCGCCGAGATAGAGCGAAGTCGGAAAGCCGCCCCAGATCAGCTCGTTGACCGAGAAGTCCTTGTACTGGAACGACGGCCCGAAATCGCCGCGCAGGATGTTGCCGAGATAGCGCAGGTACTGCTGCACCAGCGGCTCGTCGAGGTGGTAGGCCTTCATCAGATTGGCCTCGACCTCGGGTGGCAGCCTTCGTTCCTTGTCGAACGGCCCGCCCGGCGCGAGCCGCATCATGAAGAAGGCGACGGTGATGATGACCAGGAGCGTCGGCACGGTGCCGAGCAGCCTCTTCACCGCGTAACGGAGCACCGCTCTTGTTTCCCTGCGTCCGGATCGGGACGGCCCGCCGTTGCGGCGGGCCGTCCTTCGTCACGGTTCCGGGCTAGCTCTTGAGCGACAGATAGCGGCCCAGATGGATGTCGAGCACGTTGAACTCCCAGCCGGCGACCTGCGGGCTGATCATGTGCTGCGAGGTGTAGTGATAGATCGGAATCAGCGGCAGGTCGTCGAGGAACACCTTCTCGGCTTCGGCCAGGAGCTGCAAACGGTTGGCGGCGTTGCCGGGTTTCGCGGCCTCGGCCAGCAGCGAGTCGAACTTCGGGTTGTTGTAGCCGGCGTCGTTGCGCTCGCCGGCGTTCGACAGGAACAGCTCGAGGAAGTTCAGGGGATCGACGTAGTCGCCGATCCAGCCGGCGCGCGCGACTTGATAATCCTTCTGGCCGCGGCTTTCCAGATAGACGCTCCATTCCTTGTTGGTCAGCGTCATGTCGGCGCCGAGCGTCTTCTTCCACATGCTGGCGATCGCGATCGCGATCTTGCGGTGGTTCTCGCTGGTGTTGTGCAGCAGCTCGACCTTGAGCGGGTTGCCGGGCCCGTAGCCGGCCTCCGCATAGAGCTGCTTGGCCATCTTGTTGCGTTCGGCCTGCTTCATGTCCTTGAAGAAGGTCGCCTGTTGCGTGTAGCCGGGCACACCCGGCGGCACCCAGGCATAGGCCGGCAACTCGCCGCCCTGGGTGATCTTCTCGGTCAGGATCTCGCGGTCGACCGCCAGCGCCAACGCCTGGCGCAGCTTGACGTTGCCGCCCAGCGGCTCCTTGGTCAGGTTGACGACGTAATAGTAGGTGCCGAAATAGGGCGTGTTGCGGAATTCGTTCGGCATGTTCGCCTCGGCCCATTTGATCTGGTCCGAGGGAAGGTCATAGGTGATGTGCAGCTCGCCGGCGCGGAAACGCTTCAGTTCCTCGGCGGTGTCCTCGGTCGGGTAATAGACGATCTTGTCGAGCTTGACATTGGCGGCGTCGCGGAAATGCGGATTCTTGACCACCGCGATCTGCGACTGCGGCACCCAATCGGCCATCATGAAGGCGCCGTTGCCGACCTGGTTGCCGGGCCGCGTCCACTCGGCGCCGTGCTTCTCGACCGTCGCCCGGTGGACCGGGAACGAGATGTTGTGGGTCAGCACGCCGAGGATGTAGGGGGTCGGCGCGTTGAGCGAGAGCCGGAAGGTGCGCGCGTCGGGCGCATCGACCCCGAGCTGGCTCAGTTCCTTGATCTCGCCCGCGACGATGGCCGTGGCGTTCTTGATCGGGGCGAGGATCGGCGCATATTCCGACGCCGTCGCGGGATCGACCGCGCGGCGGAACGAATAGACGAAGTCCTCGGCGGTCACCGGATCGCCGTTCGACCACTTGCCGTCGGCCCGCAGGTGGAAGGTATAAACCGTGCCGTCGTCGCTGATGTCCCAGCTCTCGGCGGCGCCGGGAATCTGCTTGCCGTCGGCCGACAGGCTGACCAGCCCTTCGTAGAGATCGTTCTCGATGACGTTCTCGGTGACGCCGGTGGACTTGTGCGGGTCGAGCGTTTCGGGCTCGGCTCCGTTGCCGCGGTGCAGCACCTGCTCCGCCTGCGCCGCGGTCGCGCCGAGCGCGAGCGCCAAGGCGAGCGCGACCGCCGGAAGACGCTGAAGCGCCTTGATCATAGGAATCCTCCCTTGCAGAACATTTCGTTGTGACGCCGTTTCGCGGCGTACCCTCGCGAATGCGCCGGCGCGGTCGGCATCGACCCGATATTGATCGGAATAGTGGTAGAAAGGCCGGGCCGCAGCAACGCTTTTATTGCCCGCGCGCCGCCTCGGTCAGGGCCCAGTCGCGGAAGGCGGCCACCTTGGGGCGGTCCGCCGCGGCCTCGGGCGCGACCACGTAATAGGCGAAGCTCGCCGGCACGCTCAGCTCGAAGGGCCGCACCAGGCGCCCGGCGGCGAGGTCGCCGGCGACCAGAACGCGCTCGCCGAGCGCCACGCCCTGGCCCTCGATCGCCGCCTCGATCGCCAGGGTCGACTGGTTGAACTTCGGCCCGCGCGTCGAATCGACGTCGCGCA
>JBBECF010000144.1:0-9279 GCA_040881945.1 Dongiaceae bacterium | reverse complement strand
ATCGCCAGGGTCGACTGGTTGAACTTCGGCCCGCGCGTCGAATCGACGTCGCGCAAACCCGCGGCCAGCAGCCACATGCGCCAGTCCGGCCAGGTCGGGTCGCGCATCGCCCAATCGACGTGCAACAGCGTGTGCCGGCGCAGGTCGCCGGGCACGCGCAGCGGCGGCGGGCCGGCGCACAGGCGCGGGCTGCACACCGGGGACACCTCGTCCTGCAACAGCCGGTCGGCGCGCAGGCCCGGATAGCGGCCGGGACCGTAGCGGATCGCGATATCCACGTCCTCGCGCGCGAAATCGACGAGCTGGGTCGCGCCGTCGATGCGGATCTCGATCTCCGGATGCGCGGCGCGGAAGCGGTCGAGGCGCGGCACCAGCCACTTGGCGCCGAAGGACGGGGCGACGCTGACGGTCAGCCGATCGTCGTCGCGCCGCGCCCGCACCCGTTCGACGGTCTCGGCCAGGCGGTCGAAGGCCTCGCGCATGCCCGGCAAGGCGCGCTGGCCGGCGTCGGTCAGCAGCACCGCCTTGTTCAGCCGCCGGAACAGCATCACGCCGAGCTGCTCCTCGAGCGCCTTGACCTGGTGGCTGACCGCCGCCGGGGTGACGTGCAGCTCGGCCGCGGCCTTGGCGAAGCTCAGATGCCGGGCCGCCGCCTCGAAGGCGCGCAGCGCGTTCAGCGGCGGCAGGCGACGGCTCATTTCGGATTAGTTTTCCTAATTCTATGCATGACGAATCGTCGTTTGTCGGAGCCGAATAAAGCGCGTAGATGCTCAGATACGCGATGCCGAAGGCATCGGCAAGAGAGATAATGCAATTCAGTTGAGGGAAGGAGCAACAACCATGTCGCACCGGCATCTCGGCAACGCGGAACTCGGGACATATCTGGACGCCGTCCATCAGGCGCGGGCGGAGGCGCTGGCCCGGGCGGCCTATCTGGCGATCGACGGCCTGGCGCGGTTGGCCGGCGCCGCCGGAACGGCGGTCGCGGCCGCCGCCCGCTCGGCCACGGACGCCGTGCGGCGCTGGCGGCGGCGGCGGACCGCCCTGTACGCTCTCATGGCCCTCGACGACCGCATGCTCAAGGACATCGGCGTCAGCCGGGCCGAGATTCCCGGACTGGTCGACGACCTGCTGCGCTCGCGGGTGCCCGACCGCGCGCCCGTCCCGGCCGAGATCGAAGCGGTCGAGATCGCAGAACTTAGACCGGACCTTGCGGCTTGAATGGACGGCTGGCGCGGCGGCGCATCTACGATGTTGATCCGGCGAGCAGCGCAAGGAAGTCATCCGACCAAGCCTCGGCGGTGTGGACCGACAGCCGGTCGAACACGGCTCGCCACCGCGACTGCCGCTGCTCCCGCTCCATGCCCAAGGCGGCGTCCAGCGCCTCGGCCATCTCGTCCGGATCGTAGGGATTGACGATCAGCGCCTCGGGGAGCTGCTGCGCCGCGCCCGCGAATCGCGACAGCACCAGAACCCCGGGACGGTCCGGGTCCTGGGCCGCCATATACTCCTTGGCTACGATATTCATGCCATCGCGCAGCGGCGTGACCAGCGCGACCGCGGCCTGGCGATAAAGCCCCGCCAACGCCGTTCGCGGCATCGGACGGGTGATATAGCGCAGCGGCACCCAGTGGAACTCCGCATAGGTCCCGTTGATTCGCCCGACGAGCCCATCGAGCTCGCGCTTGAGCGCGCGATACTGCTCCATCTCAGTGCGCGAACGCGACGCGATCTGGAGAAAGGTCACGCGGCCGCGATGCTGCGGGAAGCGCGCGAGCAGCCGGCCGTAGGCTTCGAATTTGTTGGGCAGCCCCTTCGTGTAGTCCAGTCGGTCCACACCGATGATCAGGTCGCGCCCCTCGAGAGATTTCCGCATCCGATTCGTCTGGGCGTCGCCCGCGGCGCGCGCGGCAAGCTCGGCGAAGCCGGCGGTGTCGATACCGATCGGAAACGCCCCCAGCCGCAGCGCGGAACGGCCGCTCCGGATGACGCCGGCGCCGTCGGTCTCCAGACCGCAGAACGCCCGCAGGCAGTCGGTCAGGGCCTGCAGGTCGTTCGCGGTCTGCACGCCGACCAGGTCGTAGGCCGTCAGTCCCCGCAGCAGCGTCTCCGCTTGCGGCAGCGCGGCGAACACGGCCGGCGGCGGGCACGGCACATGGAGGAAGAAACCGATGCGGTTGCCGCAGCCGAGTCGGCGCAGCGCCGCGCCGAGCGGGATGAGTTGATAGTCGTGGACCCAGACCAGGTCGCTCGGCCGGAGCAACGGCAGCAGCGCGCGCGCAAAGGCCTCGTTCACCCGCCGATAGGCGTCGAAGTCCTCGCGCCGGAAGTCGAGCAGGCCGAGACGGAAGTGGAGCAGCGGCCATAACGTGCTGTTGGCGTAGCCGGCGTAGAAGCCGTGGTAGTCGTCACGCCCAATGTCCAGCGCGGCGTAGGTGACGTCGTGGCTCTGCTCCAGCCGCGGTGCGTCGACCGTCTGGTCCGTCACCTCGCCGCTCCAGCCGAACCAAAGCCCGCCCCGGTGGCGCAGGGCGTCGGCGACGCCGACGGCGAGGCCCCCCGCCCGCAGGGCGCGGTCGCGCGGCAACGGAACGCGATAGGAAACGATGGTCAGTCGCGCCAAAACCCTTCCTCCCAGCTGCGGCTGAGCCGCATGGCCGACAGGATCAGGCCGACCAAGGAATAGGTCTGCGGAAAATTGCCCCAAAGCTGGCCCGTCCGCGGGTCGATGTCCTCCGACAGCAGCCCGACATGGTTGCGTCGCGCCAGCACCTGCTCGAACAGGGCGCGCGCCTCGTCGCGCCGGCCGAGGGCGGCGAGCGCGTCCACATACCAGAAGGTGCAGACCGTGAAGGCGGTTTCCGGCGGGCCGAAATCGTCCGCCCGATCGTAGCGCAGCAGCAATCCGTTCCGTCGCAGCCGGCGCTCGGCGGCGGCGACGGTCGCCACGAAGCGCGGGTCGGTCGCCGAAATGAAGCCGATCTCCGGCAACAGCAGCAGGGCCGCATCCATGCCCTCGCCGTCCAGGCTCTCCACGAAACTGCCGAGGTCGTCGCGGTACGCCCGCCGCAGCACTTCCGCCCGGATGCGGTCGGCGGCGGCTTGCCAGCGCCCGGCATCGTCGATTTGTCCGAGCCGCGCGGCGATGCGCGAGAGCCGGTGGAGCCCCGCCGCGCACATGGCGGCGGAGAACGTGTGCACGCTCGATCGGCCGCGGTATTCCCACAGGCTGGCGTCGGGCGTCAGCGCGACCCGCTCCGCCACGCGGCCCACACCTTCGAGCTGGCGAAACAGCTCCAGGCTTGCGGCTCGGGGCAGCCGCTCGTCGTAGAACATTTGCGCCGCCGCCAGGATGACCGAGCCATAGACGTCGTTTTGCACTTGATCCGCGGCGGCATTGCCGACGCGAACGGGCCCGTCGCCGAGATAGCCGGGCAGCGCCGGCGCCAGCCGTTCCGCGATGGCCATCCCCGGAACGATCGGATAGACCGGCCTGAGCGGCGCATCGGGCTCGGTGATCACGACGTTGAACAAGTAGCCGACATATTCTTCCATCGTGCGGGTGGCGCCGAGCCGATTCAGCGCGAGCACCGTGAAGAAGGCATCGCGCAGCCAGCAGAATCGGTAGTCCCAATTGCGGCCGGAATTCGGCGCCTCGGGAATCGAGGTCGTCAGCGCCGCCACGACCCCGCCGGAATCCTCGAAGCTGGACAGCTTGAGCGTGATCGCTGCGCGGATCACGGCCTCCTGCCACTCGAAGGGCACCGACAGGAAGCGCGTCCAGTCCTGCCAGAATCGGGCCGTTTGCTCCTCGTAATCGCGCGCCATGTCGGCGGGCGCTTGCGGCAGCGTCTCGTCCGGTCCGAGCACGAGATGGATGGGCCGTTCGAGCACGAAGGCCACTTCCTCGGCGACGAACGACACCGGCGCATCGGTGCTGACACGCAGCGTCTCGCCGGGCGTGACGTAGCGCAAATGGTGGCTGCCGATCCGGCATTCGGCGGCCGTGCCGCCCCAGTCGAAGCGCGGTCGGATACGGACGCGGATTCGGCAGCGCCCTGCCAGCGGCTCAACGCGGCGGACCAGCATCGGCGGGCGGAACATGCGTCCGAACCGGCGGAAGCGAGGCGCGAAGTCCGTGATTCGCAGCCGATTGCCGCGTTCGTCCGTCAGCTCCGTCACCAGCGCCGCGGTATTCCGGATGTAGCTCTGGCGGCTGTCCGCCATGCCGTCGAGCGTCACGTCCATGAACCCGGTCTCCGGCGCCGCGCCGCCGAGCAGTGCGCAGAAGACGGGATCGCCGTCCAGGCGCGGGAAGCACCACCACACATGCCGCCCGCGCGGGTCGATCAGCGCCGCGATCGTGGAATTGCCGACCACGGCAAGATCGAGGGGTTGGCTCATGCCACCGATGCCTCGGTCAATCGGGCCGGCAGGGCCTGCAGCCACTGCCGCACGCGGTCGGGGCTCGTAGACGGTTCGACCACGCGCACGGCAATTCCCCCGAGCCTGCGCGCCACGGCGAACCCGTCTTCGTCGGTCGTGTCGTCGCCGAGGAACACGGGCATCCGCCCCCGGAACGGCGCGGCCTCCAGCAGCCGCAGCACCGCCGTTCCCTTGTCGGCGCCGCGCGGGCGAACCTCGAGCCCCATCTTGGCGTCGGTCAGGACGAACCGATCGGGCGCGCCCGCCACGAGCTTCGCCAGCAATGCGCGAAACCGCGGCAGGGCATCGGGCGCTTGGCGCAGATGGACGGTCAGCCCCAGGGGCTTGACCTCGACGATCACGCCGGGATGGCCCTCGGCCGCGGCCTCGACATGCGCATGCCAGGCCGCCGGCACCGCCGGCAGCGGTGTTGCGTCCCAGGGATCATTGTCGTCGCGGCGCAGCCAGGCGCCATGCTCGGCCGCCGCCGGCAGGCGAAGCGGCGCGAGGATACGGTCGAGCTCCGCCGGCGCGCGGCCGCTGACGATGGCCAGCCCGCCGCCGAGCGCCGCGCGCGCCGCCGCGAGCGATTCGCGCAGGCCGTCCGGCACGATGACGGCGTCCGGGTGCGGCGCGATGTCGAGAAGCGTGCCGTCCAGATCGAGGAATAGTGCCCAGTTCGCTCGCGGGCAGGGAAGGGCGAAATTCATCTCTTGCAGCATTGCCTCCAAGATGGCCCGTGGCGGCGGCCTGCACAACCCTCCGCGCGCCGCCGGTCGACGCGCGGCCCGGGCCGCGCCGCGACGCAAAAGAGGTCGAGACGAGGCGGCTATTCAGCCGCGCTTTGCCGCGGCGCCGGCGCGCGGAATGCGGCCAGCAACTCGGCCTCGCGGCGCTTGGCCGCCTCGAGGCTGGCCGCCTTGACGTGGCCGAAGCCGCGGATGTGCTCGGGGATCGCGGCGATCTCGACGGCCAGGCCGTGGTTGTCGGTGCCGAGGCCGGCGAGCATTTCCTCCACCACCCGCTCATAGTCGGCGATCAGGCGGCGTTCCGTCTGCCGCTCGGCCGTGTAGCCGAAGATGTCGAACGCCGTGCCGCGCAGCCCCTTCAGGCGGGCGAGCAGCCTGAACGCCGTCAACAACCACGGGCCGTAGCCGCGTTTCTTCAGATGCCCGGTGTCGGGATCGCGCTCGGCGAGCAAGGGCGGCGCCAGGTGGAACTCGAGCCGATAGTCGCCTTCGAACTGCTCCGCCACCTGCTTGAGGAAGGCGCCGTCGGTGTAGAGCCGGGCCACCTCGTACTCGTCCTTGTAGGCGAGCAGCTTGAAGTACGAGCGCGCGACCGCCTCGGCGAGGCCGGCGAAGCCCGGCGCGCGGTCGGCCTCGATCCGGCGCACGCGCTCGACCAGCGCCCGGTAGCGCGCGGCGTAGGCGGCGTCCTGGTAGCCGACGAGGTGCTCGACGCGCCGCGCCAAAACCTCGTCGAAGTCGGTCGCCAGGCGGTGGGCGGCGGGCTCGGGCTGCGCCGCCCGTGCCGCCGCCTCGACCGCCGCGCGGTCGTGGGCGGCGCGCCGGCCCCACAGGAAGGCGCGGCGGTTCCCTTCGACGGCGACGCCGTTCAGCTCGATCGCCCGCTCGATCGCCGCGCCGGCGACCGGGACGAGGCCCTTCTGGTAGGCATAGCCGAGCATGAACAGATTGGCGGCGATCGCGTCGCCGAGCAGCGCCGTGGCGATGCGCGTGGCGTCGATGAACTCGCTGCGCTCGGCCCCGGTCGCCTCGACGATGGCCTCGCGCAGCCCGAGGCCGGGAAACTCCATGTCGGGCAGGTGCGTGAAGTCGCCGGTCATGGTCTCGTGGGCGTTGACGATCGACCAGGTCGTCCCCTGCTGCACCTTGGCCAGCGCGTCGAAGCCGCCGGCGACCAGGATGTCGCAGCCCAACAGCAAGCGCGCGCCGCCGGCGGCGAGGCGCACCGAATGGATGTCCTCGGGCCGGTCGGCGATGCGCAGGTGGCTGAACACCGCGCCGCCCTTCTGGGCGAGGCCGGTCATGTCGAGGACGGCGCAGCCCTTGCCCTCGATGTGGGCGGCCATGCCGAGCAGCGCTCCGATGGTGACGACGCCGGTGCCGCCGATCCCGGTAATGAGGATGCCGTAGGGCCGGTCCGTCGCCGGCAGGGCCGGGTCCGGCGGCGTGCCGAAGGCGGCTTCGACGCGGTCGGCCGCCTTGCGCCTGCGCAAGGACCCGCCATGCACGGTGACGAAGCTGGGGCAGAAGCCGTTGATGCAGGAGAAGTCCTTGTTGCAGGACGACTGGTCGATCTGGCGCTTGCGCCCGAATTCGGTCTCCGCCGGCACGATCGACAGGCAGTTCGACTGCACCCCGCAGTCGCCGCAGCCCTCGCACACCGCCTCGTTGATGAAGGCCCGCTTCGGCGGGTCCGCCATCAGGCCGCGCTTGCGCCGCCGGCGCTTCTCGGCGGCGCAGGTCTGATCGTAGACGATGGCGGTGACGCCTTCGATCTCGCGCAGCTCGCGCTGGATATGGTCGAGCCGGTCGCGGTGATGCACGCCGACGCCGGGCGGAAAGCCGCCGCCGGTCGGATATTTCTCCGGCTCGTCGCTGACCACCTCGATGCGCCGGACGCCCTCGGCGCGGAGCTGCTGCGCGACCATGACCACGTCGAGCGGCCCGTCCACCGGCTGGCCGCCGGTCATGGCGACGGCGTCGTTGTACAGGATCTTGTAGGTGATGTTGACGCCGGCCGCGACCGCGGCGCGGATCGCCAGCAGGCCGGAATGGTAATAGGTGCCGTCGCCGATGTTCTGGAAGACGTGCCGGGTCGTGCTGAACGGCGCCTGGCCGATCCAGGTCGCGCCTTCGCCGCCCATCTGGGTGAAGGTGTCGGTGGCGCGGTCCATCCACTGCACCATGTAGTGGCAGCCGATGCCGGCCAGCGCCCGGCTGCCCTCGGGCACCCGGGTCGAGCTGTTGTGCGGGCAGCCGGAGCAGAAATAGGGCACGCGCTTGATCTGCGGCTCGAGGCGGACGAGCGCCCGTTCCTTGGCGTCGAGAAAGGCGAGGCGCTGCTCGATCGTCGGGCTGGTGTGGAAGCGCGCGATGCGCCGGGCGATGATTCGGGCGATGCGCGCCGGGGTCAGCTCGTCGGCCGAGGGCAGGATCCACTCGCCGCTCTCGTCGAACTTGCCGATCACGCGCGGGCGCACGTTTTCGTTCCAGTTGTAGAGCTGCTCCTTGAGCTGGTTCTCGATCAGCGCGCGCTTCTCCTCGACGACCAGGATCTCCTCCAGGCCCTCGGCAAAGCGCCGGACGCCGTCGCGCTCCAGCGGCCACACCATCGCAACCTTGTAGAGGCTAAGGCCGATGTCGCGCGCGTAGGCTTCGTCGATGCCGAGATCGTCGAGCGCCTGGCGGACGTCGAGATAGGACTTGCCGCAGGTGACGATGCCGAAGCGCCGCTTCGGGCCGTCGATGACGGCGCGATCGAGGCGGTTGGCCCGGGCGAAGGCAAGCGCGGCGTAGAGCTTGTGCTTGTGCAGCCGCATCTCCTGGGCGAGCGGCGGGTCGGGCCAGCGGATGTTGAGGCCGCCATCCGGCATCGCGAAATCCTGCGTCGTCGCGATCGCGACGCGGTGCGGATCGACATGGACCGAGGCCGAGCTGTCGACCGTGTCGGCGACCGTCTTGAAGGCGACCCAGCAGCCGGAGAATCGCGACATCGCCCAGCCGTAGAGGCCGAGGTCGAGGAATTCCTGCACGCCGGCCGGATGCAGGACCGGGATGCCGGCGTCCATGAAGGCGTATTCGGTCTGGTGCGCGGTCGTCGACGACTTGCAGGTGTGATCGTCGCCCGCGAGCAGCAGCACGCCGCCGTGTTTCGCCGACCCCGCCAGGTTGCCGTGACGCAGCACGTCGCCGCTGCGGTCGACGCCGGGACCCTTGCCGTACCACATCGCGAACACGCCGTCGTGCCGGGCGTCGTTGAACAGGCCGGTCTGCTGGCTGCCCCAGACGGCGGTCGCCGCGAGGTCCTCGTTGACGCCCGGCTGGAAGCGGATCTGGTTCCGGTCGAGGAAGCGCCGCGCCCGCCACATCGCCTGGTCGAGCCCGCCCAGGGGCGAGCCGCGGTAGCCGGTGACGAAGCAGGCGGTGTCGAGGCCGGCGGCGCGGTCGCGCTGGCGCTGCATCATCGGCAGGCGGACCAGCGCCTGGGTCCCGGTCAGGAAGACCCGGCCCGACTCGAGCTCGTATTTGTCGTCGAGCGTGACGGCCGCCAGCGCCATCCAGGCCCTCCCTAAGAGCAATACGGCCAACCGGCGGGATTTCCCGCCGCAATGGTTAAGATCAAATTAGTGGACCGGGCATCTCGGCGCAATCGACCTCGGGCGCGGGCGCGGGGCTATCGCGGTTGACCGGTCTGCGGCCATCCAAGGAGACCTGGATCGACGTTCTTGCGTGCTTCGACAGGCTCAGCATGAGGGTTTTTCTTTATGCCACGAAGATTTCTCCTCATCCTGAGCCTGTCGAAGGACGCAAGGGCAATCATGCAGCACCCATATGCGGCAGCACTGGGCGCTGGCTCGGGGTGTGGATGAATTGCCGGCGGCGCGCTATATGGACGTAGAAGCGCCAAAACTGCGGGCACACCCTGCCATGACCGTCCTCGTCACCGGCGTCGCCGGGTTCATCGGTTTCCATGTCGCGGCCGCGCTGCTGGCGCGCGGCGAGCGCGTGGTCGGCGTCGATAACCTGAACGACTACTACGACGTGGCGCTGAAGGAGGCGCGCCTGGCCGAGCTCGAGGACCGGCCGGGATTCGAGTTCCACTATC
>JBBECF010000143.1:0-2735 GCA_040881945.1 Dongiaceae bacterium | reverse complement strand
ATCCCGGCGCCAAGGACTGGTACGCCCGGGCGAAGTCGCGGCCGAGCCTGCGCCCGTTGCTGGCCGACCACCTGGCCGGCGCGCCGCCGCCCGCGCACTACGCCAATTTGGATTTCTAGCCGGCCGCTATTTCGTCGCATCGAGCCGGGCGAGATTCGCCCGCGCCGCCTCGGCGACGGCGCCGTCGGGGGCGAGCGCGAGCACCGCCTGCCAGTCGGCGCGGGCGCCGGAATCGTCGCCGGCGAGGCGGCGCGACATGCCGCGCTCGAGCAGGGCCTCGGGGTCCTGCGGCGCCAGGGTCAGCGCCTGCTCGATGTCGGCCAGCGCCGCCGCCGGCTCGTCGAGCAGGCGATGGGCGCTGGCGCGCAGCACCAGCACCTCGGCGCGCTCCGGCGCCAGCGCCTGCGCCAGGTCGAGATCGTCGAGCGCGCGGCGGTACTCGCCGGCCAGGGCGAGGGCGAGGCTGCGGTCGATGCGCAGCTCGACATCGTCCGGCGCCAGGGCGAGCGCCGCGTCCTGCGCCGCCAGCGCCCGCTCGGTCTCGTCGGCGAGCAGCCACGCCTGGCCGGCCTGACCGAGCGCCTCGGCGGCAAGGGCCGGCCGCTCCGCCGCCAGCTCGGCGCCGAGCTCGCCCAGCCGTTCCGCCGCCTCGGCGGGACGGTCGAGGCCGATCAGCGCCAGGGCGGCGCAGTGCCGCGCCGGGCCGCCGCCGCCCTCTGCCTCCCAGGCCCGCGCCGCGTCCAGCGCCGCTTCCGGCGCCGCGCCGGCCTGGGCCGTGCAGTCGGCGTAACGCCGCGCTTCCGCGGCCTCGTCGGCGGCCGCGAAGCGAGCCGCCGTCACGAACGCCAGAATCAGCAGGAGCGCGCCGCCGCGCCGCTTCTTGAGCTTATCCTCGGTTACGCGGAAGATCGGCATGGAACCAGCGCTCGATGGGGCAGGGACCGGAGCCTGCAAATCGCGGATGACAGTATCGCCCTTACGGGACGCACCGACAATCGATCGAGCCGATTTGATTTTGCTTCGGCCGCAGTCCGGCGGCCGGCTTGCAATCGGGCCGGCGCAAATCTATACACCCGGTTGCCGACGCCATGTTCCTGACCCTCACATTCCCGGCGATCGATCCGGTGCTCGTCCAGATCGGACCGTTCGCGATCCGCTGGTACGCGCTCGCCTATATCGTCGGGCTGATCGGCGGCTGGCGCTATTGCCTGTACCTCGCCGGTCGGGCGCCGGAAGCGGGCGGGCCGACGCGCGAGCAGATCGACGATTTCCTGATGTGGGCGACGCTCGGCGTCATCCTCGGCGGCCGGCTCGGCTATGTCCTCTTCTACCAGCCGGGTTACTTCCTCGCCAATCCGGGGCAGATCGCGATGGTCTGGCGCGGCGGCATGTCGTTCCACGGCGGCCTGGTCGGCGTCGCCCTCGCCATGATGCTGTTCGCGCGCCGGCGCGGCGTGCGGCTGCTCGCGTTCGCCGACATCGTCGCCTGCGCCGCGCCGATCGGCCTGTTCCTCGGCCGCCTCGCCAACTTCATCAACGCCGAGCTATACGGCCGGCCGAGCGACGTCCCCTGGGCGATGGCGTTCCCCGGCGCCGGCCCCGAGCCGCGCCACCCGAGCCAGCTCTACGAGGCGGGGCTCGAAGGCGTGGTTCTGTTCGCGCTGCTGTTCGCCTTGACGCGCGCGACGCCGGCGCTGGCGCGGCCGGGCCTGCTGACCGGCGTCTTCCTGGCCGGATACGCGCTGTCGCGCATCTTCGTCGAGCTGTTCCGCGCGCCCGACGCGCAGATCGGCTATCTCGTCGCCGGCACGACGATGGGGCAGTGGCTGTCGCTGCCGCTCCTGGCGTTCGGGCTGGCGCTCGCGGTGCGCGCGGCTCGCGCCGCAGGTCCCCGGGTTTGACCCGGGGATGACGCCGCTGGCCGAGCGGCTGGCCCGGCGCATCCGCGAGGGCGGGCCGCTGACGGTCGCCGCCTACATGGCCGAGGCGCTCGGCAACCCCGAGCACGGCTATTATCGGCGCGGCGATCCCTTCGGCGTCGCCGGCGACTTCATCACGGCGCCCGAGATCAGCCAGATGTTCGGCGAGCTGATCGGCCTGTGGTGCGCCGAGACCTGGCGGCGCATGGGCGGGCCCGACCCGGTGCGGCTGGTCGAGCTGGGGCCGGGCCGCGGCACGCTGATGGCCGATGCGCTGCGCGCCGTGCGCCTCGTCCCCGAGTTCCGCGCCGCCATCGATTTGCATCTCGTCGAGACCAGCCCGCTGTTGCGCGTCCGCCAGGCAAAAATGTTGCGCGCGGCGGAACTGACGCCCGCCTGGCACGACGATTTCGCCGGCGTCCCCGACGGGCCGCTGCTGCTGGTCGCCAACGAATTCTTCGACGCCCTGCCGATCCACCAGTTCCAGCGCGTCGGCGATTTTTGGCGGGAACGGGTCGTCGCGCTCGACGCCCAGGGACGGGGCTTCCGCTTCGCCCTGGCCGCGGCCGGGCCGGCGGCGGCCCTGCCGGCGCCGGCCGATGCGCCGGACGGCGCGATCGCCGAAATCTGCCCGGCCGGACGCGATCTCGCCGCGGCCATCGGGGCCCGCGTCGCGCGCGACGGCGGCGCCGCCCTCATCGTCGATTACGGCCCGGCGGAGAGCGCCGCCGGCGACAGCCTGCAGGCGGTCCGCCGCCACCGGCCGGTCGACCCGCTCGCCGATCCCGGCGCCGCCGACCTGACCGCCCATGTCGA
>JBBECF010000142.1:0-2778 GCA_040881945.1 Dongiaceae bacterium | reverse complement strand
CCCCTCCCTCTCCCACGAGGGGAGAGGGGAAATGCGCTGACGCCCCGCTCCATCGTCATCATCAGTACTCGATGCCCTTCTGCGCCTTGACGCCGGAGCGGAACGGGTGCTTCACCAGCGTCATCTCGGTCACCAAATCGGCGATCTCGATCAGCTCAGGTTTGGCGTTGCGGCCGGTGACGACGACGTGCAGGTCGGGCGGCCGCGCCGCCAGCGCGGCCACGACCTCGTCGATCGGCAGGTAGTCGTAACGCAGCACGATATTGAGCTCGTCGAGCACGATCAGCCGGTACGCCGGATCGGCGAGCATCTTCTTCGCCTCGTCCCAGGCGGCGCGCGCGGCGCGGATGTCGCGGGCGCGGTCCTGGGTCTCCCAAGTGAAGCCTTCGCCCATGGTGCGGATCGTGACCAGATCGGGGAAGCGGTCGAGCACGGCGCGTTCGCCGGTCTGCCAGCGGCCCTTGACGAACTGCACGACGCCGACGCGCAGGCCGTGGCCGATGGCGCGCATCGCCAGGCCGAAGGCGGCCGTCGACTTGCCTTTGCCCGTGCCGGTGTGGACGATGAGCAGGCCCTTCTCGATCGTCTTGGTCGCCATCATCTTGGCGCGCACCGCCTTGCGCTTCGCCGCCTTCTCGTTGGCGCGGCGGTTGATCTCGTCTTCGCCGGGCGTGTCGCTCACGGCCGTCGTCCCGCCGCCGCGAGCTCCTCGAGCCGCGCATGGGCGGCGTTCGAGCGCGGCCGCCACAGGCCGCGTGCTAGCGCCTCGAGCAGGCGTTCGGCCATCTCGGCGGCGGCGTGCGGGTTGTGCTCGAGCATGAAGCCGCGCACCGCGTCGTCGGCCACGTAGGCGTCGAACACGGCGTCGAAATGGTGGTCGGCGACGCAAGCGGCGGTCGCCGCGAAGGCGAACAGGTAATCGACCGTCGCCGCCAGCTCGAAGGCGCCCTTGTAGCCGTGGCGCATGACGCCGCCGATCCATTTCGGGTTGACGACGCGGGCGCGCACGACGCGCGCGATTTCCTCGTCGAGGGTGCGGATGCGCGGAGTCTCGGGGCGTGAATGGTCGTTGTGGTAGATCGCCGGCCGGCGCCCGCCGAGCTCGGTGACCGCGGCCGCCAGCCCGCCTTCGAACTGGTAGTAGTCGTCGCTGTCGAGCAGGTCGTGCTCGCGGTTGTCCTGGTTGTGCAGCACGCCCTCGATCGCCGCGAGGCGCGTCTCGAACAGGCGGTGCTCGGGCGCGCCGGCGGCGCCCGATCCGTAGGCGTAGCCGCCCCAGGCGACATAGGCGCGGGCGAGGTCGGCGGCGCTCTCCCAGCCGCGCTCGTCGATCAAGGCCTGGAGGCCGGCGCCATAGGCCCCCGGCTGCGAGCCGAAGACGCGGAAGCCGGCGCGCCGCGCAGCCGCTTCGGGCGCCAGGCCCGTGGCGACCAGGGCGGCGGCGTCGCGGCGCACGCGGGCGGCCAGCGGGTTCATGTCCTCGGGCTCGTCGAGCGCCGCGACGGCGCGCACGGCGCTGTCCACTAGGTCGATCTGCGCCGGGAAGGCGTCGCGGAAGAAACCGGAGACGCGCAACGTCACGTCCACCCGCGGCCGGTCGAGCACGGACAGCGGCAGCACCTCGAAGCTGGAAACGCGGCCCGACCCGACGTCCCAGGTCGGCCGCACGCCCATCAATGCGAGAGCCTGGGCGATGTCGTCGCCGCCGGTGCGCATGTTGGCGGTGCCCCAGGCGCTGAGCGCCAGCGCCTTGGGCCAGGCGCCGTGGTCCTGACGGTGGCGGTCGAGCAGCAGTGACGCGGATTTCCAGCCCAACTGCCACGCCGCCGGCGTCGGTACGACGCGGGTATCGACGGAGTAGAAGTTGCGCCCCGTGGGCAGCACCTCGGGGCGGCCGCGCGTCGGCGCGCCCGACGGCCCGGGGGCGACGAAGCGGCCGTCGAGGCCGGCGAGCAAACCTTTGATTTCGGCCGCGCCGCAGGCCGCAACGGTCGGACGCAGATGGCCGTCGATCCAGTCGAGCACCGGCCGCGCCGTGGACCACGCCGGGTCCGGCGGCGCGGTGCCGGCGACCAGCCGGCGCGCCAGCGCTTCGAGCCGCTCGACGGTGTCGCCCGCCGTGCGCCACGGATCGTCGCCGCTCAACGCCGCCGGAAGCGGCCCGGCCCACGGTGCGCCCAATTCGGCGGCGAGCGGGTCGAAGTCCGGCCCAAGCCCGAGGTCGCGGGCGAGCGCGCGCAAGAGCGAGGCGTCGGCGTCCGCGCCGGTGCCGCGCGGCGTCCGGGCCAGCGCCACCAGCAAATCGGTCAGAAGCTCGCCCGCCGGCGAATGGCCGAACACGTGCAGCCCGTCGCGGATCTGCATCTCCTTCAATTCGCACAGATGGTTGTCGAGCTTGCCCAGCGCCGCCGCGGAATCGTCCTCGCCGCCGACGCCGCAATCCTTGTCGAGGCCGGTGCGCGCGGCGAGCTCGAGGATCTGCTCGCGCAGCAGGCGGCAGCGGCGCGGGTCGAGGCCGGCGGCCTCGTAATATTCGTCGACCAGGCGTTCGAGCTCGCGCAGCGGCCCGTAGCTCTCGGCCCGGGTCAGCGGCGGCGTCAGGTGATCGACGACGACCGCGGCGGCGCGACGCTTGGCCTGGCTGCCTTCGCCGGGGTCGTTGACGATGAACGGGTAGAGATGCGGCAGCGGCCCCAGCGCCGCCTCCGGGAAGCAGTCGGCCGACAGCGCCAGCGCCTTGCCCGGCAGCCATTCCAGATTGCCGTGCTTGCCGAAATG
>JBBECF010000141.1:0-2810 GCA_040881945.1 Dongiaceae bacterium | reverse complement strand
CGACCTCGCCGAGCGCTGCCACGGCGACCACCGCCCCGACTGCCCGATCCTGGATAACCTCTCTGGCGAAGACGGCGCGGCCGAGTAGGCGCAGCGCCCGGTCGTCGGTCGAGCGCCGTGGTCAGGCGACGGCGCGGGCTGGGGTGCGGAAGAGCGGCTTGTCGAGGTGCTCCAGCGTTTCGACGGCGTAACGGTAGCCGATCTCGACGGCGCGATCGAAGGCTCGCCAATCGAGCATGTCGATCGTCTCCAGCGGCGGTTCGAAGAGAAGGTCCGCATGACTGCGGAAGAGCCTGGTCCGGGCATCGGCGCTCACCGTGCCGGCCCGCAGCAGCAGGCTGACAATGACGGGCGCGCCGCGACCCCGGCGCAGCTGTCGCCAGGGCGAGCCGTCCTCGATGTCGGCCGAGGGGGCGGTCAGCGCGCGGTCGGTGGCGACGTCGACGCCGATCACCGGGCCGCGCCGCATGGCGCTCATCACGTCGATCGGAAGGTTGTCGATGACCCCGCCGTCGACCAGCACCTGCCCGGCTTCGACCACCGGCGGCAAGACCCCCGGGATGGCGACGCTGGCCCGCAGCGCCCGCCACAGCGGCCCACGGCGGTGCGCCATCATCGATCCCCTGGTCAAGTTGGAGGAAACGCAGAAATACGGCAGCCAGAGATCCTCGATGGGAACGTCACCGAAGTGATCGCGCAGCAGCCGCGTGACCTTGCGGCCCCTGACGAGCGCGATCAACGGCAGAGTGTAGTCGCTGAGCGGGTTGCTCCTGGCGAAGGCGCGACGAAGGCGGTCCGCGAGTTCGCGGTCGTCCCATTCGAGCCCCAGGCCGGCGGCAACGATGCCGCCGATGCTGGTGCCGCCGAGCCGATCGAGGGGCACCCCCGCCTCGCGCAGCGCACGGATCACGCCGACATGGGCGAACCCGCGCGCCCCGCCGCCCGAAAGCACGAGGCCCACGGCACGATCGGTGACGAACCGGGCGAGACGCGCCAAGTCCTGCGGCGCGCCGAGGCGGACGTGGTAATGGGTATCGACCGGGAGACGTTCGAGCCATCGGGCGGTGCCCTGCGGTCGGATGACCGCACCATCGTGCAACAGCACCAGCTCCGACCGCCGCATCGCATCGCCGAGGCAAGATTCGATGGGAAGTCCGACAGGTGGCGCCGAAGCGCTCGCGGCGAGGAGCAGGACGCGGTCGGCCTGGCGCAGGCAGAGTTGCGTCCAGGCGGTGGGGTCCGGCTCCGCCCGGTACACGACCAGGTCATGCGCCGCCCCAACGGCGTGGAACCACTCGGTCGTGTGCTCCGCCGCGCTCGAATCCAGCAAGCGGACGCGCAGGCCCGAATCGCTCAGTGCCTCGACCAGACCTTGGACGAGGACGGCGTCGGGCAGGGCGGGGTTGAGCGGGACCAAGGCGAGGTTCTTGGCCATCGGCGCCCGGTCGGCGCCATGGGTAGTAGACCGCAATCGGCGCGCCAGAAGCCCCGTCAGACGCAGCATGGCCTGGGGATGGCGCTCGATGAGCCTCTCGTAGGCGGCCTTCGGGAGCCGTAACAGCTCGGTATCATGAAGCGAGACCACCGTGGCGGACCGCGGCTCGCCCGAGATCAGCCCCATTTCGCCCACGGTCTCGCCTTCGCAGATGCGTGCGACAAGGGACTCGAGGCCGTCTTCGCCTCGCACCATGACGCCCAGGCACCCGGAGACGACGACGTAGAGGGCGTCCGCCTCCTCGCCCTGACGGAACAAGACCTGGCCGTCGGGCAGACTGAACCACTCCAGTTGTTCCTCGATAACCGCCAGATTTGCGTCGCCCAGGCCCGCGAACAACGCTAGGCCGGCAAGTCGCGCCCAGCCGGCGGCCGGGACGACCGGCGCCGCCTTGTCTGGCCGTTCGACGGCACTCGTCAATGTCTTCATCCTTGAGCGTCGCCGGCACCGGATCCGGCGAGGACGGCGCCAGACGGCGAATCGGCGTTACCCCACCGTTCATATACATATGGCGGCCCGCAGAGGTCGCGGAACCGCGCCTCACGTCAATGTGACGCCAGTTGATTGGCGCCCGGCGCCGGCGCGGGCCAGACTATCCGACGCTCGTCCTGCGGGGACGATCTCCGGACCCACCCGTCGGCGGGGAGCGGCCCGAGGCCGAGGTGGCGTGTGACACAAGCTTCAATCTGAACGGAGGACCGGGGCACTGCCTGGGCTCGCACATGTCGTCGCACTTGCCGCCGCCCTCGCCGCCAGCGGGGTTCTCCTGGCCGCGGCTGTCCCGACCGGCGCGCTCGCGCCGTCGGCCGCCGCCCAGGAGGGCCAGGCGGCTCCGGAATCGGCGCGCCCGACGCGACACTTCCGGGTGGAGCGGCCGGCCGACCTGACCGATGCCGACGCGATCACCATTTACGACCGCATCCTCGACGACATGGTCGCCGGCTATCGGCTGTCGCGCGCCCCCTATGCGGAGACCTACCGGACCTGGCGGCGCTACAACACCGTCCCCTACCTGTCGTCGCACCACGGCAACCGCTACCTCAACAACTACGGTAACGCGCGCGCCGACGCCTACGGCAAGTACGAGGATGTCGGCGCCCTGCCGGCGGGCGCGGTAATCGTGAAGGACAGCTTCACGGTGACCGACCGCGGCGACGTCTTCACCGGGCCCCTGTTCGTCATGGAGAAGATGCCGCCCGGCTTCAACCCGGCCGGCCGCGACTGGCGCTACACCATGATCATGCCGGACGGCAGCCTGTTCGGCACGACCAACGGCGACGGCTCGGCGCGTGTCGAGTTCTGCGCCACCTGCCAC
>JBBECF010000140.1:0-2833 GCA_040881945.1 Dongiaceae bacterium | reverse complement strand
GGCGCGCGCCTTCGATCGCCGCGACGCGGCCCGCGTCGGGGTCGAAGCCGAGCACCTGGAATCCCTTGGCGGCGAGGCCGACCGCCGACACCAGCCCGAGATGCGTGAGGCCGGCGAACCCGACGCGCGGGGCGGTCATGCCGGGCCGGCCTGCGCGTCGATCGCGGCCTCCATCGCCGCGAATTCGCGTTCGATTGCCTCAACGCTATCGTCCTCCCACACCCATCTTTGCAAGGGCGTGGCGAAGGGCAGCGAGCGGTCGGGCTCGAAGCCGCACCAGCGCGCGAATCGCGGACTTGTCTGCGGCGCTTCCGGCGTGAGAATCTTGAAGGTGAGATAGCGCGTGGTGTCATTGAGCCAGCAGAGCCCCATGGGGCCGGTGTTGACCCCGAGGTTGAGCCAGGCGCGCTCGTAAAGCGCCATCCTCAGGCTCAGGTTCCACGATACTGTCCGGAAAACGGGGAGGTCCGCCACGGCGGAAGGCAGGTCGAGCGTGCGCTCGGTGTCGAGGACGAACACCGGAAAATACAGCATCGCGTCGAGCCGGCGCGCGAACTCGGTCCAGGCGGCGAGGTTGCTGTTGCGGGTGGGGTAGTAGGGATAGTCCCGCAACGTGATCGTCACCAGCCGCCGCCCTTCCAGGCGCGGCGCCAGCCAGCGGTCGACATAGCCCAGCGCCGCCGGGCTCGCGCGCAGCACGCCGATCGGTCGCACGCCCGCCTCGGCGGGCCGCAGGCAGTGCTTGGGGTGGGGGGCCAGGGGCAACGCCGTCTCGTAGCCGGCCGGATAGACGTGGCGAGCCAGGCGCGAGCGGACGGCGGCCGCTTCGGCGCGCGTGCCGGCGAGCGTGAGCCCCCTGCAGGCCGGCAACAGCCGGCAGGCGGGGACGAGGATGTTGTCGATGCGCCAGCGCCGCGCCTCGGCGTCGACGACGAGCTCGTAGCTTGGCTCCTCCTCGCGCGCGCCCTGGTAGGGGCCGGGCACGATGACGACGTGGACGCGCGCGAGCCCGAGCCGGCGCCGCTCGAGGTCGGCGGCAGCGAGAAACCAGAGGATGTCGTAAGTGATCGGCGCGACCTTGAGGTCGTAGAAGGCATAGAGCGTCTCGGCGGCGCCGGGCGCGGCGTCCACCGCGGCGCCACGCAGCGCCCGAATCGGCGTCAGCGCCGCGGCCAGCGCGCTCCGCATCACCGCATGGGCGGCCTTGCCGGGCCAGGTCGTCGGCAGCGCCGCCTCCCAGCGCAGCCGCCGCCAGAGATAGCCGAGTCCTTGCCGTCGCAGCTTGTAGAGGAAACGCGCGAGCGCCGCGTCGGGTTCCAGATCCGGGGCCACCGCGTTTCGGATGCTCACGCCTCGACCAGTTCGCGGGGCGGCGCCGCATGGGTCCCCAGCCGGTTGCCCGTCCAGTTCCGCAGCCGGTCGATCCGGTTGTAATAGGTGAATTCCGGCGAGCGGCGGATCAGGAGGCCGTCCCGCACCTCATCCTCGAATTCGTACTGGGCCCAGCCGTTGCAGTTCTTGCAGAACGGCACTTTGTCCCACTGCCCGGTCTCGTGATAGTAGCGGACCTTGGCGAATGCCTCGCCATGCCAGACGGCCGCGACGCCGTCGCGGAACACGTTGCCCATGTCGGTGGCCTTGAACCCGTCGAGGCAGCACACGGTGACCGTGCCGTCGTTGTGGACTGGGAGCGTGCGGTAAAGCGCGGGGCAGGGCAGGCGCTTGTCGGGCGCCGTCATGTCGGGGAAGGTGCCGTTCTCGAAGACCAGCCCGACGCGGACGCAGTCGACCATGCCGATCCAGCGTTCGACAAACGCGTCTTCCTCGTGCCGGTTGGCATCCTGTAGCGTCAAGGACACGCTGATGCGCGGAAGGGCGCGATCGCCGCGTGCGGCCAGCAGGCGGAACACCGCCGCCTCGATCTTCTCCAGCTTGTCGATGCCGCGGATCTTCGTCAGGGTCTCCCGAGTCACGGCGTCGATGCTGAACATCACCGAATCGACCTGCTGCTCGACGAAGAAGCGGGCGAGGTCCTCGCCGAGGGTGAGGCCATTGGTGTTCATGGCGACCGCCAGGCCGCGCCGCTTCATGTCGGCGATGCGCTCGCGAAGATTCGGGGCGAGGAGCGGCTCGCCGTACATGTTGGGCTGGATGAGGGGCCTGGCCGCCATGAGCTCGTCCAAGAGCCGGCGCGCGGCCGCGACGTCCATCACGCCCTTGACCGAATCGATCGCCTCCTCGTCGCCCGATCCCCAGACCGGGCACATCGGACAGCGCAGATTGCACTTGGTGGCGAGGTCGAGGAGCACGCGGTCGGGCAGCTCGGGCACCGGAAGTGGCATCCAATCGAGCGAAGGATCGACCCAGGGGGCATGGCGATAGTCGGTCACGCTCGGTCCCTTTCGCCCCCGCCGGTGTCGCTCGGCGGCAGGGCGTAGAGCACCGTTTCGATCACGCCGCCGTCGTGCTGGCGCAGATACAAATCGTAATCGGGGCAAAGCGCGTGCACCGTCTCGGCCACCCGCCAGAGATCGCTCGGCCGGTGATAGGCGGATATGGCAAGCTTCGGCCGCCAGCGCCGGATCGATCCGGCGGCGCCGGCGAGCGCGTCGATTTCGGCGCCTTCGATGTTCATCTTGATGAAGCTAACGCGATCGCCGTCCAGCACCTCGTCGAGCGCCACGACCGGCATTTCGATCGCGCCCTCGGCCCGGAAGATGGCGCCGCGCGAGGCGTCGTTGTGGAAACGGAGAATGTCGCGGCGCCGATGCAGCCCGGCATTGATCGGTTCGATGCGCGGATCCTGAGCGAAGTTCGCCCGCAACCGCGCGAA
>JBBECF010000139.1:0-2847 GCA_040881945.1 Dongiaceae bacterium | reverse complement strand
CACTAGGCTTAAACTCTTAGTGGCCCGTTCACCCCGAAATTCGTGAAACGAATTTCGGGGACGGGACATTTGCTGGACCATTGCAAACCGCTTCCGATCGAGTATTTTTGCCGCGCCTGCCTGCCTCGCCACGGCTTCGGCGTGGCGGTCGGCCAGCCTTATACCGTATCCTCGGGGAGGACGCCATAAACACCGGGACCTACAAGCAGGCCGGCGTCGACATCGACGCCGGGGCGGCCCTGGTCGAGGCGATCAAGCCGCTGGCCCGAAGCACGGCGCGGCCCGGCGCCGACGCCGGGCTCGGCGGTTTCGGCGCGCTGTTCGACCTCGCCGCGGCCGGCTACCGCGACCCGATCCTGGTGGCGACCACCGACGGCGTCGGCACCAAGCTGAAGGTGGCGATCGCCGTCGGCCGGCACGACACCGTCGGCATCGACCTGGTGGCGATGTGCGTCAACGACCTGGTCGTGCAGGGCGCCGAACCGCTGTTCTTCCTCGACTACTTCGCTGCCGGCCGGCTCGACGTCGCAATCGGCACGGCGATCGTCGCCGGCATCGCCGCCGGCTGCCGCGCCGCCGGCTGCGCGCTGGTCGGCGGCGAGACCGCGGAGATGCCGGGGCTGTACGCGGGCGCGGACTACGACCTCGCCGGGTTCGCCGTCGGGGCGGTCGAGCGCGCGGCGCTGCTGACCGGGCGGACCGTCGCTTCCGGCGACGTCGTGCTCGGCCTCGCCTCGGATGGCGTGCACGCCAATGGATTCTCGCTGGTGCGGCGGATCGTCGAGAGCCGCGGCCTAAGCTACGACGCGCCGGCGCCGTTTGCGCCCGAGGTGAGCCTCGGCGCGGCGCTGCTGACGCCGACGCGCATCTACGTGACGAGCTGCCTGGCGGCGGCGCGGGCGGGCGGCGTCAAGGCGCTGGCCCACATCACCGGCGGCGGGCTGCTGGAGAACCTGCCGCGGGTGCTGCCCGAGGGCCTGGCGGCGGAGATCGACGCGGCCGCCTGGCGGCTGCCGCCGGTGTTCGCCTGGCTGAAGGCAGCGGGCGGCGTCGCCGACGCCGAGATGGCGCGCACCTTCAACTGCGGTATCGGCATGATGGCGGTGACCGCCCCGAACGACGCCGACGCCGTCGGCGCCGCCTTGGTTGCGGCCGGCGAGCGGGTCAGCCGCATCGGCCGCATCGTCGAGCGACGGCGCGGCATGCCCGGCGTCGTCCTGACCAACATGGCGACGGCTTGGCCAGGCTGAGGGTCGCGGTCCTGATCTCGGGGCGCGGCAGCAACCTGCAGGCGCTGATCGACGACTGCGCCGCCGCCGGCGCGCCGGCGGAGGTCGTGCTGGTGCTGTGCAACGAGCCCGGCGCCGCCGGTCTGGCGCGGGCGGCGGCGGCCGGCATTCCGACCCAGGTCATCGACCACCGCGGCTGCGCCGACCGGGCCGCCTTCGAGGCGGCGCTCGACCGCGCGCTGGCGGCGGCGGGGGCCGAGCTGGTGTGCCTCGCCGGCTTCATGCGGCTGCTCGGCGAGGGGTTCGTGAACCGCTGGCGCGACCGCCTGATCAACGTCCACCCGTCGCTGCTGCCGGCCTTCCGCGGCCTCGACACGCACGCCCGCGCGCTCGCCGCCGGGGTGCGCTTCGCCGGCTGCACGGTGCATTTCGTGCGGCCGGAAATGGATAGCGGGCCGATCATCGTCCAGGCGGCGGTCCCGGTCCGGCCCGAGGACACCGCCCTGACCCTGGCCGCCCGGGTGCTGGAGGCCGAGCACCGGGCCTATCCCCTGGCGCTGCGCCTGATCGCCGCGGGTCGCGTGCGTGTGGTGGACGACCGGGTCGTCGTCGCCGGCGCCGTCGGCCCGACCGGGCCGTCGATCAACCCGCAAAGCTAGACGTCGATCCGGCGGTTGCGAGCGCGGGCGCGCTGGGCTAAATAACGGGGCCGGACGAGCGACGAGGGGAACGAGCCTATGGCCGCCAACGACGAGATGCTTCGCGAACACCAGAGCACCTGGCACGGCTTCGTCAGGCTGCTGACCGCGTGCATCGTCGCCACCGTCGTGGCCCTCGGCCTGATGGCGATCTTCCTGCTCTGACAATGAGGCGGCGGTGCGCCGCCCGGGTGGCGGTCAGGCGGGCTAGTCGGCCAGTTCGGCGATGGCCGCCAGGACGTTGCGCCGGTGCTGCGCGGTCTTGTGCTGCGACGGCGCCTTCAGCCACGGGTCCAGCCTGCGCATGATCTCCGCAAGCGGGGCGCCCTTAAGGAGAAAATCGTCCCCGCCGGCCTCGAGCGCGGCCCGGATGGTGCCGAGCTGGTTCGATGCCGTGAGGAAGACGATCGGCAATTTATCGCCGACCAGTTTGCGGATCTGCCGGCACAACTCGATGCCGTTCGTGACCGGCATCATGATGTCCAGCAGGACGAGCGAAGGCACGTTGCTGTACAGCATTGTGAGCGCCTCCTCGGCCCCGCTAACGGCATAGACGGTGTGGCCGTGGTGCGTCAGCACATCGCGATAGAGCTTGCGCTGCTTGTCGTCGTCCTCGACGAGGAGGATCATGCGGCTTACGGCATTGGCCATCGGCAAGTCCGGACACGGGCATCGGAGATGCGGTACCGGAGCAATCTAAGGAGGACATCGTAAAGGGAAGATTAAAGCGGGACCGCCGGAGGCCCGAATTTTCACCGGGGATCGAGGCAACCGGCCGCCGATCGCCGAACCGGCGCGCCCTAGCCGTCGATCTCGATCGCGGCGAAGAAGAACGCGATCTCGGTCTTGGCCGTCTCTGCTGAGTCGGAGCCGTGCACCGAGTTGGCCTCGATCGATTCGGCGAAGTCCTTGCGGATCGT